>JBBSBS010000369.1:0-6690 GCA_038251045.1 Aggregatilineales bacterium | reverse complement strand
CCTGATCGGTACCCCATAAAATAAGACAAAAGTCTGGGATAATGAAGTTCCAAAAGGGTATCCAATGAGGCATCGGATTGCGAAAGAAATCAAGGAAGAGATCATCGGTAAAATACAGTCCGGTGAGCGGGTGGTGGCTTTATCAGCCCAATATGCAGTCAGTAGCAAAACGATCTACAGCTGGCTGCGCCAGGACACAGGCGAATCGGTCGTTTCGATGTTGGAATTCAACAAGCTGAAACGTGAAAACGAAGAGCTGAAGCGCTTGGTTGGCGAACTCACGCTGACGATGCACGTTCAAAAAAAGTTGAAATAGTGCGGCGATCGAAGCATAAAACGCTCTGCGCCGATGCATTGGGCATTAGTCGGAAAAACATTTATCGTCAGCAACGACAGCCGAGCAAAGACCTAGCCCTCAAACGCCAGATTGAAGCCGTCCATCGGGACCATCCGGCCTATGGACATCGCCGGGTAGCCCTGCATCTGGGTATTAACCACAAGCGTGCCCAGCGGGTGATGGCGCACTTCAAATTGCGTCCTCCACGGCGACGATCCAAGCACTACACGACCCGTCCGACAACGCCTCATCCGTATCACAACCTGATCAAAGAGATGAAGACCATCACGCTGCCCTATCAGGTGTGGTGCAGCGATGTGAGCCGCCTAGTCTACCAGGGTACGGTCTGGTATTTGGCAACGATTGAAGACCGCGCTACGCGACAAATCATGGCTTACCGCATTGGCAAGCATCACGACAGCCAGCTCGTGCTAGCAACGATCCAGCAGGCACTGGCGACCGGTCTCAAACCGTCGATTTTTCATTCCGACCAGGGCAACGAGTTTATGGCGGACCGCTGCACCCACTATCTCCGGCAACAGGCTATCCAAATCTTGGTCAGCGACGTGGCTTCTCCCTGGCAAAATGTTCACCAAGAATCCTTTTATGGTCGTTTTAAAGATGAGTTTGGTGACATGAACCGCTTTGATGGTGTCGGTGAGTTCTTCGAGTCCATCCATCATCAAATCCATTACTACAACCATCATCGCATCCACACCGCTCTCAAGATGCCACCGGCTGCTTTTGCTGCCCACGTCTTCTCAGACACTTGTCGTCAATAATTGGGTACTTGACACCAATGGCAGCGGTTCAACCCAAATGTCAATCAGTACACCTCTGCTTTGTCTAAGAATGGAGGTTATACCGGAGAGTGGATTTATACGCTGGGCAAACTCAAGTTGCGTGGGGGAATCCGCACTAATATCTATGAGCCGAATCGACGTTTAGCAGTCGAAACCTCTGGTCAAATGAAATCCAATTGGATGTGGTTACTCGAATCGGATGGCGACTGGACGTATCATTCGCTGACACTGGAATACACCGCGAAATGGTCAAGAATTGGCGCAGTACTTCACAAAGAGCTTATAGAAGACTTGCATAGCCAAGGACTCAATACCTATTTTAGCAATATCAAGCAAAAGTGGAAAACCGAAGCCATAGCAACACAGATGAAGAACCCTTGCTCTTTTCATTGTCCGTTTTATCGATGATCTTACCCAGAAATGATGGGAGGTAATATGTCAGATGAAGACAGTTTGTTTGAATGTTGTGCAAGAGCCGAGGCTAGAAAAGTCAGAACTAGCTGAACAACCAAATCTGCTTTAAGTCATGTCGCAAATTAAAGAACTGATTCAGACATATTGAGAAAAAAAGGATGGTAGCTCATGATTGAGGAAAACTCCGACCAAAGAGTAACTAATCATGAGTACCATCCCTGAAAGTGTAACTGAGGAACAGTTTCGAGACTACATCTTGCCTAATTTGACAACAGCCCGACGTGGTTATGTGAGTAAAACACCCTTGCATGGGATATTTAACCTGATTTTGTACCGGTTGCATACCGGCTGTCAGTGGGATCGTTTGCCGGTTTCGAGCGCGGCAAGTGAGCGTGAGAGACGTAACGAGCCGAGTTGGCAAGCCGTCTATGATCATTGGCGGAAATGGAGTGCCGATGGGAGTTTGCAGCGGGTTTGGCAAGGCAGTATTAGACACATCCGGCATAAACTGGACTTGAGGCAGATCAACTTGGACGGTAGCCACACGATTGCCAAAAAGGGCGGTGAAAGCGTGGCTTACCAACGCCGCAAACGCGCCAAGACCAGTAACATCTTGCCCATAACCGACAAAAACGGCTACCTGATTGTTTGCACGGGCATTGTCGCAGGTCATCATAATGATGCCTTCAACCTGAAAGACCATCTTCAGACCGCGTTTAAAACCATGAAACGCTGGGGATTAGTCATTTCGGGTGCTTTCTTCAATGCGGATAGCGCTTTTGACACCAAAGAGGCTCGAAAAGTTTGTTTCAATCATCGCATTGTCCCTAACATGGCTGAAAACAAGCGTAATCGTAAATATGTCAAACGCGGACGCAAGCGACTTTTCAATCCACAAATCTACAAAGACCGTTTCGTGAGTGAGCGTTCCTTTGCTTGGATTGATAAGTTTCGTGCCCTTTTGCTACGTTTTGACCTCAAGGATGCTCATTTCTTGGCGGGCCATCATCTCGCTTTTGCTTTGATTAACTTGCGTCACTTGTTCGCTCTAATTGTCTGAATCAGTTCAAATAGAATCTCAGAATACCTTGATTGCTAGTTGAGAATATTGGTAAAGGGCAAAGCAAAAACAGAGGCAAAAGCTTTGAGGGCAAAACCAGCAGGGGTGCGTGAATAGAGGTGTTGAGTACCCATACGCTGCATTTGGGAGTAAAGGGTTTCAATGCGTTTGCGGTAAAGCAGCAGATCATAATCGTCAGCCCAGGTGTTGGGGGACATGTTTTTGCGACGAGCGGTGACCAGTCGGACATCAATAGCCTCGAAGATAGAGGCGGCATCGGGAGCGGAGATATAGCCTTTGTCACCGAAGAGGCGTGCGCCGTTGGGTAAGGTGAGGGTTAATTCATGGATAGGGGTCAGATCTTGGTGAGCAGCGGGCAAGAGATCAAAGGCTACCGGAATACCTTCGGGGGTGCAAATCAAGTGCAAGCGCCAGCCGAAGAACTTCTCCTTTTTGGCCGCGCAGTAACCACAATAGGCTTTGCCGCGTACTTTGCGACACCGTCTAGCGCGGACACGCTTGCAGACCGGCAGCGGCATACTATCAATGATATAGACCTCGCCTCCTGTGAACAATTCACCCAGACTGACGACTATCCCGTACAGCCAGTCATACAAGTGGTGCAAACGACGATTGAAGCGCGACACACTAATTGGCGTAATCTCACCGCGTTGGATCAGGATACACAAAGCCCGTTCCCAATGGTTATGAAAGTAGCGGGCGGCCACAATCGCTACCGTCAAGACCTCTGCCGCGCTGATGCTACTACGACTATCCTCTTGGTACTCAACCACATTCAACATTTCATCAATCACATAATAAACAGTTACAATATAGTCCTCGTTCATGGTGTCCCTCGTCAGTTTGGCTGTCTAGTAACTCCTATTCTGACTTGTGGACATCATGAACGCCAACTAGCAATCAAGGTATGAATACCTTGATTGCTAGTTCGTTATTGATGCCCCGTTTTCGCCCCTCAGTTCCTCCTCTTTGTAAACGGAGAGATGGCTAGGGGATGAGGTTCTGAGAGAAGATTTCGCAACTAGCAATCAGAGTCAGAATATATTTCGAATGTATGATGATTGGATGGCCCAGAAACTAAAAACCACCATTACAGTGGTTTTAATCTAGGCTACAAAGCAATAGTCCCAACGGGACTCGAACCCGTGTCTTCACCTTGAAAGGGTGACATCCTAGGCCGCTAGACGATGGGACCATTGAGGGGAATTCTATCAATCGGTTTCTCATGCGTCAAGGTAGAAACGTCAATGCTGCGACAATTGCATGATTTGGTCACGATCATTTGGCCGCAATAGTCCTAGACGTTGACGAATCTCAATGAGGCGCTCAAGTTGTTCCCCGCTAATAAATGTGTTTGCGCCGCCAAGTTGATTGACCATATAGATCATTTTTGCACTGTGTTCCAAGTTTTCGAGTCTCAAATATGCATCCCATAGCGATTTTGCTACCGTCAACGAGCCATGATATGCCAGCATTAGAGCATCATGTCCGCGTATCGCCTCGCCAATTGCTGTTCGGTTTTCATCGCTTGCGGGCGTGGCATAAGGCAGAGTAGGGATAGTCCCCATGAGAATGACTATCTCAGGTATCAGAATATTAGACAGATTGTGCCCTGAAATAGTTAATGCAACGGCTGTAGGGGGATGTGCATGAACGACTGCCTGAATGTCAGGTCGCTGATGATAACACTCTAGGTGCATAACTAGTTCAGAGGTCGGTCTTAGATTGAAAGGAGTTTTATCAAGGGGTTCACTACGGTTACCTGTTATGTCAACGATTACCATCTCGTCTGGCGACATAAACCCCTTGGCTAACCCGCTGGGAGTCGTCAGCAGGTGCGTTTCATCGAGCTTAACGCTAATGTTGCCTCCTGCTCCGTCAACATAACCGTTCCTGTGCATAAGTTGTCCGACCAAGCACATTTGTTCACGGAGTTCGGCTTCATTCATTCGGGCGTATTCCCCCAAATACAGCTAACTCGAAAATTTTTAGATAACAAGCTGTATGTTGATAGCCTATATCTTGCAGCCATTGAATTTGTAGATCAATGGGCGCGAGTATATTCGCATCCCGATGCTCACGTTTGGTAAATTTCTTAGCCGTTTCTTCTGGGCTGAGGTTAATTCCGTGTCGCTGATTGTGTGCAATCATTGAGTCAATAAACAGTTCGTTAAAGCGTTCCTCAATCCACCCACTTTCTGGTGCAATGTGCTCAATATTTATGAACGCCCCGCCCGGTTTTAGCAAGGAGAATATCTCATTGTAAAGAACCTTTTTTCGGGAATCAGGTTGATGGTGAATGGAAAACCCCGACACAATGCCATCGAATGGAGCAGAGGATTGTACCAAATCTACCCATTGAGAATTACCGTAATCCACTGTCATGAATTGCAACTGAGATCGACTTGAAGCTAGCTTATGACGCGCGGCTTCAATCATGGGTTCTGAAAAATCGAGTAGAATCCCTTGGGCATCTGGGTAATGCGCCAGAATAGTATGTCCTAAAATGCCGTCTCCGCACCCAATGTCCAGAAAGTTTTTTAATTCAGGTCGTGCTGATCGTAGCACGCGCATCATGATATCGAGTTGTTCCGCAGCAAGTGGAATAGCCCCGCGCATTCCTTCTAGGTATCCATGCGCAACTTCGGCAGATTGCCATACCCGATCGCCTTGCTTATCCATTATTCGTCTATACTTCCTGAATGCCATCCCAGTTGTGCGCCAAAGCGAGTGCTTTCTTGGATAATTTGTCGTATCTCACCGTGCAGCTTTGGAATGACTACTTGACGTATAAGCTGACCACTTTGCAGAATTTCGGTAGCGATCTCCACGGCTGCTTCCACGTCTGAAACAAGGCCACTGAAAAATACGAGACCCTTGCCATTTAAACCATCTGCGAGCCGAACTTCAATCAGGCTTACCTGTGCGCCCTTGACACCTTTGTCCGCAGCTGAGATTGCTGCCGGTACAGAATTCGTTTCAATGATGCCAAGAGCGTCGTCAGTTCGTCTAAATCTTTTACCACTTAATGCGTGTACCACATCCGGATGAACTCCGGCTAAGAAAATGTGGTCATTCAGCACATCAGGTGCAGATTCCTGACCGGCTTTAAGGGCTTCTTCAACCTCTGCTACTGCACCCCCAACAAGAATCAGAAATCGCCCGGGCTGCACCGTACCTGCATGGATAACATCTAGCATTGCTCGTTTTACCATTGCATCAGCTGCCAAAATGCCTGCGGCAATACTACTGAATTCCAGCAAGGCAAGTGCTGGTTCTATGTTGAGTTGTTTTGTTTGAAATTTCCCTTTACTCATGAGTGTTCATTACCAGTCAGCCACAGAACCATCATTGTGCCATAAACGAGGTGTTTCCCAGGAGCCGTCATGGAGCTGGGTTTTGAGTGCTTCTTCGTCTAGCTCAATGCCGAGTCCCGGCTTTGTCGGTAAATCGATATAACCATCTATAATCTTGAAGGGTTCTTTCAGGTATCCTTCACCTGTGGTCACATGCTCCTGTACCAGAAAGTTTGGAATACATGCATCAAGTTGTAAACACGCTGCTAGGGCGATGGGTCCCAGAGGGCAGTGTGGAGCAATGGCACTGTAATAGGTTTCTGCCATTGCCGCAATTTTCTTGCATTCAAGAATCCCCCCCGCATGAGAAATGTCCGGTTGAAGAATTACCGCCGCCTGCTTTTCAATAACTTCACGGAAGCCCCACTTGGCAAATAAGCGCTCACCCGTTGCAATAGGGATGGTTGTGCTTCGTGCGACCGTCACCATTACATCCACATTTTCTGGCAAAACAGGTTCTTCAATAAACATTGGATAATAGGGTTCCAGTGCTTTTGCCAACCGAACCGCCATCGCTGGACTGACACGCCCATGAAAATCGATCCCAATATCAACTTTCGGACCAACAGCTGCCCGCAGTTCCGCAAATCGATGTACACAATCTTCTAAAACCTCTTGTGTGTCAACGATATTCATCGCGCCAAAAAGGCCAACTTTCAATGCGGTAAAACCAGCATTAGCAGATACTTTAGCGCTGCT
>JBBSBS010000368.1:0-6751 GCA_038251045.1 Aggregatilineales bacterium | reverse complement strand
TTAACGGCTCATATCGGCTCATCGAAACTGAATGTGATGTAATTATGACCCACCCTCAAGTATCTGATCAGTACGCCGGTTAACTATACGTGCAGCCACCTAGCAGAACATTTGGACTGCATGAGCCATGATGCGGTCAGCGATTATTTGCGGACACCCCGCATCCCTACCTTTGGTAGAGCCTAAAGCGAAAGTCCTACATAGGTATATAATTATGAACCCAATTTACCACGCATTGATAGCATATCTAATATATATTCCTCTGTATTTAGTATTGGCTGCATATTCTCTACGGTATTATGCTTCTTCAGCCAATGTTTCTAAAGAAAATATTCAATTATTTCTACAAGATCTAATACCTTTTTTGCGTTGGTGTTATTCAGAGCCTTCAAGTCACAATTTACTCACAAAAGACACTACAGCGGATGTGTCGCAATATTTACTTACAGTTTCACACTCGGAGAGTTTAGTAAAAAGAATTTATATAAGCATTGCGGGAGTATTCACTATCGCGGCCATTACGGTGAACTTGACAAGACAGAAAGAGACAATTTGGATTTTAGAACATATTGGGCTTATTTTTGCCCATTTGATAACCTTTTACTGGGCTTGGACTTTTGGTTCCAAATTAAGAAATGGAAAATTCGATAATTAATACATGTTGTATTTCACAAGAGCTTTGATGGCTACTTACAAATCCCTCTCGATTTCAAGCTGTTCAGCGATAGTTATGAGAATAATATCGGGGCGCGGCGACTCGGCATATTTGCCGTCGCGCCTTAAGAAGCACATGGCTATCACCCCGTCCTCTGCAATATGGACGTTCATTTTAAGTGGACTGTCCTTAAAGGCTTCCAAGATCAACCGTGCATCGCCCCGGCTGTCTTCTACCAGCAGAATTGTGATTTCATCCATGTGTGCGACCTTGTTTATATTTTGTACCCATCGAAGTGAACTGGTACTCAGACGGTAACATAACCACGGATGTTTGTTATGAGTGACCTCGCCCAAATCAATCACCAAAAGGGGCTATACCAAACTACCCGTTTGGCCTAGTTTGGATGAGTGTAATTTGTTATGAAAGTGGGGAAGCGGCGAGGGGATTGAGTGCCTCGCCGCTATCAAGCGTTTGATCGGGAACTTTAGGCACTTGCCAACCACGGCACGAGCTTTTCGGCATAGGCATCCGGCGCTTCCAACGGCAGCCAATGGCTGTTGTTCTTAAAGTGAACCACCTGCTGCGCCCCGAATTTATCAGCGAAGGCCGAGTCAGCAAACGGATCAAGATCGCCCCACAGCACCAGTGACGGTTTTTCTTGCATCAGCGCCTTCGATTTTTCGTCCCAGCCGACAAAATCTTTCTTTGGATTGCGTTCGCGATACATGCGCAAAATGGTCTTGCGTACTTTAGGCGATCCAAAGCCCTCGTCAAATGCTTGCTCAAGGTAGGAGTCGGGCAGCGCTGGCGCATATTCCTTCATCGTCTTATTGACCGTGCCTTTAGGCGATGCCGCCATCAGAACTTCACCCACTACTGGAATGCGATACAACTTGGCGAATCCGTGCCACTCATACTCGCTGTGGAAGGTGCTGTTACTGACCACGACACCCCGTACCCGCTGCGGATACTTCACCAGAAAGGCCTGCGCGTAATGGCTGCCAAAATCAGCACTGACCAAATAGATCGGCTCTTGAATATTCAATGCGTCCAGCAGCGCGTTCACAATATCTGCCATATTATCTACCGACAGGCTGACGCTGTCTGGCAGCGTTGAGCGCCCAAAACCCGGCAGATCAATCGCGATGCAGCGCACCTTGTCCTTCAAGCGGTTTATAAGCGGCTGCCACATAGCTGCTGTGTCCGGTGATCCGTGCAGCATCAGCATCGGCACACCCGTACCCTCCGCATGGACAAAAATCTCCATCCCCTTGACCTGTACCAGTTGCTCCATCATTTTCCTCCTGCTATAATACGAATGTGAATTCACATTCGTATTTATGATATACCGTCATTCTATGCTAAAATGCAAACTTGTCAAGAGGTTCTATGCAAAACGAATTTCATCGCACACTCCCTAAACAAAAACGTGGTCGCCAGCGTGTTGAAGCCATCTTGAACGCCGCCTCGGAAGTCTTTGCCGAAGTCGGATACGAAGCCGCTACCATCATTGAAATTGCCGCCCGTTCGAATACGGCGGTGGGTTCGCTCTACCAATTCTTCTCCAACAAAGAAGCCATCCTCTTTGCCATCGTGGAGCGCTACGTCGCCGCGGCTACCGACACATTCAGTAATATGCCCATCGAAGCGTTCCCCGATATGACGATGGAACAGAGCATCAAAAGCATCTTAGTGCCGCTGCGGGAATTTCTTCGTGATAATCGTGATTTTCAGGTGATATTTTCCACATCTCGCGGCCCGGCCTTTCTTGAGGCGACGATCCGCGCGATGGACGAGGATTTTCTGGCACGTAATGATGCCGCGTTGGCGCAGGCACGCCCCAACCTCAAGGCGGCTGATCGGCGCAAATACAGCCTCGTTTGTATGGTCATCATGAAAGCCATGCTGGGCATGACCAACTACACCACTGAATTGTCGTATGACGAGATTTTTGATGAACTGGAAGCGGTCTACGTGCGGTACTTAACACCCGTCATGGGGGAATGACTGCCAAATATGCTTGTTTCCTTTTGGGCTGCTCTCCATTATCATTACCGCCAACATCCGCGAAATTTTTGCCCATCACCAGCCACATCCAGCCCATCCGACTGACTCATGACTGGCGACAGTAGACTGGCAGCCATCTTATGAAACTCTCCATCGTTATCCCCGCCCGCAATGAAGAAGGCAACATCGGTAAAACGCTCCATCTGCTCACCGGGCATCTGGACAGCGCTGATGTGACCAACTTTGAAATTCTGGTGGTGGATGATGGCAGCAGCGACCGCACCAACGAAATCGTACAGGCCGAACATGTCCGCGACCCGCGCATCGGGGTCATCCGCAATACCGGACGCAGCGGCTTCGGCAGGGCAGTCAACTTTGGACTCAATCATTTCACAGGTGACGCGGTCATTGTCTATATGGCGGATGCGTCCGACGCGCCCGAAGATGTCGTCCGCTATTACACCATTTTGCGCGATGAAGCCGACTGTGCTTTTGGTTCACGCTTTATGCGCCAGTCCAAAGTGTACGATTACCCGCGCTTCAAATTGGCGATCAACCGCGCCGCCAATTTTGCCATTCGGGTGATGTTCAACTTGGGTTACAACGATGTGACCAACGCTTTCAAAGGGTACCGCCGCCATGTTATCGAAGGCTGCCGTCCGTTTGTTTCGCCGCACTTCAACCTCACCATCGAAATCCCGCTGAAGGCCATCGTGCGCGGCTACACCTACAAGACGCTGCCCATCACATGGCGCAACCGCGATGTGGGCGAATCGGCGCTCAAGCTGAAGGAGCAGGGCAGTCGCTATCTGTATACGCTGCTGACCGTCTGGTTTGAATACTTACTCGTTAGCCATGATACCCGCCGTACCGACAGCGGCGAATTCCAACCGTGGCGCGCCGAAGAAATGCCTGCCGATCCTGAACCGGCAGCTTCACCGGAGAAATAAGATGTCCGTATCCTTACTGCTGTTGCTCGGTTTGCTGTTCCTTGACCCCACCATGATCCTGCTCCTACTCGCGACTTTTATGTTTGTCGTGTTTGCTTTCGCCCGCATGAGCTGATGCCAATCAGCATAGCCTAAGGATGTCAACACATGGAGTTAGTCGGTGTCCTCACATTTTTCCTGATGTTCTTTTACCTCAATCCCGTCTTGGGAATAATATTCGGGTTTCTCATCCTCGTTGGCTTTGGCACATTTGGTTTGTTCTAAGGAATTGACATGCCATCATTTCACTACACAGCCGCGATTACTACCGCTTTTCCAAGCATTATCGGCGGCATTGCCATTGGAACGGTCACCAATTTAGATACCCCTGATGATCTTAAAACCGCCTACTTCAATGAACAGCAGCATGTCATTCAGAAAATCGGCAGCACCCCTTTAAGCGAGATTGCGTCGCTGGCTGCATGGCGCAGCGCTTTCCGTAAATTCAATGTTGACCCCACCAAGTATCGCTCTGCCACCGAAGCCCTCTTACGCCGTCTGACCAAACAGGGTGATATACCCTCCATCAATACGCTGGTAGACATCGGCAATTTAGTCAGCATCCGTTACCGCCTGCCCGTTGCCATATTGGATGTGCGCCGTCTAGCGGGTGATGGCATATCCGTACAGTTTGCGACAGGTGATGAAAACTTCCTCGGCATTGGTGTGGAAGAACCCGAACATCCCGAAAAGGGTGAGGTGATTTTTGCCGATGCAGGTGGCAGTATTTATGCCCGCCGCTGGTGTTGGCGGCAGTCTCAAGGCAGCGCCGCGCAGCCCGATACCACGCAGGTTATTGTGACCGTTGAAGCCCATCATGAAAATGGTCAGCAAGATGTCGCGGCGGCTCTAAAAGACTTGGAACAATTCCTGACACAGTATGCCGCTTTTCAGGGTGCGTTTGGGGTAGTTTCTTCAGATAATCAGCGCTTTTCAGTTGATATTTGAATGGTTGTGCCGAGTTGATGCCCCGATGACCTCATCATACCGAATTGCATAATTCTCGAACACATAGATGAGATTACACGCCATTCAGGTTAGGAAACACGAACCAAAACGCCTTGACAACCTTTGCTCATTTGTTCTAAACTGTTATGGTACGATGGTTCTATTGAGTGGTGAAAGCAGCATGGAAATGCAGCAAGACGAAATCGTTGATATTCCGCCGCACCGCGTCAAATACTTTGGCACCACTGGCAAAATGTTGTTACCCAGTCCCACTACTATCGCTGCCGCCATCAGCAAAATTCCGGCAGCCAAGCTCATTACCACCAGCCTCCTGCGCCAGCACCTGACCGAACAGTTTAATGTGCAAGGGACGTGTCCGGTGACGACCCAAAAAGCCCTGCGCGAAATCGCCAACAACCCGCAGTACAAGGTCGCTTACTGGCGGGTTATCAATCAAAGCGGCGGCCTCCTGTCGAATGTTCCCGGTGGTGCAGCCGGTCATGCTGCCCACTTAAAAGACGAGGGCTTCACCATCAATACCAGCGGCAAAGCGCCCAAAGTTGACCACTTCAAACAAAGCCTCATTCGCCTAAACTGATCGGGTCCTAGCTGATTTTGCCCTGTATTTTCTTTGCCTTTCTCCGTGTCTCTGTGGTGAAACTGTATTTCGCATTTTCTTGTATCTACTCCGCGCCTCGCTCCCCTAAATCCGCTGTGGCGCTGACAACACTGACGACGCGGCAGACACACGGCAGCTAATCGCGGCGCTCAGCGGAAACAGCCGAAACTCCCGTGTCGCACTTGTGTCGTTTCGGCGGCTTGCTCCCGTGTTCCCGCCCGCCATTTCAGCGGGAAAGCTGCAAAATTAGCAACACCTCTGACAATTCGATATATAACCTTGTTAGTGTCCATCTTGTGCCTCCAAAATGGTGCATGAATATATTGCCAAACTAGCCTATTACCTGTTATCTTTACTGCATATCATATGAAGAAAGTAAACAGCTATGGCGACCACGACTGTGACCCCATCACGCCCATATGGGTTGGGCGCACTTCCCAAACTCGCTGCTAATCCACCCGGCTTTTTTCTAGAAACCCTTCATGAACGCGGTGATCTGGTTGAAATCAACCTCGGCCCATCGCGCCTCTTGCTCGTGCATCACCCCGACCATATCCGTCACGTCATGCAAGATCACGCCCGTAATTACGGCAAAGGCTCGATGTGGATCGCCATCCGTAAAATGGTCGGCAACGGTTTGCTGGGCAGTGAGGGTGAAGTTTGGATGCGTCAGCGCAAACTGATGCAGCCTGCTTTTCACCGTCAGCGTTTGAGCGGCCTCGCCAACAGCATCACTGCCACTATCGCTGATATGCTCGACACATGGAGTGTTCCGGCAGGGCAGGGGCAGCCGATTGATGTCACCCGCGCGATGGCAGACCTCACCATGCAGGTTATCGTCCGCACCATGTTCGGCTCTGGTCTGACGCAGGACGAAATCCACGAGATTGGTGATGCCTTTGCGACTTCACTCAGGTTAATGAATACCCGTATGTGGACATCATTTCTGCCGATTAAAATTCCACTCCCCGGTGATCGCAGCTTCCGCGAATCCATCGAAAAAGTGGATCGCTTCGTCTACCGGATTATTGCCGATCGTCGTCAAAATCCGACCGATGCCAACGACCTATTGGGGATGCTGCTCGAAATCCGCGACGAAGAAACCGGCGAAGGCATGAGCGATCAACAGGTGCGCGATGAAGTCTTTACCGTCTTTCTCGCCGGTCACGAAACGACGGCTACTGTTATGGCGTGGATCTGGTATGTGCTGGATAAAAACCCTGAAATCGAACGTAAACTCCATGCCGAACTGGATCGGGTGTTGGTCGGTAAATTACCCTCGATGACCACACTGCCGCACCTGACCTATACCCGTATGCTGATCGAAGAAACCATGCGCTACTATCCGCCATCATGGATGATTCCGCGTTCGGTTGAGGCCGACGATGTTATCGGCGGTTTACCCGTGAAAAAAGGTACCACGGTGCTCATCAGCCCGTATGTGGTTCACCGTCATCCCGACTTCTGGGAAGACCCCGAAACATTTGACCCCGAACGGTTTCATCCCGATCGGGTCGTGCCGCGTCAGGC
>JBBSBS010000367.1:0-6767 GCA_038251045.1 Aggregatilineales bacterium | reverse complement strand
TCCATGCCGTGTGGTGGATGCAACTCTGACGCGGACCCAAAAGGCGAATATCTGATTCAGGCACAGACCCCCCCGTATTTTGACCGCGTGAGATTGTTGTATTCGAGTTTGGGATCAGTCCCAACCCACTACTTATACCGTCATCGCCATACCGTACCTGCGCAGGGTTATAATAAATTGCGACTGTTCCGAGCGAGTTATTGGTGATAACAATGTTCACTTGCATAGTTTGACCCGGTTGCAATGGTAGCGCAGTTGTTCGTACTTTGAGGCTAATCGGGTTTTCGGCCTGTCGCCCAATCAACGACTGATGTTGAGCCCGTTCCGTTCCAGTTCGCAACCACGCGCACATGATACTTTCGTCCGCTCCGGGGATTAGATTTGGTATCAAATTGGGCAACATTCCCGGGCCAGCAAAGATCGCTAGCAATACGAGTAAGAATATTCCCACGAGAGCATTTGGATTTCCTGAACGTCTGATGTAACGCATAAATCAGGCGAGTCCTTTTCGCCAATTCTTAACTAGAGTAGATACCTTTTCAACTGTATCATCATTCATATTTTGCCACAAAATCCCCGGATCGTGACCCCTGAACCATGTGAACTGTCGACGAATAAAATCATGTGTATTATGTTTCGTCCGTGTAATGGCTTCGTCTAGTGCGATACCATCCAGTATATGGGTCGCTAATTCCGCATATCCGAGGCCGCTCATAGATGGTAGTGTTCGGCTGTATCCATGCCTTAATAATCGCTGAACTTCCTCTAAAAATCCATCGGCCATCATCATATCAACCCGCGTATCAGCCTGTCGGTACAGAGTTTCGCGTTCCGTCGTCAATCCAATATGCAACATATCATAATCGGGTGGTTGTTTACGCTGTAGTTCACTGATACGTTCACCTGTCTCGATACAAACTTCCAAAGCCCGAATAACACGCCGGATGTTACGATAGTCTATAGCTGCCGCTGCCACTGGATCGTGGCTACTTAACCGTTGGTGAAGTGCTGCCGCTCCCTCATTCGCCGCGATTGCTTCTAATTCGTTTCGTAAAGTCTCGTTCGGCGCGACTTGAGGTATTGACCAGCCCTCAACCAGTGCCGTTATATATTGCCCCGTCCCGCCTACCAACAGTGGTATCTGTCCCTGTTCGTGAATGTCGTCAATTGCACACCGTGCTCTAGTTTGGTAATCCGCTAGAGTCAGGTTTTCATCAGGTTCAACAATATCTATAAGGTGGTGAGGGACTCGCCTTTGTTGTTCGCGCGTAGGTTTTGCTGTGCCAATAGTCATATGGCGATAAATCTGGCGGCTGTCTGCGCTAATGATTTCGCCATTAATGCCAGATGCGATATCAATCGCCAACCCAGTTTTTCCAACGGCTGTTGGCCCTAAAATGATAAGAAGCGGCTTACCAACCAAGTGCATCCTCGACATGCTCAATAATCGCTTTGCCGGCTTGTGTAACCGCTATGCCAATAACATCTATGCGCCACGTTACCCCTTCAAGGTCGTTGAGATCGATATATGCCTCGGCTAGCCCGGCTAATTTTGAGCGCTTGCGCTTATTAATACTTTCAAATGCAGTTTCAGTGGTTTCTTCGTGCCTAGATCGTACTTCAACGAACACCAGCGTCTGATCTTTTTTGGCGACAATATCCATTTCGCCTAGTGTGCAGCGCCAGTTAGTGACAACGATTTGATAGCCCTTTTGCTGCAAATAACGTATGGCAAGTTGTTCGCCGTAATGCCCAAATGGTTGAGTTGCTCGTGGGGTCATAAAGGGATGTGTAAATAGAGGGGATGGCGACTCGCATCCCCTTTGGGTGATCTTAACTAAATACGTTGTGGCGGGAAAGAATCGCGATATTGTTGCATCGCGTTCGCAATCGCTTTTTGGGCTTCCTGTGCGCCGACCCAACCTTGGCTTTCCATAGGTGCATTCTGCAATTGCTTGTAAGTAACAAAGAAATGCTCAACCGCCTTTGGATAGTGCTTTGGCAAATCCTCTATGTCGTGGTAATCCTCATAATGCGGATCGGTCGATGGGACAGCAAGAATTTTATCATCATTTTCCCCTCGATCCAGCAGGCGTAACATGCCGATTGGGCGCGCTTCGATGACACAACCTGGGAACGTCGGTTCTTCCATCATGACTAGCACATCCAGTGGATCACCGTCCCCATATAATGTTTGAGGAATAAACCCATAATCGCCCGGATAATGGAGCGGACTATAAAGCACGCGGTCAAGCTTAATAACACCGGCGCTTTTGCTATACTCATATTTGTTGTGGCCGCCTTTTGGAACTTCCACCACTACATAGATGATTTCCGGGGCATGTGGGCCGTGAGACAAATTATGCCAGAGATGAATCATATCCTATCCTATTGAATTCCCTAAACGGTTTTTGAGATTACTCCTTTAGTGTAACACAGCCTGCCTAACAAAAAATCCCCCCTGCCTCAATAAACAGAAGGGATTTTAACTATCGAACGACTTTACAGTTGCTCAGATGCGACTTAATCTGCTCCACTTGAAGCGACTGATTCGACCATATGCAGTGATTCTGGATCTGTTCGCTTGCTGCGCGCTATCGCCCACAAGACGACTGCCAACAGCACCACCATGACGATGATGACCACCGGTCGACCTGACTCAGCTCCCGGAGCGGCAGCCGTTACCACCAGTGGGGCAACGAGCAGTGCTACCAGATTAACAACTTTAATCATCGGGTTCAGTGCTGGGCCAGCCGTATCCTTGAAAGGATCGCCTACGGTATCGCCAACGACCGCCGCCTTATGCGCTTCGGATCTCTTGCCACCGTAATTGCCTTCTTCGATATACTTCTTGGCGTTATCCCACGCACCACCCGCATTACTCATGAACACAGCCATCAATTGCCCTGCGAGGATGATACCGGCCAAAAAGCCGCCGAGGGCCGCAGCGCCCAACAAGAAGCCTACAATTATCGGAGTGAGTACTGCGATAACCCCAATTGGCAGTAGTTCGCGTTGAGCAGCCTTTGTTGAAACTTCAACGCATTCCGCGTAGTCTGGTGTCTTTGTCCCTTCCATGATGCCCGGTATGCGAAGTTGTCGCCGTACCACGCCGATCATCTGGAATGCAGCACGGTTGACCGAACGGATCAACAAACTGCTGAACAAGAAGATCAAACCGCCACCGATTAAGAAACCAATGAACACAATCGGTTCGGCGATGTTGATACCTGTGCCGAACAGTGTGCGGTTCAGCGGTACGCCCAGACCAAGTTGTACCACCCGCGTGTCCGTTAGGAACGAACCAAAGAGCGACACTGCCGCGATAACTGCCGAACCAATCGCCACACCCTTGGTGATAGCTTTTGTCGTGTTACCAACTGCATCCAACTGGTTGAGGATTTCGCCACCAACTCCGCTGCTTTCGCCAGCCAACTCCGCTACACCCTGTGCGTTGTCGGAAATTGGGCCAAAAGCATCCATCGCAACATTGTTACCGGTCAGCGTCAACATGCCGATGCCTGTCATCGCCACACCATAAAGCACGGCAGTGAATGTATCAACAATCTGTTCGCCGCTGCCATTGGTGATAGGGAATAGACCGAAGATAATCACGCTCGCCAATATACTGCCAGCAATGACCAAAATTGCCCATACGCTGCTTTCCATACCACTGGATAGACCACTCAGGATTGTCGTAGCGGGTCCAGTCTGAGTATTCCGGGCTATTTCTTGTACAGGGGGATGTTCGGTGTCGGTGAAGTATGCCGTCACCTTGTCAATCACGATTGCCAATCCAACACCAATCAACACGGCTGCCAGCGGTTGCCAGATAACACCTCCGCTGTTGATATTCTCATCGCGCATATAAAACAGAGTGAATATACCAAACAGTACCGCGCTCAGTGCTGCCGCGATATAGAAACCGCGCGTAATGACGCTCAATGCATCCTTACCGCTTGTTGATTTCACCAGATACGTACTGATGATAGATGACAACACACCTATGCCACGCACGACCAACGGGAAGATAATCCAGATTGGACTGCGAGTTACTGTTGAAAGGGCTAACCCTAGGATCAAACCCGATACGATTGTCACTTCATAACTTTCAAAAATATCGGCAGCCATACCCGCGCAGTCACCAACATTATCACCAACCAGATCGGCGATAACGGCTGCATTGCGTGGATCATCTTCAGGCAGATCGGCCTCTACTTTGCCTACTAGGTCAGCACCCACATCCGCTGCCTTGGTGAAGATACCACCACCGACACGCATAAATAATGCCAACAGTGTTCCACCAAAACCAAATCCGAGTAACGCATCAGGTGAAGCAATACCGAATATGATAAAGATGATCGTACCGCCGAACAAACCTAATCCGTCCGTTAACATACC
The DNA here is from genome assembly GCA_038251045.1 of Aggregatilineales bacterium. GTDB lineage: Bacteria > Chloroflexota > Anaerolineae > Aggregatilineales > Phototrophicaceae > CFX2. Next base: position 2,366 of record JBBSBS010000367.1, on the reverse strand, counting down.
TGTGATGGTACCGGAGCGATAAGCAATGCGGACGGCATCTGCATAACCACGCTTCGGGTCAACTGCTGCTGCCGCAACTCGTACGTTTCCTTGCACTGCCATATTCATGCCAACAAAACCTACGGCTGCCGAAAAGATCGCGCCCATTAAGAATGCGCCCGCGCGTCCCAACGCAATATTCGTGCGTGCGCTCGTGCAGGTCGCTGCCCCCTGTTGCACAATTTGCGCTTCTTCTTGATATACGACTGCATTTTCCTGCAAAAGTCTGAGTTCAGTCGCGGCAATGTCAGGGTTCGCTGCCGCAACACTGCTTTCGATACTGGCTACGTTGGCTGTCACACTTGCCCGTGCTGCTTGGGCAATTTCTGGGCAGAAATGCTCAATCGCATATGGTGTAGGGTTAACCACGTAGACACTGAAGAAAAGCACGACCACTAATACCGCAACTAGTGCGGCAATAATACGAAGTTGTGAACTTAAGTACGCGTTTGCACCGGTGCGGATGTAACCCCACACCTCCTGCATTTTCTGAGAACCTTTACCTTCGCTTAGGATTTGGCGTGCCAATAAACCGGCATACAACAACCCAGCGACAGCAATGCCCAGAACAATTATGATGAGTATATTTTCAGTCGAATTCATTTCACGCATGTTGCAAATTTCTCCGTCGACATAAGAAACTAATAATTGGATACGTATTTAGACATGAGTGTAATACGGCGATAGGATCCCTCCCCGACCCACTAAATTCAAAGGTGGGCAGAGTTTATCTCACTTTTGCAATAATCTGTAGCGTTGTTTTCGAAAACGCAATTTTAGGATTACTGCCGTATAAAACTGCCTTAACGTTCCGCTATATATTAAGTGCCTCTCCGTGTCATTTCGTTGGGGTAGGGATGGACGGTTTTATCGGAATGCGCCTCGCCGCACGCCGACCTCAATTGCTTAAGTCGTTAGTACTCATTGACTCCTCCCCGGATCGCGAGGCAGATCACTCATTATCGCGTTATAAACGTATCCATAAAATTTATCGTTGGTTAGGACCCCGTTGGGTTATACCGTCTACTATGGAAATTCTTTTTGGTCAGAAAATTTTGACAGATCCTGCCCGTGCAAATCAGCGCGAAGACATAAAGCGCCAACTCGCCAGCTTAAATCGTGTCGGTGTTTCACTGGCGGTCTTAGGTGTGATCACTCGTCGTGGAATTTACGAGGAATTAGGTAATATTCAGCACAGTACGTTGGTAATGGTTGGTGACGAAGGTATGGCAACCATGCCCGAAAAATCGAAGCGTATAACATCCAAAGTTGCCAATTCCCAACTCGTTATATCCCCGGTTCGGGATATCCAACTACAGTCGAAGAACCTGATAAGGTAAACAGTTTCCTTGGTATCTTCGTAAACCACTTCAAAAATGTCTAACATGGGTGATACATTCGCGACAGAAATAAAAACACCCCGGTAGGGTGTTTGTTAAATCAAATTTGCGAAGGGATTAATTGCGCCGGGGTAGCACTTGTCGGAACTTGTATCCGTACACAATCATGCCACGCACGCCTTCGGTTGTTAGTTTGCGCGTCACCATTTCCACACGGTCACCGATGGCTATCTCACCATCCACGTCCGTTAGCTGTGCAGTAATGACAGGTCCTTCATCGAGTTTGACCAATGCCAGCACATATGGGGCTTGTTCATCAAAACCTTCTGGTGTTTCTTGCAGCGTAGTATAACTGAATACCTCGCCGGTACCAGCAAATGTAAAGTGTTCGCGCGGTACTTCCACTTCTTTACGAGTCGTCATACAGTTGATCCTAGCTAGCAGCCTTCAATATCTTCTGCTCAGGGACAGTTGTTGTTTTGCTGGTTTCAGCTTTAACGCTGCTTGGGGTAGGGCGATTTTGTAAGCTCATCTCGCCAGTTTCGTAACGGACACCCTGTAAACGATACCGTTGTGAGTTTAATCGCCAGTGTCTTGAAATCTGCATTTTCTCACTCCTCAATTCAAATCTCTATATTGTGCATTTTTGCACGAGATTTCTAAAATCGTACATTGATGTGCCTATCAAAACCTATCAAATAGGTTGTGAGAGCTATCACAAGTTCTCAATATATTCCGTATTCCCCTAAAACATTTACATTATTCAGGTTTGGAGCACATGGCTTATCGCTGTACTACCCAATCCTCCCAAATTCTGAATCAGTGCTGTTTTGGCTTGGGCAACTTGGTTCTTGCCCGCTTGACCACGTAATTGCAAACAAGCTTCTACTGCTTGATAAACGCCTGTCGCACCTGCTGGATTTCCGCGTGCCTTTAACCCGCCTAATGTGCTAATCGGTATTGAGCCTGATAAGCCAATGCTGCCAT
>JBBSBS010000366.1:0-6865 GCA_038251045.1 Aggregatilineales bacterium | reverse complement strand
GCATCTGTGGCGAATGGATAGTAATGCCGCTTTCCTTAATGGCCGCTTCCAGAAATTGAACTGGAATATGCTTAAAATCCCATGCTAAGAGGTTAGTCGTATTGTGCGACTTTAGCAGTTCCATGACTTTGTCACAGGCGGCTTCATCCCCATCAACAACAAATATTTCTGCATGAAGTTCCTCTGTAATCCTTGAGAATTGTTTTAGCAATCCTTCTGGCGATGGGTCTTCTACTAGTGCCACTGGTAGATATTGTTTGGGGCGCGGTGGCGCATCTGGAAATGGCTTTTGCACTTCGCGCAGTTTATTGAGAATTTTTTCGCGTGAGGAAGTCATGTCAATATAGCCTTTGCAAAAAAGCGTCCATGAAATGTGATAGGAACAACAATTACTTCCGGCTCAACACCCATATCCGGGGGTGCAAACCACCGACGGTTACCCGTAAGATTTGGTCCGTTCTCCATTGTTCCGAATTGTCGAGCAGCGACTCTAGCAGCCGAACTTCGTGCGAAATCAGCACGCAGCGACCACCTTGTTTTAATAAACGTGCAGCTTCTTTCAATAAACCGGGATACAAGTTCAGGTTATCGTCATGGCTGCCTACCAGTTGCCCGAATGGCAAATCCGCCGTAATCGCATCGACACTCTTGGCGCTCAACGGTAAATCGGTGATGTTGCCTTGCCGCCGCTTGATGATATCAGCATATTCTGCTGCTTCGATATTCTTGCCTGCACATTCCAGCGCGACCGGATCGTTATCATAACCAACGATGCTTTCGGCTTCGCCGGCTGCTGCCCGTTCAATGAGTAGTGTGCCTGATCCGCAGCCCATATTCAGGTAAACATCGTCTGGTTTCGGTTGTGTCAATATATTCATTGCGTACGCGACTGCGGCGTTCAACGCTCCTTCTCGGTTGCACACGCGCCATGCCCGTGTGGCTTGTGGGCGTGGACTGATTCGCACCAGCGTTTCCCATCCGTCAACATCGCCAACCGCGCGTCGTACCCGAATAAGTAAATCGCCTTCCTCATCCCCGATTTGCAATCCCGTTTTGGTCGATAGCTCCTCTTTGAGCCGCATCATCACCGATGAGTCCGAGCCTGCCGCACTGATGTAAAGCGTTTTATAAGCATCTGCCGATGAAAGATCGCGGACAATTTTGATTTGTGCCAGTAGCTTCTTGAAATGTTCGTCGCCTAGCAAACCTTTGGGACGTGGAACGTTATACTGCTGGACGAAATACACAGCCTGCACCGTCCGCAGCTTAAGCATCTGATACGGATTGCCCACGTATTGGAAACGCAAAGTACCCGCTCGTGCTGGTACATTTACTCGTTCCAGCCGGTCATCGAACAGCATTTTCATTTCTCGCCATGCCAATCCCTCCAATCCCTCGGATACATCAGCTTCATACTCATGAACTGGAATCGTGCTGGCGGGTTCTGGTTGCCGTTGGATGTCCTTCATAGGGCGACGGCGTTTCTGGGTGCTTATTTGTGGTACTCCAAACTTTGCTTGATTTGTCGATAGATCTGCATTTAATCGTTTTCTGGTTGATGCCTCATGAACCCCGATTTTTTCGCCACCAATCATGGAATGACTGGTCAGCAAACGCCGGGAAATCACGGTAATCCGTCCACCCACTGAGTGGGTAGGGCAGCTTGTTGAGTTTATCCTTGCCCATTGTGTTGGTAATAGAGCGCGTGGCGGCGCTAGCGAGTTTGCCTCCTGCTTCATAAAGCAGCGGATGGCTGTTGCCGAAGCTCCACCCCATAAGCCCGACTTTCCATATGGCATCCTGCTCACCTTCAAGATCACGCCGCAGCTTCAGCAGCATATCAGGGATATTGATGTCCACCGGACAAGCCTGTTTACACGCCCCGCACAAACTGCTGGCAAATGGAAGCGGTTCCGCATTTTCTTTCCCTTGCATCAGCGGCGTGATGATTGCACCAATCGGCCCTGAATAGACTGAACCATAGGTGTGACCACCAACATTCTGGTATACCGGACAGGCGTTCAAACACGCCCCACACCGAATACAGGCCAGCGCTTCAGTATACTCGGTGCCGTAAATGTTTGTTCGCCCGTTATCAATCAGCACCAGATAAAATTCTTCTGGTCCATCCGGCTCGTCCGGTCGTGCGGGGCCGCTGAACGTATTTACATAAGTAGTCATTCGGTGACCGGTCGCGCTGCGTGGGAGGAGTTGCACTAATGTGGCGAAGTCTTCCCACGTGGGCACGATCTTCTCAATACCCACCACCGCAATATGTACCGGCGGCATTCCCGTGGAAAGCCGTCCGTTACCTTCATTGGTAACAATCGCCACCGTACCCGTTTCAGCAATCATGAAGTTGCCGCCGCTCATACCAAAATCCGCGTTCAGGAATTCCTCGCGTAGCAGTTTCCGTGCAAAAGCCGTCATTTCCTTGGCTTCATCGGTCGGCGGCATATCCAACTTGTCAACGAAAAGGTCGCGCACCTGAGTTTTGGTCATATGCATTACAGGCATAACGATGTGGCTGGGGTGGCTCTCGTTGACCTGTACAATATACTCGCCCAGATCCGTTTCCATCATCTTGATGCCATTGGCTTCCAGTACCGGTATCAAACCGATTTCCTCGGTCGCCATGCTTTTGCTTTTAACACCACGCTTCAAATTGTGCTTCTTGCAGATGTCTACAATCATCCGGTTAGCTTCGTCCGCATCTGCTGCCCACAGAACATGCCCGCCATTTTTGATGACGTTGCGCTCCATTTGTTCGAGTAAATCAGGTAAATCCGCCAGCGCTCGCAGCTTGGCACCTCGCCCTTGCTGTCGTAACGCTTTTGCTTCGACTTCGCCCATCACCTGCCTGCGACGACCATCGGCATTACCCGTGCCACGTTTAATTGCAGAACCGAGTTGAATATCCTCCAACGCGATCACAGCATGTTCACTAAATTTATTGGGGTTCATCTCTGTAGTCATTATAGCTTCCCAATGAGTTGTACATATTTTTGTCTATTCTAACGCCACACGCTACCAACCGCTAATCCGAATCAAAAACGAGGACTGCTGTCCCCGTTCTAAATTTGGGCGATGAGGGGCTCGAACCCCCGACCTCACGGATGTGAACCGTGCGCTCTAACCAGCTGAGCTAATCGCCCTCATGACCGTGCAAAAAACCAGCCTCAATGCTGGTTGGTTACGCCGTTTGGACAATAGAGGACTCGAACCTCTAACCCCTCCCACGTCAAAGGAGTGCTCTACCAATTGAGCTAATTGTCCTTGCTAAGTGAAGTCGAGTATACAAACATTTCATTTGCTTTGCAAGAGTCATTAAGGCCGCCGAAATGGACTTTTTTCCACCTGCAAGCGCTTCATTTTTGGATGTCGACGCGCTCCTTGATTTGCACGATGAAAGGCTGAATATGTACCGAGTCTATTTCACCCAATGCTTTTTCCAGACGTATCAAAGTATCCAGCAGACTTTCAAAGACGTATGGCGAGTCTTTAGGGGCAATTTCAAGCACCGAAGCCAACACGGGTTCTGCTTCTGCTGTTTTGCCTAATGCCAATCGTGCTGTTAACAGATCAGCATACGCCCAGTAATTGTCCACGTCGGCTTGCACCTCACCGAAAGCCAACTGCTCCACCCGCACATAGGTTTTTAGCATCTTCTCCTTATTTTCCTTCTGCAAGTAAAGTAGGGCCAAATTGCTAAACGCATACGATGACTTGGGTGTAACCTCGGATGCACGTTCATAAGCTCTGATGGCTTGGTCAATTTGTCCCCGCCGACGATACAATCCACCCAACGATCCCCACCATGATTCGTTATCGTCATCGACCAATTTGTCGGAAATTTTCAACCCTTGCAGTAGGTAATCTTCAGCATTGTTAAGAATTTGATCGCGTTCAATGCTAGGTTCCATCTTTTCACCGATACGCCGGTAAACATAACCCAGTGCCGCCAGCGCAGGGGCAAAGTCTTTTTCGATTTCCAGCGCCCGGTTTAGATGATATTCAGCTTGTTCCAGAATCCCCGACTGAGTGTACACATAACCTAGCCGGTAATGCGTAATCAAGCTGTTGGGATCAAGTTCCAACGCTCGCCGATACGTATTGAGTGCCCCCTGAAAATCTTGAGAACGGTATTGACGCTCTCCCAGTGTCAGCAGCGATAATGCCAGCGTGGCATTAGCTGTGTTTTCCCGCTGCTTGTCACTACTGGCTTCGACTTCTTTACGTACTTTGGTCAGATCATCCTGCTTTTCCCGCATTTCTTTTTCAAAACGTTCCCGCGCTTCCGTTAGCTCCTTTTGGGCTGCGGTTAGACGGTTGAACCCTAAATAACCAGCCGCAATTGCCAGCACTGGACCTGCGATACCGAATATCGCGAATATAGTTTGCGTCACATTTTGGAACATACCCAAAAGATCGTTGGATAGCGATAACTGTTCTTGTGCCTCTGTTCTGGCATCTTCGGCGTAGCCGCGTGCATCCTCTGCCGCCCGTTGGGCATCCGCTGCACTTCCCGCAATGCGTGTAGCCAAGTCCACTGTCGATTGGTTTGGCGCGGGATTTGAAGTAGCCTCTGCCTCTTGCGCTAGCGCGACTGAAACCATCATAATGAGCAGGAAAACCGTGAAGATGACAGCAAGTTTTTTCATTAACATTTCCTCAAAGGTGATCTGCCCTTTCTGTGTAGGCAGAATACTTGTGCTAAACTAGCGTCGAACTTTGTAAAATGACTGCCCAATGATGATTGCGAGTGCTGCATGACGTTTCAAACTGATTTACTGGGCTGGTATGACCAACACGCTGCCGATTTACCGTGGCGTGAAAATCATGATGCCTATCGGGTTTGGCTGTCCGAAATTATGCTCCAGCAAACGCAGGTCGAGACCGTCAAGCCCTATTTCGCCCGCTTCCTGCTTGCCTTTCCTACCGTTCATGACTTGGCTGCCGCGCCGCTTGATGCAGTCCTAAAGCTGTGGGAAGGCTTAGGCTATTATAGCCGCGCCCGTAATTTACACCAAGCGGCACAGCAGGTTTCGCAAACCCATAGTGGTCGATTTCCCGAAACGGTCGAAGGCCTATTACTACTACCCGGAATTGGACGTTATACCGCCGGTGCAATTTCCAGCATCGCATTTGGTCGTGCTGTCCCGCTGCTTGATGGCAATGTCATCCGTGTGTTCGCTCGCCTGACCGATCTCGATGCCGATGTAACCGGGACTGCCGTAAAAGAGGCGTTGTGGAAATTAGCCGAAGAATGGCTCGATTATGACCGACCCGGCGACTACAATCAGGCGCTCATGGAGTTGGGTCGTGTAGTGTGTAAACCCCGATCACCGACATGCGACTCTTGCCCCGTCCAGCGGCATTGCAAAGCCTATGCTAATAACACACAGGCGCAGCGTCCGGTCAAAAAGCGTAAGGCAGCCACCCCGCATTACGATGTTGCGGCAGGTATAATCTGGAACGATGCGGGGCAGGTGCTAATAGCCCAACGTCCTCTCGAAGGTTTGCTCGGTGGTCTCTGGGAATTCCCCGGCGGCAAGCAAGAAGCAGGTGAAACGCTGCCCGAATGTTTGCGTCGTGAATTGCGCGAGGAATTGGCGATTGAGGTTGAGGTTGTCGAGTTGTTCACTGTTGTTAAACACGCCTTCACCCATTTCAAAATCACATTACATGCTTTTACTTGTAATCATATTGAGGGCGATCCGCAGGTCATTGGTGTAAGGGATTGGAAATGGATGACACCCACTGAACTGGGTCGCTATTCTTTCGGGAAAGCGGATCGTGAGGTTATTCGTGCCCTTGAAGATCGTGGACGGATGCTGCTCTAAATCAAATGAGGCGACATCACTGCCGCCTCATTGCATATTTGACTGGATTCTATCGCCTATCGTACTGTAAAGGTACAGCTTCCCGACTCGCTTGGCCTGTTTGTACCGGGGCCAAACAAATCATAACCATCGGTAATCTGGGCATTCCAGGTTACGTTGTAAGTGATTGAGTGCTGTCCTGCACCTAACGGCCCAACCGGAACATACCAGAAGATATAGAAGTTGCCGTCATTGGCTTTTCTAATAGAGGTGGCAAACTGCCGCCAATTATCGAGTTGTTTGCCGTCAACTTTCACGTCATAGACAACGTTATCCAAATGCTGCTGGATAAGGGTTCGGTCATTGACGTACCAACTCCAGAACACATCAATCGTTGCGCCTGTCAACAGGTTAGTCGGTGCGGGTCGTCCGAAAACCTTGTTGTCACAGTAGGCCAGTACATCCACGCCGGATTGTGACCCACTGTTTCCTTCATTGCCCACGCCGCCCACTGATGGCGTAAATGTAACACCGACAAAGGGAACGCTTGGTGTGGCAGTATCAGCACCCAGAGGCGTAAAGCTTGGCGTAATGGTGGGCAATGCCAGTGCTGTCGCCGTAAGTTGAATGGCATTCACATCAATCACTGGCAGCGGTGGCAGCGTACCATTACCAGCAGTTTCAGCTGGTGTATTGCTCGCGCTCACATTGCCGACTTCTGTTGGCGTGACCACCGAGCGCGGTGGGGTAGGTGTAATTGTTCCACCGCCTAACACTGCTGTTGGTAGGATCGTACCTTGTGCCATTGCCGTTAAATCAGGTGGCAGCGTAGCCGTAGGCACTTCTGTCGGCACAGGATTGACGCGTACCAATGCTGCCGCAATCCAGCCTTCGCGACCGTCTTCCATGCGTATATTAAACCACTTGCCGTCAGGACTGGTTGCCAGCACCTGCACACCCGTCCCGGGCTTGAGCGCCACGATTGCACTGGCACCCACACTCGGTCCCTCACGCACGTTCACAGTTTCTAACGAGGCTACAAT
>JBBSBS010000365.1:0-6892 GCA_038251045.1 Aggregatilineales bacterium | reverse complement strand
GATCACTACAAACACCACAAGCGCGCTTAGCTTAGTATCCATTTTAGTTGGCCAGAACACGTTTTTGAACTCGAATGATATTAGTCAGAGCATTGTTGGCTGATGTTTTATGGACAAGGAGAATAATCTTATGGACGAAACAAATAGAACTAGCCTCGTCATCGCATTTGTCATTGTTGTGGGGCTTTTCCTACTCTTTGGAGGTGGGGCGATGAGCGGGGCAACGATGAGCGGCGGTATGATGGGGAGTGGAAGTATGGGTGGTATCAGTTGGATGTGGATACCCACCTTGCTTACACTTGGCATCGGTATTCTACTTGGATGGGCAATTTTCGGGAAAAAGTAAGTTGTCCGACTGGTAGAAATTACGGCGGTCTGAAATTCGATCAGAGACTCTATTAGGAGGTCAACATGTATAATAAGAAGGTTCGTGTAGCAGTCAATGGCTATGGTGTCATTGGCAAGCGCATCGCCGACGCGATTGTCGCCCAGGCAGATATGGAGTTAGTGGGTGTTGTCGATATTTCTAGCGATTGGCGTATCAAAGTCGCCGTCCAGAAAGGTTATCCCGTATTTGCTTCGGATTCCGAAGCGGCTGATCTTATGCGTATTGCTGGTATCCCGCTGGCGGGTACACTTGATGATCTGCTCAAGCGGGTTGATGTAGTTGCCGATGCTACGCCGAAGAAAGTCGCCTCGTCCAACTTGGAGAAGTATCGCGCCGCTGGTGTGAAGTCTATCTTTCAGGGTGGCGAAAAGCACAGCCTAACGGGTCATTCCTTCGTGGCTCAAGCCAATTATGAAACTGCATTAGGCCGTGACACTACCCGCGTTGTTTCGTGCAATACGACCAGCATCGTTCGCACACTGGGCGCGCTCAAAGCGGCTGGATTGCTCAAGAAGGCTCGTGGGGTGTTGATTCGACGTGCCACCGATCCCTGGGAGTCCGATCATAGCGGTGTAATGAATACAGTTGTCCCTGAAAAAGATATTCCTTCCCATCAAGGACCCGACGCACAAACTGTCATTCCCGATCTTGATGTCATTACCATTGCTGTCAAGGCGGCGCATACTACAAGTCACTTACACTCATGGAGTGTTCAATTAACCCGCTCAGCTAGCCGTGATGAAGTGCTTGAAGCGTTTCGTAAAGCTCCTCGTATTGCGTTTTTGCGAATGGATGAGGGAATGGTGGCGCTTAACAGCACCCTGGAGATGATGAGTGATCTAGGTCGCCCGCGTGGTGACATGTGGGAAGTTGGGATCTGGGAAGACAATCTTACAGTACAAGGTGATGAGCTATTCTACAATTACCAAGTGTACAATCAGGCGATTGTTGTACCAGAAACAATTGATGCCATTCGTGCACTCACAGGCATCGAGACGGATGGTATGAAGTCTATTGCCAGGACGGATCGAGCACTTGGATTAGTACGTATGTTCGTCGGAAATACGAAATCTGTATGAACTGAATTCAGAGATGATTTTTATCGGTGATATTGGATTCCTGATAGGAACGACTATCCAACTAAAGAAGCAGGTGTTGTCTCTATCCAGATCAAATATCCTGATGAGTCGAAAGAGTGATTGAGGCGACTCTCACCTGTTTGGATTATTTTTAACACCTAAAATTTCATGAGGAGAATATCCGATGAGGGGCTTTCAATTGCAGCGTCTAAGGCAAATCATGGAGCCAGAGCCAGGCAATCCGCTTGAGGTTGAGGGTGTCTTGAATCCAGCAGCCATTCGTGGGCCCGATGGCCTACTTTATTTGTTTCCGCGGCTAGTCGCGCAGGGCAATTATTCGCGCATTGGCATTGCTCGTGTAAAGTTTGATGAAGCCGGTGATCCAACAGGGGTTGAGCGGCTTGGCATCGTGTTGGAGCCTGAAACTGATTACGAGTTGCGATCTGATGGAACCGGCGGTTGCGAGGATCCTCGCATCACATTCTTGAAACCGCTTCAGCGCTACGTGATGACTTACACAGCGTATTCGCCATTAGGTCCACGGATCGCCCTTGCGGTATCGGAGGATTTGTTTCACTGGAAGCGTCTGGGACTTGCCACCTTTGCTCCGTATCACGGTATTGATTTTGTTCATGTGAACAACAAGGATGCCAGCATCTTTCCAATCGCCATTCCCAATCATGCCGGGAAGATGCAACTCGCCATTCTCCATCGTCCCCTTTTCGCTGGCACTCGCCCTGAGGAAACCGTTTGCCAAAGCGTGCCCCGCGTAGTGGATCTAGATCATGAGAGCATCTGGATTTCTTACTGTCCTATGGAATTGAAGGGACTCGAACCGCATCGCCTCGGACTGTTTAATTCGCATCATCGTCTGGCGACTCCAGTTTCGTCTTGGGAGCGGCTCAAAATCGGCGGCGGCACTCCACCTGTTCTGACCCGGCACGGTTGGCTAATCATCTATCATGGAGTGAGCGAATTAGCGAATGGTAGCGACGGACAAGAGCTACGCTACTCGGCAGGGGTAATGATCCTCTCAAAAAACCATCCACGCACGCTCCTCTATCGTTCAGCAGAGCCGGTGATGACCCCGCAACTTCCAGAAGAACGGCTTGGCATTGTCTCCAATGTCGTGTTCCCGACTGGCATTGACCAACGCAGTGATATCGGCTTACCTGATCGTTTCGACATCTATTATGGGATGGCAGATAACCGGATTGGCGTGGCACGCCTTGACCTGCCGAATTTCATACCTCAAGAAGGAGTTGTTGACCCGCTAGAGGAAAAGGTCTAAGGTATCTGAATTCGAAAATTCAAAGCAGTGAAAGAAAGCTCTTCAATATAGCTGGTTGCTGATTTTCCAAGATGGGATCAGGTACGGGCCACATCCTTCATAAAAGTTATCGCCTATCCCCGTCATTTGGCGTATTTCTGGCAAGATTGCCACTCTTACCGCTTCTATAGAATATAAACACGCCAGATAGCTCATACTCTAAACTGAAAATCTGATTATTGTAAAGCTATCAGAGGGTTACTTTCTGAAGGAGAAATATTATGCGGATCATCGTGGTCATTTTATGGGTGTGGACGGCGGTCTTTATTAGTGCCTGTTCACCAAGCAGTGATGAAAATCAAACAACTACTTTGAGCGAAACTGAAGGTGCTGCTGAGTATCGCGCACTCTCAATTGATCAATTCGGGGACATTATGGATGAAGCGGATGGGGCATATACAGTTATAAACGTACATATTCCATATCAGGGGGAAATCGAAGGAACCAATGCCAATATTGCATTTAATGACCTTGACGCCTTGACATCCGCACTGCCCGATAAGAATGCGCCCATCATTTTATACTGTCGTTCCGGCAACATGAGTGAGCAGGCGACTCGAGAGTTGGTCAACTTAGGTTACACCCAGGTTTACGATGTGCCCGGTGGTATGAATGCATGGCAATCCAGTGGGCGAACATTGGTTGATAATCAATAGGAGGGATTGAATATGAATATGGAACACAAGATGACGCATCAACATAGCGATCATGAGCATATGGATCACGCTCAGGATGAGCATAAAGCGCATCAGGGACATGGTGGACATGGTGGACATGGAGTCGATCATAGCGGACATGAGATGATGTTTCGCAATCGCTTCTGGGTGAGCCTTTTCCTCACAATTCCGGTGCTGTTGTTTAGCCCGATGATTCAGGAGTGGTTTGGTTTTTCCATGCCAGAATTTATAGGGAGTAACCTGATTGGACCCGGCTTCGCCATCGCAATTTTTCTCTATGGGGGTATTCCTTTCCTGCAAATGGCTGTGCCTGAAATACAAACTCGTAAACCGGGCATGATGACCTTGATTTCGCTGGCGATTACAGTGGCATTCGCTTTCAGTCTGTTCGCAATTTTTGCGGTTCCGGGTAGTGGTTTCTTCTGGGAGATGGCGACCCTGATTGACATCATGCTCTTGGGTCACTGGATGGAAATGCGAAGTGTGCGTCAGGCATCGGGTGCACTCGATGAACTGGCAAAACTAATGCCTGATACCGCCGAGCGTATTCGTGAAGATGGTTCGACAGAAGAAATTGCTGTAAGCGATCTAAGTAAAGGTGATCTACTTCTGGTGCGTCCGGGCGCAAGTATGCCGACAGATGGTGAAATCGTTGAAGGTCACTCCGAATTGAACGAAGCGATGATTACGGGCGAATCGCAACCTGTAGCAAAGGGCGAGGGTGAAAAAGTTATTGGTGGCACGATTAACGGGGATGGTAGTTTGCGTGTTCGTGTATCTGCCATCGGCGATGAAACCGCCCTCGCCGGGATTATGCGACTGGTCGAGGAAGCACAGGGCAGTAAATCAAACACACAAATCCTTGCAGATAAAGCGGCAGGCTGGTTGTTTTATATTGCGCTGGGGTTTGCAGTGATCACTGCCGTAGCATGGATTATTGCAATAGGTTTTGAGGTGGAAGTGCTTGAGCGAGTTGTTACTGTGCTGGTGATTGCCTGCCCTCATGCTCTAGGCTTAGCGATTCCATTAGTTGTTGCCATTAGTACCTCAATGGGTGCGCGAAACGGTATTCTGGTTCGTAACCGTCTGGCACTGGAAGAAGCACGGTTGATTAACACTGTCATCTTTGACAAGACCGGGACCTTAACTGAAGGACGCTTTGGTGTCGCCAGTATATTTGTGGCTGAAGGCTGGCAGGAAGATCAAGCACTGGCGCTGGCACTTGCCGTTGAAGGCGACTCTGAACATCCAATTGCCCGCGGTATTCGACAGAAAGCAGAAGAAGTTGGTGTTAAACCAGCGGAAATCAGCAACTTTGAGGCCATCAAAGGTCGTGGAATCAAGGCAATCCATGAGGGAAAGACTGTTTATGTGGGTGGTCCGCGCCTTCTGGAGATGGTGGAACTCAAGCTCTCTGGTGAGATAGAAGTATTCGCAAATAAAGCCAATGAGAACGCACAGACCGTTGTTTATATGGTCGTTGAAAATCAGGTAGTCACTGCGTTTGCACTTGCGGATGTGGTGCGCAAAGAGAGCAAACAGGCGATTCAACGCCTGCATGAGATGGGCATTGAAGTGGCGATGCTAACAGGCGACAGCCAACATGTGGCTGATGCCGTTGCCCATGAACTGGGTATCGACATGGTATTTGCTGAGGTGTTGCCAGAGGATAAAGATAAGAAAGTGGCTGAACTGCAAAAACAGGGTAAGAAGGTGGCAATGGTCGGTGATGGTGTCAACGATGCGCCAGCCCTGACCCGAGCCGATATCGGCATCGCTATCGGTAGTGGTACAGATGTGGCAATTGAGTCTGCTGGTATTATTCTGGTACAAAGTAATCCGCTGGACGTGGTGAAAATCTTTGAACTCAGCCGGGCAACTTACCGTAAGATGATCCAGAATCTCATCTGGGCGACAGGCTACAATGTGATCGCGCTGCCGCTGGCGGCGGGGATACTCGCGCCAGTGGGCTTTATCCTGTCGCCTGCGATGGGCGCAGTTTTCATGTCAGTAAGTACGATTGTTGTGGCGATTAACGCGCAATTGTTGAGACGTACAGACCTGGCTACTAAGCCCGTATAACAATCTGAAACACTCAATCGCACGACACATGCGCCACAGTGGCATGAGATCCCGCCATTTGGCGCATGTCTTGATCGGATCTTTTGAGTATTGTAACAAGCAGCGAAAACAAAGAAGCGTAGCCTATCATGAATCGATTGATACTATTTCTCAGTGTTGCCATATTAATGCTGGTCGGGTTGCGAACCTACACGACTGCGGGAAGTCTATCTGCTCCTACTAATCTGCCATTAGCTGATGATAAACCGACATTTCTGTTCTTTTACACCGACAACTGACCGCCTTGAGCGCGTATGAAGCCCATCGTGAATGGGCTTCAGGAAGAATACAGCGCAGGGGTAGAATTTGTGCCCATTAACGCTCTGGATGGCGCAGAAGGTGAAGCGTTTTTCCAGCAATTGGGATTGCCAGGACATCCAAGTGTTGTCCTATATTCCGCAGATATGCAACAATTCTATCGTGGCGTTGGAATTGTTGATGATGAAGAGCTTCGCAGGCAAATTGAGATTGCCCTTGTTGACGGTTAGTCAGCCAAATCCCGCTAACTGGCGCATGCTACCTGATTTAACAGCCTCTAGAATATAAACAAACTTGGATCACTTGTAAGGATGTGATAATGACAACACAGCAAATTGATTTACCCATCATCGGCATGACCTGTTCAGCCTGTGTGCGAAATGTAGAACGCGCTCTGAGCAAAGCTGATGGCGTTACAGAAGCAACTGTGAATTTTGCGACTGAGCGAGCCAGTGTTCACTACGACCCTGCACATGTTAACCTGGATACGCTTGTAAGCCGTGTCCAAAATGCTGGCTATGACGTGGCGACGGCGAAGGTTGAACTACCTATTACCGGGATGACCTGTGCTACTTGCGAGAAAAATGTGAGCCGCGCACTCAAAAAACCGGAGGGTGTGCTAGAAGTTAACGTCAATCTGGCGACGGAACGGGCTGTTGTGACTTATCTGCCGGGTGTGACCAGCCGCCGTGACTTGATTGGTGCGGTAGAACGAGCAGGTTATGGTGTTATCGACACTTCAAATATCGAAGCACTTGAAGATGCAGAACAGGCAGCGCGTGAGGCAGAAATTCAACATCAGAAACGACTGGTTATCATTGGAACCATCTTCTCGGTTCCCCTTGTGATTCTAGGCATGACACGCCACTTCATGCACAGTGTCCCCTTCCTGATGGAGAGCTTCCCGTGGTTGATGAAGGATTACTGGTTATTCATCTTCGCGGCAATGGCGACTCCAGTGCAATTTATTGTGGGTAAACAATACCTTGTTGGCGCATATAAATCGCTACGGAACGGCTCTGCCAATATGGATGTGCTG
>JBBSBS010000364.1:0-6913 GCA_038251045.1 Aggregatilineales bacterium | reverse complement strand
TGGGTGAGCGGCGGCGTATATTGACGACTGCAAAGGGGCGAGCAGTCGATATGATTGTTTTTGGGAAGCCGGACGCGACACGCAAAGCATGGATTATCGCACGGCAGCACGCAGGTGAACCGATGGCAGAATATTGCATTGATGGCCTGATGCGGCGGTTCCTTGATCCACAGGATGCAGTAGCGCAAGGTCTGCTAGACGCTGGCATTTCTTTTTACTGTGTGCCGAATATCAATCCAGACGGCACGGCAATGGGCAATTTGAGAGCAAATGCTGCTGGAATTGATCTGAACCGCGACTGGAAGCAAAACACTGAACCGAAGTCGGTAGAAATCGCAGGATTACTAAAGCTAATGAAGGCAGAGGGTGTCGATTTCTTCCTCGACCTACACGGGGATGAAGCCAGTCAATTTGTGTGGTTGGTGCAACCGCATCCTGACACCGTTACAGCAGCGAATGTTCCATTACAAGCGCAGATTGAGGCATTTGTGCAAGAACGTTATGCAGAATACGGGGCAGATCCAATGACAGATTCGTCATCAGGTGCGCGAGAACATCAACAATCCCCTCCTGATTCGGGTATGGCGGTGGATTATGTCGCATGGCAATTTAAGTGCCCCAGCATCATTGTGGAACTGCCATTTAAGGACACCATCGGGGCTGATGGCACGCCTGATAGTTTGCAATCGGCAGGCTGTGAAAAGTTCGGCAGAGACTGTATTGACATGATGGCTGAGGTATTGACCAACCGAAAGAATTAAGACTGAGAGAGAAATAGCCTTAAGGTACTATGCGTCCATAAACCGAAAATGCGAGTATAGTGAGAATAATACTCATTCAACCAAAGGCTAAAATTATGAATATTGCTGTTTTGGAGAGACCGCGTCAAACGAACATGATCAAAATAGGCATGGCATTTCTGGTTGCAGCCTTTTTCGTGATAATTTTGATGCTGGCTGTGGCATTTATGGGACCAAACGCAGAACTTACCCGCCGTACTGCACCGGTTGCGCCACCTATTAACGCCGCCGCTTTACAGGCTGCCCCCGCGACACCCCTACTGGTATGGGTCGCCAACGGCTCCGCGCCGGGAAAGCAAACAGCTTCTGAACCGGGACAACTGGCATACCTGAATAGCAGCGGTGTTGCTGAGAGCGTTCTGGAGCTTCCACAACAAACGTCGCGGGTCGAGTCGTGCAGCGACATGCCCACCTCACCGGACGGAAAATTGTACGCCTTTTATGCCGGACAGAATAAAGGCGGATTGTATGTGATACGCGAGAGTGATAAGCCAGTGATGCTTGGCGAAGTACAGGGATTAACCTGTTTGGGCGACGGCACATTCCAATATTCACCGGATAGTGCGCGCATTGGTTACATCTCATATGAAGGCGATGCGGCTACCAGCGAATTCGCTGATGGATACCTGCATATCGTTAACAGCAGCGACTTTAGCGAGGCTTTCAAATACGAAAATGTGACCGCTTTCGACATGACGGACACGGGTGCGGCATTCGTCAGCTTCTTCACCAACAACAAGAATGAAGCGGATGAAGCCGCTATCATTGTGTGGAATGGAACCGGTCAACAAGAAGTCGCCACCTTGAAGCCAGCAAGTGAAGATTGCAAATTTACCAGCGCGTCGATCTCGGTGCTGCCAGACGGCAAGATGATGCTGGTTCTGGGACACCGTTGCAAGAAGGGTGATACCAAAACGAACTGGCAGCTTTATTCAGTTAATCCGGCAGATAAGAGCGCAACACTGGCAGCTAATGCGGCACAGGCAGGCGCGTTTGCAGCCTTTACCCGCAGCAACAGTATTTATCTATCACCGGATGGTACACAGGCACTATTCACCGTACCGGACGGCATTACTGCCAACACGGTCGGATTGAAGCGTGTGAGCGTCAACGATCTTTCAATTGCAGATGTACTTGATCGGCAGTTGGTGGCAGCCACTTATAATGGTGCACCGAATGCTTTCCCACAGGTCTCGCCCGACGGCAAGTGGTTGGCAGCGTCGGTCACAACACCCAACGGGGAAAACAACATCTATATTTGGAGCTTGAGCGATCCATCACTGGCCCCAATTATGGTGAGCGCAGGCAGCAAGGGCGATACGGTATCAAGCCTTGAATTCACGCCGGACAGCAGCAAGGTGCTGGCGGTGCTGGGTGGCGCAGGCAAAGCGAATAACTCGCTGGTGGCGATTGAGGTTGCCAACGGACGCGACTCGCGAATTGCACGCGGGCATTTCGGCACGGGATTGACGATTTCGGCAGATGGTAGTCAGGTGGCGCTACAGGATTGGCAAATTCCTGAGGACGCGACCCAACCGGCTTTCTTGAATCTGGTGAGCATCAACATAAACGATGGTTCGATGACCACGCTTTATACCGGTGCGGATATTGTGGAAGGCAAAGTGAAAAATCAGCGTTTCGCCTTCCCGATGACATGGATTGGTGGGGCTGTGAGCACAGGTGCAAGCGGCTAGTCTGTCTCTGACAGGCAGATAATACAGTTAAAGAACAGCTCCGGTTTGTGCCGGGGCTGTTTTTATTCGAGAATGGGAACCAAGACATGAAAATAATCGTCTGTGGTGTAACGCTTATGCAAGATGGAGGATAGATTATGAAGCGGATGCGATGGCTATTGATGATGACGGTTGGTCTGGTGGGGATGATGGTCGTGCCTGTGGTGACGGCTTGCGGCGGGTTATTCTGCCAGAACACGCCGGTTGACCAGCAGGCGGAACGTATTATTTTTACGGTTAATAAGAATTCAACGATTACGGCTTATGTGCAAATTAGTTATACCGGTTCAGCCGAGGACTTTAGCTGGGTCGTGCCTGTACCCAGTGTGCCACAAGTCGATGTAGCCGAGATCGCCAGCTTTGATGAGCTGAGCAACCTGACCGCGCCGGTATTTATTCCACCGTTGATGCCAAGCTGCGCGGCAATCCCTGTTCCGATGATGGCGATGGTTGAATCAGCATCCGGGTCAGGCGGGGTGGAGGTTCTGGCTTCGGGGGTAGCAGGACCGTATGCCTATGATGTGGTGACGAGTTCTGAGCCGATGGAACTGATTACATGGTTACGCAAGAACAAGTACCGAATCACCGAGCAGATGGAGCCACTCATCAAAGTTTATACGGATGAAGGATTGATCTTTCTGGCGATGAAATTGCAACCGAATGAAGGGGCGCAAGATATACAGCCGGTGGTGATGACGTACAAAGGGGTTCACCCCATGATTCCGTTACGGTTGACAGCAGTAGCAGCCAACCCGAACATGAATGTTATCAGTTGGATTCTGGGGGACAAGCAGGCTGTGCCGACGAATTATGCCCATCCAAAGATTGATAACGAGAACCTGCGTTATAACTTTGGAACGAACGATGGCACGAATTATTTACAGGTGGTCGACCAGACGGTTGATTTGTACAACGGGCGAGCGTTTATTACCGAATATGCAGGTTCGAGTAAGACACTGGCGGTCACGGCGAACGACAAGCTGGTCAAACAACTACTGGCGGATTATCCGTATGTGACGCGGGTGTTCGGGCGCATCTCACCGGAGGAGATGACGATTGACCCAACATTCGACCTGATGGACGCGCCGGATGTTTCCAACATCCATGATTTGTCGAAGATGGATGACAAAACGTTCTGGTCATGCCCGGATACTGATCAGACGATTAAGGTCGAGTTTGATCCGATGGCTATACCGGACGGGTTTAAGTAGAGGCAAGTTACAGGTAAAAGGGAAATGCAAATTATGCAGTAAATGTTGCACAATTTGCATATTTCCCGCTGAAATGACAGGCGGGAACAGGGGAGCAATCTGCTGAAATGACACAACTGGCAGGCGGGAAACACGGGAAAAACCGCTGAGCGCCGCGGTTGGGTCGGGTGTGTCCGCCGCTATGTCTCAGTTGTACCATTTCATCGGCTGTGAGGGAGTAAGACGCGGACAAGGCCAATACAAATACGAAATACTAATCGCCAAGAACGCCAAGGAAAGGCAGAGAAAGTAGAGAGGGTAGAAACTCAAATCTTGTATAAGCATATGGATCAGTATAGTACAAAAGTTCTTATGCGATGGTTCGAGTTTACAAACCTTTTAAAGACAATTGGGGGCAATAAAGTGGAAGGGGTGAGCCTCTTCCATATTTAGATTCTTTGATTCGCATCGAAATTTTAATTTGTCGAATGATTGCGGCTGAAAAAGCGGGCTTCGCTGCGGATGAAGTCGATGGTGGCAGAGATGGTGGGATCGGGCGCAGTTGAGGGCGGCAGATCAAATTGGGCATGGTTACTGAGGGTAGGCACGCCTGTAAGAAACGAGACCTGCGCCATGCCGACCTGCCCTGCGTGAACATCCGCGAGGTGGAGGGTGTTAGTCGTCAAGTGGGTGGATGCAGCGGGTGTGAGGTTGATCGTTAAAGATGGGAGAGTCTGAGACCCGCCCCTACGGGAATCTGTTGTAAAAAGCAGATTATTATCCTGCCAGTCGTGATCCAGATCAACGAGTGCCATGCCGAGCAAGTTGTCGTGTAAACGAGCGCGGGAGTCCGGCGTGAGGGCAGCGGTAACATTGGCGGCGTGGTAACCCATCGCGTCGAGGGCAATGAGAGTGGAACGTCCAGCGGTGGCGGTACAATGCCAGACATCAGGTACACATGCATTACCGAGATCGAGCAAGAAAAAACGCGGCGTTTGGGGCTGCACGGCGCAGATCATGACTTCTGATTCGTCATCGACAGGCAGCGACTTCAGATAGCGAATGAAGGTATGCAGGCGTGGCAACAGGTCAAGGTCGCCACGCAAGTTTGAGGTATAGAGAATGTGGAGCGGGTTGGACATAAGAATACCTGTTGTTTAGCAGAAGCCACGGAAGATAAGTCGGCAAACACGCCAAGAAAACAGAGAACGCCAAGGCATTTTTTACATTGTAATACAAAAGTATGACTAAAAAAGGCAGGAAACCCTTACCCTAGCCCTCAGCCGTAAACAAGGGAGGGAACCCAATGGCCAAGCCAACTAATTTGTGCATTACTTTCTTAGGGCTACTGAGACTCAGTGAATTAGCGGTTTTTCCATTCGGGTTTGCGCTTATCGACAAAAGCTTTCATGCCTTCGGCTTTGTCTTCAGTCCCAAAGAGCAGATAGAAGTTACGCTTCTCGTAGCTCAAGCCTTCGGTGAGGCTCAGTTCTTCGGCCTTATTAACCGCATCTTTGATGAGTTTGGCGGCGGCACCGGGCATTGAGGCGATCTTTTCTGCAAGTTTGATGGCTTCTTCAAGGTAGGAGTCCAGCGGGTAAACGTGATTGACGAGACCATACTGGAGGGCTTCCTGCGCCGTGAGCTTGCGGTCGGTCAATGTGATTTCCATGGCGAGCGCTTTGCCAACGGCGCGGGTAATACGCTGCGTGCCGCCTGCACCGGGCATAATGCCGAGGTTGATTTCGGGCTGTCCGAATTTGGCGGTTTCAGAAGCGATAATCATGTCGCACATCATGGCCATTTCGCAGCCACCGCCCAGCGCCCAACCGGATACAGCAGCGATGATGGGCTTACGGATGCGAGTCAGACGTACCCAATCGGTAAAATCCGCGCCGGCAAACATGGTCACGGCATCGATATTTTCCATCTGTTTGATATCTGCGCCAGCGGCAAAGGCTTTGTCGCTGCCCGTTAGGACAATGCATCTGACCGATTCATCAGCATCAAAGGCTTCCATGGCCTCAAAGACTTCGCGGGTAAGCTGACCGTTGAGGGCATTTAGTGCTTGCGGTCGATTGAGGCGAATTAATCCTACGCCGGAGGCTGGTGTTTCGACCAGAATTGTTTCATAAGCCATTATTCTCATCTCCCATTTATTTGTGATTTATTTGTGGTCAATATGCTATACTTAAAATACCTAACAAATATTAGGTAGGTAACTCAATTTGGAAACAGAAATCACCTTATCTGCCCGTGACCGTGTGCTGCAAACTGCCGAACGCCTATTTAGCGAACGGGGATACAAGGCGGTAACGCTGCGTGATATTGCGGACACACTGGGCATCAAACAAGCCTCTCTATACTACCACGCACCGGGGGGTAAGGAGGAGCTATTTGTGCAAGTCACCGAACGCGGGTTGGAGCGACACCGCAAAGGATTAGAAGCGGCGATTGAGGCGGCGGGCAGCAACCTGCGGGAACAATTACGGGCGGCAGCACGCTGGCTGCTGTCGCAACCGAGTATCAACTACGGGCGGATGTTGCAGTCGGATATGCCTGCTATCAGCGAAGCAGAAGCGGAACGACTGCGGATGAGTGCGTTCATGTCGTTGATCGCCCCACTGCAACAGGTATTTCAACAGGGCCTGCCGGAAGGATCGGCAGCGGCGGCGAAATCGGTGCATCTGGCTGGCGCGTTTCTGGCGATTATCGAGGGTGTTCACAATTTGCCGCAGACGTTTTTGAATGATGAACCGAAAGATGCGATGGCCGATTTTTTGATCGACAGTTGGTTGGATGGATTGATTAGTAGAGGCAAGTAGCAAGAGACACGTTACAAGGAATTTTGAGTTTTACAGTTGTGATGATGAGTTTCTATTTTAATTGGTGACGGATGTAGGAGAAATGATATGGCAACGATGAGTCCGACAGTGGATAAACCAGAGCGAAAGGCGCAAGAGCCGCGCTACGATATGCGGGCGATGTGGGCGGGTATTGCGTTTGCGTTTGTGTTTACCGCGATTATTTTTCTCGTTGGTTCCTCGCTTGATCCAGTGCGGGCTACCTTGCTGCCCGACCAAGGACCAAGCTGGTATTACTGGAAGCTGCCGCAGCCAACCTTCGCAACACATCTGAGCGCTTGGGGATTATATTTAGCCCACCAGATTTCATTGTGGGGATTGATCTG
>JBBSBS010000363.1:0-6927 GCA_038251045.1 Aggregatilineales bacterium | reverse complement strand
CCCCGACAACGTGGTGGGTTGGGTGTCCCGCCTGCGGCGAATCTGTTTACCCATTCGTGTAAGACAGGTGGGACACCCACGATTGGCGCAAAGCCAATCGCTTGCAGCGCGTTACCCGGTGGACTTTGTAGGACAGATGCCGTCAATAAAGTAGTCATGCTAAAACGCAATCTCCGGGTTTGGTCGAACAAATGCGATATCGTCATTGACTTCACTTGTGACAGCCATTTCGTCTTGTTCGACCTCGCACAGCAAACGCCACTCCTGTCCAATGGTGCGGTCAAGCACCTGTTCAAACTCCCGTCGGGCGATGTGATGTAGGTTATCTTCGCGGTTCAATCCGCCCCGATCCGTGCAAACCTGTTGACGCTCGACCCGGTGTGATTCCCGTTCTCCAAGACTGTTCTCGACCGTCCCGGCGACAAACACATGCGTGTGGAGATTTTGTAAGCCATAGTCATCGTCAGTATCGCGGTCATGGGTGACATAGCTGTACTCGGGAAGATTCAGTCCTCGTGCGGCAAACCAGCTTTCAATCGTCCGTTCGGTAACCTCACGGACAATTTCCTGCCGCAGATCTTCTGGTACGAGTACCATCAGGTCAGGTGCAGGAGCAATCACTAGATGGTGAGCCAGCACATACGGGCCGGATAATGCACCAGCATTTTCGTAAACCTCACGCCAATTGGCACCCAACCCACAATCCGTCCACCGGTCATTGAGATCCAGCGGACGGTGGTCAGGACTTTCGCGATAGGACACATATTTCAAGAGTTTCTTCAGTCCTTTGTAGCCGCCTTTTGACGGCTTCTGATACTTCCAGTTCGGGATGATGCTTGGCTTGCTCATATGTTGTTTGCCTTCATGGTTTGACACGAAATGCTTGCACTGCTGTTCGCCACCGTTCCCATTTGGCCTGCTGCTTGCAGCGATTACTGCAATACAACCGCGGGCGACCGGCGTAGTAACGGGACTTAAGCAACGGTTCACCACACACCCTACACCGTCCCATTTCTAGGTCTCGATGGATTGGTAACGGTTGATCCCGTTGACACTGAGAACTAAAGGGCGTTGTTCCATGTGTTCCTCCACTTCAAAAGGATTGATCTCTAAATCCGTCGTCGGTTCCTCATACCAGTTATCGGCTTGTAGCTCGCGATAAACCAACGCTCGCCATTCCACAGTTGTTAATCCTTCGAGGGCTTCCTTTCGACGGTTGTTGGCTTTTCGTAAGGCATCCCGCAACGCGTTGGCATAGAACTGCATCCATTGAGTGTGCGCCTCTGGGTTGATGGTTGCCCGCTGCCAATTATTCGCAGCTTCCTGATAAGCGCGTTCATTGGCGTGGCGCTGTTCAATGGCAATCAGCATCTGCTCTTTAAGAACATAGGCGGTACTGAGAACCATCAGTGGTGGTGCAATGGCTTCTAACCATGCAAACGGGCTGGTCATATGACCGGGAAGTGCAACCTGAAAATTGCCTACGAGCGCAATAGCGGTTGCCATACCCATGCTGGAATACAGCAAGCGACGCGCGCTTTTGGTTGTTCCCAATGTCGCTAATGCCAATGAGAATACAACCTGTCCGATTTCAGCAGTCAGTACGGTTGCGATCCCTACTACCACGGCCGCCAGTCGATCCGGAACGGCAGCGCCGAAGGTTTCTGAGCCGATGACATACAACCGGATAGCGGATGGGGTGAATGCAGCGAGCAGAAGTGCGATACACAATCCAGTGATGAGTTTGGTTACACTAGGTGGAAAACGCTGGGCAGTATAATGATTGAAAAGATCCCGCTGTGGATGCTCGCCAACATCGCGCATGACCGCTTCCTGAGCAGCGGCATGTGCCATCTGGCGTTCTTCTTGGGTCAGTGGGCGGATATGGGACAACATCATCGCTACTCCTCAGAATCAAAAGAAGCCGATGCACTGGAATTAGGCTCGGCTTCAGGACGAACATTTGGTTTAGGGGGTTCTGCGCTGTCTATATCGTTGAATTGAGAATCAGATGGGGTGTGTTTACCTGCGATGTCCCAAACATGACATACTCTTATGCTTTTGGAAGTGAAAGAATACTCTATCCAAAAGGGCAGGTTGTTATTACGAGTACGATCAGCTTTACCGCGCCATGCAGCTTGCCGACCGCGTATCAATTAATCTCGAAGGCCCGACCCAAGAACGTCTGAATGCCCTCGCCCCCAAGAAAAACTTCAACGACGAATTGCTGCAACGCCTCGCATGGGCACATCAGATTCGCCAGTCGGGTATTCGTGCCAGCACCGTGACGCAGTTTGTTGTTGGTGCGGTTGGTGATACAGACGTTGAACTACTTTCGTTGAGCGAACGGCTCTATCAACACATGGGTATCAGCCGAGCCTACTACTCTGCCTTCCATCCGGTCACCGACACGCCGTTTGAGAACCTACCCTCTACCCTGCCAGTCCGTGAGTTCCGGCTTTATCAATCTAGCTTCCTGTTACGTGATTATGGATGGAGTGTCGAGGAACTCCCCTTCGAGCAAAGTGGCAATCTGCGTTTGGATGTTGATCCTAAACGGGCTTGGGCAGAAGCTCATCTCCGTCATGCGCCCATCGAAATCATGCGTGCCAGTCGCGACGAACTCATGCGCATTCCCGGCGTGGGTCCCAAAACCGCTGACAGCATCCTAAAAGCCCGTCGCACCAGTCATCTCACCGATCTCTCGCACCTACACGCACTTGGCATCCGCACACCTGAACAGGCCGCGCCATTCATCCTGCTTAATGGTCACCAACCGGCTGTTCAATTGTCATTGTTTTAGTACGCAAATTGGGCGACTTAAATTGGTCGCTTTGGAGATCAACCTTATTCGTGTCTTTTCTTGGAACCACGCCGCGGCACTCAGCGGTCATATCCGGATTAGCCGCCTGCCAATTGTGTCTTTTCAGCGGTTCTCCCTTTGCTTCCTGCCAGATATTTCAGCGGGAATAATGCAAAAACTGCAACTACTACGACACTTATAATATTCTAGTGTCCACAAGAATCCTAGCTATTTTGTCACTTGCCGCTTGAAACCTTTAGCTTATCGCCAAAACCGGCTCGACGCAGTTTATACTCAATCTGCTCCCGTGTTTCTTCCATCGACAGATTAAGATAAGGGAATCCCAACCACGCGTTCATCAAGCCGAATAACACCCCCGTCACAATTCGGAATGCAGGGAGTGTCTCGCGAGGAGGCCAAAAATTAAAAGGGGGATAACCTAGGAGTTGGCTCAGGCCATCGATCCCTATCGGTGCAAGACCCAAAAGCACGTAGATGTAGATAGGAACGGGCCGCAGTCGTCGCCTTACAACTGGAATAGTATAGATAATCGCGCCTGCCGTCAGTGCCCAGTAAATGCCAATATCACGGGCACATAACGTCATCTTATAGCCCATTTCGTCATTACCACGGAACTCCCGCGCGGCTCCTTGAAAACCACCCGTAAAGGCGTATATATCTCCGACCGGCCCATACGGAAATGGAAGGATCCGATCCGGCGCGAACTCCGGTAAATTCGCTACAAATGACTCAAAAGGTTTCAACGAGCTGCCTGTGTTGTAACGCGGATACATCGGCTGCTCACCAAACAGAAACACCGACCGGAAAGCAAATTGATGACAGACAGCGCTGTACATCGTATAAATAACATTTGCTGGCCCGGTCAACCCCGCCTTCATCAGTATCGGCGCGACCACTGGTAAGGACGAGTACGTGATTAGAAACGCCAGCACAATCCGCAGCCAATTACGTGTCAGTCTCAATACCCATAAATTAAGCCGCAAGGCGACGGGTTTGTTACCCGGAGGAGTCATAGAAGTCATAGCGATAGCCTGTGAGTAATGGTTAGTTGATCGCTAACCGAATGTATGTGTCTAACAGATTATCCCAGTGTATCAGGCAGGTAGCAACGGCGCTATCGCTGCCTCTAATAATTCACGTGAAGTCGAACCATAATAGATTTGGGTAATGACACCATTCGGTGCGACCAAATAGGTTGAGGGCTGCCCTCGTAATTGATATAACCCTGCAATCTGCTGCCCGTCATCAATCAATATATCGAATGTTAACCCGTAGTGACGTGCCCAGGCTTGCACATCCATTGACCTTTCACCCAAATTGATAGCCAGCACCCGCAATCCTCGCGCTTGGTAAGCCTCATATACTGCCTGTATGTCTGGCATCTCCGCTTTGCACGGTTCGCACCACGTCGCCCAGAAGTTAATGAGTACCGTCTGACCACGCAAATCCGCCAATTTGACCAGCTCACCCACCAATGACCGGACTTCAAACGGTGGCGCAATCGCATTCATTTCCGGCGCAACCCGCTCCCCGTCCACAATAAAACCCGTATAATGAGCGCGCTCTGGCACTCCCGCCACCCACACAACAAAAAAGGCTGCAACCAAACAGGTCACAGCCCCTACCAACGTCAACCAGCCCTTGATACGGTTCATATCAACACTACGAAGCCAACGCCTTTTTTACCAACATATCAATCTGCTCACCTGTCATCGGGCCAAATTGCTTGGCGATTATTACACCCTCGCCATTCAGGATATATGTACTCGGATAGCTCACTACTCCGTACTGCCGCTGAATCTCGCCTTTTTCATCCATCACCATCGGGAAGTTAAGCTTCATTTGCTCTCGGAATGTGGTCACTTTATCCAGTGATTCCGAGTTATTGACAGCCAGAACAGTAAAGTTATTATCGCCATTTTCTTGATAGGCTTTTTCAAACTCTGGCATTTCGACTTTGCACGGTGCACACCATGTCGCCCAGAAATTCAGAACCACAATCTGCCCGCGCAAGTCCGAGAGTTTGATCGTATTCCCCGTATCCGATACCGACTCAAAATTCGGGGCAGCGTTACCAATATCCGTCCCGGTGAGTGGTCCACTCGCTGCTGCTGCCGCTCCCGAAATGCTATTGAGCGCGCTAACCTCAGTTGGCGCAGCCGTTGGTAATACTTGTGCCGTCGACGCGGAACTGCTTCCCGTAATCGAACCAACAACCTGTTCTTCCAGATTAACCGAGAATTCCGTAAACTGCCCCTGTAAGTACTGGCTCAAGCTCTGTAACTGACCACTGGCGACTAGCACGCCTATAAAGATCAAGAATGACCCGCTGATTAGCTCAATCTTGTGCATATGGCGTTGTAACCCGCGCAAAGCACCCTGCGCGCTGTCTAAAAGAAACGCAGTTGCCAAAAACGGTACACCCAATCCCAACGAATAAGCCAACAACAACGGAGCCGCTCGCGCCACATCACCCGTATTCGCCGAGTAAGTCAGCACCGCACCATACAAGGGGCCGATGCACGGTGTCCACCCTGCCGAGAAAATTACACCCATAAGGGCTGAACCGGCATAGCCTTCGCCGCGTGCAACCATCTGTCGTCGCGTATCGGTATACAACATATTCTGAATTCGGACTATCACCCGACTCCAGAAATCAGCAGGATTAAAAAACGCGCCTCCTAGAAACAGCCATAACAAATAGATAACCACCAGCACCAACGCGATAACCGTTGTCCAGTTAAGTTCGGTGACCGTTCCCGCCGTAGTTTGCAGGTTGTTGTAAAACGCTGGAATCAAGCTCCCTGTAAATCCCCACATCAATATAACCACACCTGCCAGCGCCATCCCCACACTCACCAGTGGGTTTCCAAGAAGCGTCTTATTTGTCAACAAATAGTTAAAGAAACGCGGCAGCACGCCCATAAAATGCAATCCGAAGAAAATGATCAGCACGCCGCCTAACCGACCAATAATATTCGTCACCAGATTGATGTTACGACCGCCGATTTGCTGTACAAAGGCCGTCGAAAGTAACCCAATCGTCACAAAAACAAACGCGAATCCCAGAACAAAAAACACGCCATGCAAAAGAATAACCGCTCGGTTACGACCAACAGGCTGCAATACAGCTTGTCCGCCAGCGCCGACCGATACCTGCGAGGCAACCTTATTAGTCATCCGTCCACCCAAATAACCGATGTAAGCGGGTACCAATGGCAGCACGCACGGCGAAAGAAATGAGATGATTCCTACAATGAAAGCTAGACCAAACGAGATATTATCAACATTCACAACCAAATCCCTTTACAACCCAAATCTGTTCCATAGCATAACTATAGAATCCGAATCTTGCCTGATTATTACATGAGAGCTTCGCATTAATCAACAACAATATGAGATTGTTCACCTAACCACCCATACACCCAGCGTGCCAACAAAGGGGTAAGCTGCACAGCCGGTCCCTCATGCACCGGCCCACCGAAGCGATTGTGCCAATACACACCCACAACACTTTGCCCGTCCCCAAACAGCCTTTGCCATGGCACGCCTTCGCGCTGTTCTTTGTCCTGCCAGACTCCACTACCGACCATGCCACGTTGCGAATTAAACACGCCCGCTTGTAATTCAGAACCGCCGGAAAATCGCGCTTGTAAGATTAGGCTCGTGTTGTCATAGGCCGACATTAACCCAACTTTTCGGTCAAAATGCAGCACATTTCCGGTTCCTTGATTGTCTTCAACATCAACGGGTCGCCAGAACACACCCTGTGTCCAGCCCAACAGGTCGCCACGCTGATCCGCAATCGCATACCAACCGGTCGGTTCACCCGGCAGCGCATCAATCACCTGCGACACCCCGCCATGCCCGATCCGTGTTACTAGCGGTGCATCTGCTGCACAATAGGCTCGCACCGGTGCAACCGGCGCAGCCACTTCTGCCCAGAATGGCGCTTGTTGAATAAATGTAAAATCATCAACACGATATGGCAGCATCGGTTGTACATCTTCCTGTCGTACCCAACCATTCGGTATCCGATACCAGACGTTCGAACCATCAATTATCGGCACGATACAGTCTGGCCAAAAATGCGCAATCGGCCT
>JBBSBS010000362.1:0-6982 GCA_038251045.1 Aggregatilineales bacterium | reverse complement strand
GACAGCCAAGCACATGCCTCACTCGTCACCACAGGACATAAGGATTACGGCGCAGATAACAGCCTGTACACCGTTCTGATGGCCGACCGCAAAGAAGCTGCGAATGTCCTTTCGAATTGTCTTGTACAAAGCACTTGGGATGATGACTTGCATGTGCTACCGGCTTCGCCGATGTTGGAAGGTGCTGAACGCGAATTGATGGGAGTAGCTGGTGCACCTTATCGCTTGGCTGAACCCTTGAGCCGCATCGCCAATCATTATGCTGCGATTGTGATCGACACCCGTCCTTCTTTCTCATTGATGACTGAAATGGGATTGTTGGCTGCCACCGATGCCATCGTGCCGGTGGAACCGCGTTATCTGGAAACGGTCGGGTTGTTGTCCGTCATTTCCAAGATCAACGACATCAGGGAAGGTTGGCGGCATCCCCATCTGCATGTCAGTGGTATCTTGGTCACTAAGATGGATACCCGTGTCAAAGGCCACAAACAACTCCTCGACGAGCTAAAGTCACACAGTGTTTTGGGACAGCTCATTTGTGGGGTGATCCCAGCGAATGAAGCGGTGTCCTATTCGCATCACCATCACTTGAGCGTGTTCAACTACGATCCGAAAGCTTCAGCCAGCAAAGCTTATGCCCAGATGGTTGGCAAACTGGTTCGTGACATCGCCGGACAGAAAGCCAGCGTCTCATGAACAGCAAGAAGCGACAGGCCAACACCGGTCTCCTAGACACGATTACAGCCGACATGTTGGGTGGCAGCGGCTTTGACATCGCCATAGACAACAGTTTGCGGGTTGAGCGCATCCTGCTTGAGATGGTACGACCAGACCCGGTACAGCCACGTCGTGTGCTGCCTGAGCGCATCTACCAAGCCTTTCACACGAATCGGATGACACCGACTCAAGCACTACGGGACCTGATTCAGACTGCACAACTAGCTGCTCGACAAAACGGGCGACCTTTTACCAATGTCTTGGATTTGCTGGGGAATCCTGATGATGAAAATGAGACTGAGACTGAATCAACTCAACTGTCGCCTGAAGAACAACTGGTAAGAGAGCTAGTAAACCTCGCTGTAACTATTCGAGATGATGGGCAGGTCAATCCATTAACCGTAGTGGATACCACACAAGGGGTGACGCGCCTCTACCGTATAGAAACTGGTGAACGCCGTTACTGGGCAACATGGCTGCTGCGAGACTTTATTCCCGGCTATGAGAGCGATGGTATGATCCCCTGCATCATCATTCCAGCAGAACGAGCCTCCGCCTTTCGACAGGCCAAAGAGAACACCGCTCGTACTGGGCTGTCCGCGATTGCTATGGCGCGGCAAGCGGCGCTATTGATGCTTTACGTCCATGGCTGCGAAATACCTGACGGACCGGTAACTCATGATTTCTACCGTCAGGCACTTGAACTCACTCTAAGAAGCAAGCGTGAATTTACCATGGAAATACTCTCGGCAATGGGTGGAATAGATCGCCGCCAATTCAGTCGATTTAAGTCCTTGCTGCAATTATGTGATGAAGCCATCGAATTAGCAGATCGACATATTCTGGATGAAGCTCGATTGCGTTACGTTACTCAACTACGACCAGAAGATCAGGTAGAGGTCATACGGCAAATTGTCCAATTTGGTTTGACTCGGAATCAAGTAAGAGATTTAGTTGAGGGCGATAACAATCAGAGTGATGAGAATCAAGAATCGTCTCAAGCAAAACAGGTTTTGCAATTGGTCAAACTCATGAAACCTATAAACCTACCTGATGCTTACAACTTGGCGAAAGCACTCATTGACCAAGAGAAAGATAAAAACATCGCCCGAGTTCGACTTCAAAATTTTCGACAAATACTAGACGAAGCCGAGACCTATTTATCCCAACCATAGAAGATTTGTCGCCCTAGGGCGACAAATTAGGAAAAGGAATATGAACCAAAATATTCGTGCACCGCCCTAGAAAACAAAACCCACCGACGAAATGTGCAGGTGGGTGACGGACATAAGATACATTGCTGATGTGGTAATCACAATGTATCACAGTCCTCCCTCTCCTGCAACTGAATAAACGCCTTTCAGTCCTGTTTCTTGAACCCGACTTCTATTCAGCTTTGCTTGGAGGCACTCATGAATGGCTACTCTGCGGCTGGTGCGCTTGACCGCCAGACTGATCTACTCGCACGCCTACAAAATGTCGTTCGTCAACTCAATCGCCCTGATATTCGAACGGTGTCAGCGCTTATCGCCAAAGTTATCGGCGATCAAAATGCTGGTTTGATGGCAGTTCGGTTACTCCATTGGTTCCCACGCGCAAAAAAGGTCGGTGGTTGGGTTTACAAATCGTGGCGCGATTGGAACGCCGAATGCAACCTGTCACAGGCACAGGTCAAACGCGTCCATGGCAAAGGATTTCTGGAAATCATTGGCATTGAGCGCGCCATCATGAAAGCGAATGGCACACCGACTGTGCATTATCGACTGGATGAAAACCAGTTGGTGCAGCGGCTAGCCGATTTTTTAGAAATCATGCCCCTTCGTATTAAATTGTGGATGTGTCCAGAAACGCCCAATGGGGATGCTCAATCGAGCCCAAAGAATGTAGCTGATGAAGCCCAACTTGATGAGCTAAATCAGCCACATCCATTTGGCGAAGATGAACCTATTCATTCGGCTGAAAGCGCCCAATCCATAACAGACTCAGACTCACAAACAAGACAGCATAAATACAATCAGGATATACAACACAACAGCGATTCTGCTGCTGTTGTGGAAACTGAAAGAGAAGAGAAAAAAGAAATTCTCGTGTCACTCGGAAATTTCGGGGTTGAATACCTTAAAGCGAAGCAACTCATCGAAAAACATGGTTACAAACGAGTCGCCGAAGTTGTTCAGCACACAAAGGACCAAGACCGCAAGAATCCGGCAGGCTATATCATTCGAGCACTCACAGAAAATTGGACATTCTGGTCAAAATCCGAAAAAGACGACTATGCCTATGGGAATGGAGAATCATATATCACAGGAAAATATGCGGCTTTTATCCAACATTAGGATATCAGGGCAATACATAGTTAGTTTTCGGAACTCGTGCCTTTGTCCAACGTAGGAGTTGACATCTGAAGTGATGCCATTCCAGTAGTCTTCTAGCAGTTACTTGCACAAATGATTTAGGTAACTATTTGGAAACTTCTGGTGATGACTTTGGATAAAAATAGCGAATAAAAACTAGCAAAAGGATAGTCGCTATTCCGGCCATTGCCGCTCCAAAAAAGAATGGGGCAGGCGCTCCTACGGCATCCCACAAAAATCCCGCGATTACGCTTGCGGGTAAAGCGATCAGACCAATTACGGAGTTATAGATTCCATAGGCTTTGCCGCGATGTTCGCTGACGACCAAATCAGCAATCAATGCCTTGGCAACACCTTCAGTCGTTGCATAGTAAATGCCATAAAACGCGAATAATATCCAGATTTGATAGGTTTGAGCTGCGATGGCGAAACCCAGATAGGCTAGAGCATAAGCCAGCCAGCCAAAAATAATGACCTTTTCACGTCCAATCCTGTCCGATAAACTGCCAAGCGGGATGGATGCGGCAGCATAAAAAAAGTTGAATAATGCGTAGACGAGCGGAATAGCAAGTACGGCTACCCCAACATTTTGTGCACGCAGAATAAGGAAAGTATCGGAGGAATTCCCTAAAGTGAAGACAATCATAATCGCTAGAAAGATGTAGAACTTTCTGGGCAGAATAGATGAAGGGATTTGTGTTGTTGATTTTTCTTTTAGAGGGGTCTCTTTAACATAGATTTGGAGAATAGCCAGCGTAAAGAACAAAGGGATGGCAGCAATGAAAAACACATAATGGTATTTAAGATCGTTATCCCTCAGCAAATATAAAATAGCAAATAAAATGAGCGGCCCGACCACAGATCCCAGCGTATCCAAGGCGCGGGCAATACCAAAGCTTCTGCCTCTGTTGGCAGCATCGGTCGTATCAGCAATCAAGGCATCTTTTGGTGAATCTTTGATGCCCTTGCCCACGCCGTCAATAAAGCGCAGTAACAAAACTACACCACTTGAAGTCGTCAGAGCGAGTAAAGGTCTTCCGATCAAGGATAAGAGATACCCAACAAACACAATTGACTTTCGAGAGCGAATTCGATCCGATAAATAACCGGAAACAATCTTAAAAATACTGGCACTGCTGGTGACTAAACCCTCAGTCAACCCAATAAAGGACTTATCCAGATGCAATACGGTAGATAAATAAATTGGCAAAATGGGCAAAATCAAATCTTGGCTAATACCACCAAAAAAACTGATTAGGCCAATGAAAAAGACATTGTTGAATATCGTCTTTTTTACGGGCGCATTTGTTTGTTGTTCTTCCACGTTAAAATCTCTCCATTACTGACGATGATTTCTCACTATCAGGTTAAGTACCGCGCGTCAGTGCTACAACGATAATCACCACAGCCAATAGCCAACGATAGTAGACAAAGATGTTGGTCGAATTCCGTTGAAGATAGCGCATCAGGAATCGGATCGCCAGATAACCACTGATAGCCGCAGCAATGACCCCAATCGGAAAGAGGATCAAATCATTCTGTGCAATGCTGCCTGACGCAATTCCTGTATAAATCTCAGCCAGACTTTTCAAACCTGCTCCTGCAATAATAGGGGCAGACAACAAAAACGAGAAACGGGCAGCAGACTCGCGTTCAAAACCCATTGCTAGTCCAGCGGTGATGGTGCTGCCAGAGCGGGATACACCGGGAAAATTCGCAAAGGCTTGGGCTAGGCCAATGACCAATGCATCTTTTAGGGTCATCTGCTGCAAGTTGCGAACGTGACGGGCGAAACGTTCGGCTAGGAACAGGAGCAACCCCAAGACAATAATGATTACCGCCATAATGATCATGGCTGACGGACGAATCGGTTGATTGGGCGTGTGGAACCAATCGCCAATTTTGCCTTCTAATAGCACACCAGCAATACCACCGGGAATACAGGCGATCAGAATTAACCAGGCTAAACGACGGTCTGGATCACTGCTTAGATTTCGTTCACGAATACTGGCAGCACACGCACGAATGATGCGTATCCAATCGTTTCTGAAATACCACAATACCGATACGAGCGTCCCCAGATGCAGTGCTACATCAAACGGTAAACTGGTTAGGGCTGGATTGCTCCAACGGAAAAGCCATGGAACGATAATGAGATGAGCCGAACTGGAAACGGGTATAAACTCAGTGAGACCTTGTACGATGCCGAGAATGATAGCCTGTAATAGCGTGGTCACAATGTCTGTTTCTCCAAGGGGGATGATGATTTTGTTTGAGAGGTTGCGATAGGTAACTGGACTGTGAAAGATGTTCCCTGCCCTAATTCACTGGATACACTGATTTGTCCATGATGGGCCTGGGCAATGGTCTGGGCAATGGATAATCCCAATCCATTACCTTGAACAGACCGTGACAAATCGACGCGATAAAAACGATCAAATAAATGGCGTAAATGTTCATGATCAATGCCGATTCCCGTGTCGGATAGGGTTACCTCAATCCATTCTTCTTTTGGTTTAGCCTGTAGCATGATCTTTCCGCGATCCGTATATTTAATTGCATTATCGATGAGGTTCATGAACAACCGTACCAGGTCATCACTGCTGCCGGTTATGAGTATGTTATCTGGCACGTTACAGGTTAAAGCGAGTGCTTTGGATTCTGCCAGAGGTGTCATCACTTCAACCACATCGCTCAGTAAGATCGAAAGATCGACTGACTTTGAAATCTCATTTGAATCGATGTCTTTACGGGCTAATTGCAGCAAATTTTCGACCAATCCACGCAAACGATTGGTTTCCCTGCCCAAATCATCCAACGCTTTTTCATACTGTTCAGGCGAACGGCGGCTCTCACCAACAACACCAATAATGGTTTGCATAGCGGTTAAGGGTGTACGGAGTTCATGGGACGCATCTGCGGTAAATTGGCGCTCACGGCGGAAAGAGTCATCCAATCGTCCCAGCATGGTATCAAAAGTTGCGCCTAATCGTCCGATTTCATCATTGGTTGCTGGCAAGTTGAGCCGTTGATGTAAGTCGTGGGCTGAAATGCTTTGCGCAGTACGGGTAATGGTATCAATTGGGGATAAAGCACGGGCAGCAAGCAGATAACCAGCAGCGGCGGCGAGTGCCACCAGCAGAGGCACACTGATGAGCAGCGCTGCCAACAATTTCTCAAGTGTGTCATTGATACTATCGAGTGATTGTGCAACCTGAATGATGGCAATCACTCGATCATTTACAACAACCGGTGCCGTATAGAAACGTACCGGTTCTTGTTGCACGGGCTCGATAACCGTATCAAAGCGGGTACGATGTTTCTGAATCGTTGCGGCATCGAGACTGCTGACTGTCAAATCGCTGAAGGCTCCAATCGCTTTGAGTGTCGTGCCATCCGCACCCAAGATACGAATAGTAAAGCCACGATCATGCAATGATGTTAGTGCTGAAGGTTCTGGTACACCGTCCGATACCGAAATTTGCCCGTTATCAACCGCCGCTGCAATCGCTTGTGCTGCACTCAATTGCAGGGAGTCATCAACAGATCGCGCCAGTTCGCTTCCAAGGATAATGTAAACAAAAATACCGAAACCAACGAGTGCTGTAATCAGTAGTCCGGCTGTCCAAAAGGCAAAACGAACCCGTATCGTGTTATAGCGCTGGATCATCACTATCATCCGTTGACAGGCGGTATCCCATTCCCCGTACCGTATGAATCAGTTTGATCGGGTGAGCGTCATCTACCTTGCGCCTTAAATTGCGGATATAAACGTCGATGACATTCGACTCGTGCGCGACATTGTAGCTCCAAACGTGGTTGGCAATAACGTCCCGCGTGAGAATGTTACCCGCTGCACGCATCAGGCATTCCAACACAGCATATTCTTTGACCGTTAGGTCAATAACGTG
>JBBSBS010000361.1:0-6984 GCA_038251045.1 Aggregatilineales bacterium | reverse complement strand
CTCAAACCACTCACTGTAGACGGCATCGCCCCCATCAGCGCCTCACCGATGTCATCCATGTTATCCGTCAGTGTGATGTTGCGGTTGGTTTGCACCAATTGCAGCGCCATCGTCTGCGCTTCACGTGCTTCTTCTAATAATGTACGTGAATGAATGAGTGTGCTCATCTGGTCACCCAGATTGGCGAACGCGTTAATCTCTTCGTGGGTGAAGGTGTTGGCTGTGCGGCTCATAATCAGCAGTGTGGCAATCGGCCGGTCATCAACCAGCATCGGAATGTTGACGTAACTTTCGACTTGCAGCGTCGCAAACAATTGATGCAGTTCGCTGCTTTCTTCCTCACCCGTTGCCTCGCGGATTGCCGGCATGACAAACGGTTTGCCTTCTTGAACCGACTGTCTCAGCGCAGACGATACCGCTTTCCAACTCATCACCAACGTGTCGCTCCAGTTATAGACACGTTCACGGTTGGCGCTGGCTACAACCTGCCAGCCGCTGACTTCGCCATTGGCATCATAGAGAAATTGGCTGATGCCCAGAAAACGTCCCTGTGTCGGCAGCATATGCCGCGCCACGACCGCCGCCATCTGCTCATAATTCATATTGGCGGTTAAGTCCGCAAATGTCCGTGATTGGCGCTCGATCAATTCTTCGTGAAACGACACTTCCATATTAAGGCTGTTGACTTCAATCAAAGCCCCAAGTTGGTTTGCCAGAAGTTGGAAGTGAGTCAGTGCTTCATCACTAAGCTGGATGGGCGCGTTGCGACCATTAATTCCCAGCGTACCGATCACCCGTCCGGCGAACCGAATCGGGAAATTGGCGAATGAGACCACCTTGTAGGCACCCAACCAATTGCGATAGGTCGAGTTGAGCCGGTCACTGCTCTGTACCTGTTCGATCACCAATGCGTGGTTCATATCCACCGCATCAAAATCGAGTGGATAACCGCTTCCCGGCAGGGGGATCTCGACACTGGCGCTGCCTTCGTAAGGTTCTTCAGGGTAAGCCCATGCCAGCGTTTGCAGCCGGAAAACTTGGTTGGCGCTGTCACGCGTCAGCCGGTTTATCGAGATGAACTGGCCTTCTTCTATCGGCATATGGCGTGCGATAGCTCCCGCCATTTCCGGAAACGTCGTGCAGCCCGTCAGTTCACTGTTTGCGGCTGCCTGTCGTTGAATCAGATCATTGTGGATGTCGGATTTGCTTGTTTCTGGCATTACGTTTACCCGGTAAATGCGTGTTTTAGTGGTTTTGGCTTAAGGAAACAAAAAGTAAACAGGACAAATATTCCGTCTTTACCTGTTCACATCATATACGAACTTCAAGAATCGAAACCGTAAGAATGCCTTCTTGCGCCGGAACCTTAATTCTCTGCAACAATCGTGCTTTGTTGACCGGTCATATCGGGAAATCCGCAGTGCAGGGGTGGGATGGATTTGGATAGTTGGGCTGTTGTCGCTGCGAGGTGAAGGAGGTGAAGAATGGAATAGTGCAGCATTTAGATAAACTTGTGGTCATCATAGCCGCCTCATATGCGTCATAAACAACCGAGATGTGCCCATTGTAGCACATCCCGGCTCATTCGGAATCATGGTTTATGAAGGCGCTGTTTTTAAGAAACGCCCGTCAGAGTCTTGCCCGCGAAGGCCGGATAATCCGCCTCATAGCGGTCGGCACGAAAGAGATATGCGCCGTCCGGTACGCGCCAGTCCCAGACGGTCGAGCCGTCACTGGTGACTTCAAGAAGATGACTGTGATAACCATCCACAACCAATGTGTTGCCATTCGCCAACCGTTGGACAGCCCCCAGAATGAACGAATACTCGGTCGTGATGGCATATTCCCAAACAATTGCTGCCGAAGATTGCTGTCCGGCAGACAAGTCATAACTGCCGTCCTCATTTTTGTCGATTGCCACTTCCAGCACCCGCGATGACGGACGACCTTCATACGAGCCATCGTCGAACACGGTGATATTCCCCGCGCCCGGATGACCATCATCAATCCACCGTGCATCATGTTGGAAATAGAGAATACGGTCAGCACCGGCATCACCCGATTTATAGGCGGCTGGGTTGCCCCATCGGAACAGGAGATCACCACCCTTGCCATAACGTCCACCGCTGTGATCACTCGATTCGGCTGTCGTCGTGCTGTGGTCGATGATCCAAATCTCATTGAACTGGCGGGCGCTAAAGAGAATCTGGTCGAGCTTCTCGTTATAATCTACCGAGTTAGCATGCAGCCATTCAATGTTGGTCTGGATATCTTCCGTATAATTCGGGAAGTTGAATATATAGTTGATGTCAATCAAGGCTGGATGCTCGGCGGGATTGGCGTAATTCGCTTCGTCAGGGTTGAAATCTTGCACCAGATGATCCCAAACATGCCACTCCCATACCGTTTCGTTGGTATTAGGATCAATTTCGAGCAGTGCTTCCGACCAGAATTCATCACGACCGGGCGGGAATTCATCGGGGTTACGCCCCGCCGCAATCGCATCGTCTCTCAGGAAACGCTCATATGCAATCAGCATCACATTTCCGTTCGGCATCGGCTCAATATCATGGTGTTGCAGCAGTTTATCGGTATGCAGCGTATATTCCCACTGCATCTCACCATCCCAACTGTAACGGTTGATGTAGCCGCTGCCGCCGGTATGAACCGCGTCAGTGAATACGTCCGACGCATCAATCGTGCCTGTTTGCAGCAGATCGCCGTTATCCAGAAGATAAGCTGTGCCGCCCGATTCATGAGCCAGTTCCCATGTGTGTACCACTTGCTGCTGTTCATTTAAGAGAAAA
This sequence comes from Aggregatilineales bacterium, assembly GCA_038251045.1. Lineage (GTDB taxonomy): Bacteria > Chloroflexota > Anaerolineae > Aggregatilineales > Phototrophicaceae > CFX2. Next base: position 4,177 of record JBBSBS010000361.1, on the reverse strand, counting down.
CTTTGAGTACCAAATAAGGGGGAAACCAGTGTATATCCCCCTTCCGATTGAATCGAGAATGACGATTCCAGCGGTGCTGCACTTACAAATCCGGTGCAAGCCAGAATCAACACGACCATAACCCCGAATGTCAGAAAAATATTCCTGACACCCCGGGAACGATGATATTGCGGCATGGTTTAACCCCATTTTAAGACAGGTTGTCTTTCATTAACATTGGGGCGTATCTTACCAGTTTCCCCGCAGCATGTCTACCAACCAAGGGGGTTATCAGGATATCTTCATAACGCATTAATCTTCACGGACGCAAAAAAAGAGCGCTCTATAAGCGCTCATCCCTATCAAACATAAATGGAAGTTCTACTCAGCCGGAGCATCAGCCCCTTACTTCCACTCCCAGACTTCTTCGCCAGAAAGTAAGCGGCGAATCTGCAACGGGAATTTATCGGCATCCAGCGGCTTGCCCAAAAAACCGTTAAATCCGGCCTTGCGCGCCCGCCGCATCTGGTCTTCGCTGGCTTCCGCCGTCACCGCGCACACCACAGTGTCACGCAAACGGGGATGCGCCCGCACCTTCTGCAACGCCTGATAGCCGTCTTCATAAGGCAAACGGATGTCCATCAAAATCAAGTCTACACGGGGCAGCGTGTCAGCGAACTGAACCACCTGCCAGCCGGATGTCTTCCACTCACAGCGCTGCACACCCATGAACGCCAACATCCGAGCGATCAACACAAAATTCGGTACGTTGTCTTCCACCACCAGCACGTGTGCCTCGCCGGGCTCAACTACGGCATGGGGGGTAGCATTTGTCGGTTGGACTTCGCTCATTACTAGCGACTCCTGATATAATTTATGATTTCCTCGGGTAACTTATCAACATCGACCGGCTTGCGGATGTACCCTGTGCATCCTGCTTCCATACTCTTTTCCCGGTCGCCTTCCATCGCGTTAGCCGTCAGCGCCACAATCGGAATATCGCGCAGGTGGTCTATACTACGCAAAGTACGGGTAGCCGTCAAACCATCCATTTCCGGCATACTCATATCCATCAGAATCAAATCCGGCGGATTTTCCCGCGCCATCTCGATTCCGGTTCGCGCATTATCCGCTTCCGCGACTTCGAATTCATAATCTGAAGCCATCAATATCCGCCGCACCAGCATCCGGTTATCGCGGTTATCTTCGATATATAGAACAGTCGGCATACTTCCGTTGCTCCCTTAATTCCAGCCAGCCCTAACTTAAAATGTTGATCGGAATTCCCGATCAAAGTGTATAAAGAGTCCTGCCTGTATCAATTATCATACAACACAATCTTGATTGATTCATGAAGATCATGTGTAACGTAAATTTTGTGCGGCAATTCTGACAAAAGCCAACATTCCCCCGCACAGAAGCGCCCCCAGTGCCACATTGACCATTCACGACTACCTTAAAACGCAACCGGCAGCATTTCAATCTGCATTACTGTCCACTAAGGTATTGTAACGTAGAAATCTCTAATTAAATGCTAAATGTTTGTGAAAGATGCACCATCAGGGTCGCCCCCCGTTCTAATTTCTGCTATCCTAGCCCTATTGGCACGGGCAAACCATTGCCCGCCTGAGTAACTTTACAGGTTATGGAAAGGGAATATGAACATGGCGAAAACCTATAACGCCCCCCCGGCAATGCAGATTGACCCCAACAAGAATTATGTGGCTCACTTCAAAACCAATAAGGGCGAGTTTGATGTGCATCTTCGCGCTGCCGAAGCCCCTATCACCGTCAACAACTTTGTCTTTCTGGCAAAAGACGGCTTTTACGACGGACTCCTGTTTCACCGCGTCATCCCCGACTTCATGATTCAAGGTGGCGATCCTGAAGGGCGCGGTACCGGCGGCCCCGGCTACAAGTGGAAAGATGAACCCTCGGCGCTCAAGCTCAAGCATGACGGCCCCGGCATCCTCAGCATGGCGAATGCCGGTGCAGACACCAACGGCTCGCAGTTCTTCATCACCCATGTCGAAACCTCATGGTTGAATGGCAAACATGCCGTCTTTGGCAAGGTCTTGGGCGACGGTCAAAAAATCGTGGATGCCATCAAGCAGGGTGACAAAATCGAAACGCTCACCATCAAAGAATCCTAATCGCTGTTATCGCGCTTCGACCACTCGATTGAGCGCAGAGATATAGGCAATTGTAGGGGAGGATCACTGTATCCTCCCGTATTTTTCTGTCAGCACGGCATACATGCCTGCCCAAACAAAAAGCCGGATCGCTTTCACGTCCGGCTTCAAAATTACGCTCAGGTAAACGTTACTACGCCAGCACCCGTGCATCCATCTCTACCAGCGGCAAATTAAATGTCTGCGCAACTGCCGGATGCGTCACGCTGCCCTTATACACATTCAAGCCCTTGGCTAAACCGGCATCGGCATCCATCGCCTTCTGCACACCCACATCCGCAATCTTCATGATGTAGCGCAGCGTCGCATTTGCCAGCCCGAAGCTTGATGTACGCGGCACAGCCCCCGGCATATTAGCGACCCCGTAATGCAGCACACCATCCACAAAGTAAATCGGATCGCTGTGGGTCGTGGCATGGGTCGTTTCCACGCATCCACCCTGATCAACCGCCACATCCACAATCACGCTGCCCTTGTACATCGTCGGCAGCATCTCGCGCGTCACCAATCGCGGAGCGCGTGCGCCGGTTACCAGCACCGCACCGATCACCGCGTCGGCAGTTGTCACCGCATCCGTCACATTCGTTTCGTTGGAGGCCAGCGTCGTCAGCCGGCCCTTGCTGCCCATAATTTCATCCAGATATCGCAGCCGATCCATATTCACATCCAGCAGCGTCACCCGCGCCCCCATCCCCAGCGCGATCTGCGCCGCATGGGTTCCGACCGTACCCGCGCCTAAAATCACCACATGCGCTGGCGCGACACCCGGAATACCGCCCATCAAAATACCGCGTCCACCTTCCGGCTTCTCCAGATATTGCGCGGCAATCTGGGTCGCCATCCGTCCCGCCACTTCGCTCATCGGTTGCAGCAGCGGCAAATGACCTTTGGCATCTTCTACCGTTTCGTAAGCAATCCCCGTCACACCGCTGTCCAGCAGGGCATGGGTTTGCTGTTCGTCCGCCGCCAGATGCAAATAGGTGAACAGCACCAGATCATCCCGCAAAAATCCATATTCCTGTGGCTGCGGCTCTTTGACCTTCAGCACCATCTGTACGCTGCCCCACGCCTCATCCGCGCTCTGGACGATTGCCGCGCCCGCCTTCAGATATTCCTCGTCGCTAAACGCGCTGCCCGCGCCCGCCGCCGTCTGTACAATGACCCGGTGTCCATGCCGCACCAGTTCACGCACACCACCGGGCGGCAGTGCCACACGATATTCATTGTCTTTAATTTCTTTGGGGATGCCGATTATCATGGCGTTTCATTCCTGCTGGCTAAATAATAGACTCGTTTTCTCATTGTACAATATGTTTGAAAAAAGTCTATCAAGTTGGTCAGTCTGTATGAAATCGGTATCTGCATCCATACCGCCGTATCCTTTGGCATTTGCAACCCAAAATGTTCTCGTTGATGGCTTAATGGTATACTTGAATGAAAGAAAAGGTTCTGTAATTGAGGACTAACCATGAGTGATTTAGTCATACATGTAACCAATGAACAGCGTCAGCTAATTGAGCAGCGAGCGCATCAACATGGCTTTAACACACCCGGTGAATATTTGCTTTCACTCGTCGAAGAAGATGAACTGACCAAAGAAGAACTGCTCACCGGATTTCGTGAAGGTTGGGTAGCAGCGATGAGCGGCGACACCATCCCCGCATCCAAACTACGAGAATTCATTGAGCGTGACGAATAAAACGCCTATTCAAGTCGAAATTGCGCGTCCGGCAGCAAGAGACTTAAAGCATTTATCGAAAAAATACCCTCATGCTGTTGATGACATCATCGAACTGATACACCAGCTTGAAGCAGGTGAAACACCCGGCGACAAGATTCCCGGTGTCGGCTATACCGTCTATAAAGTCAGAGTTAAGAGCAGTGATCTATCAAAAGGGAAAAGTGGCGGATACCGGGTTATTTATTATGTCCGCCTTTCCACGAATGTCGTTTTAATTACGATTTACATCAAAAATGAGCGTGTTGATATTGCCCCTGAGGAAATT
>JBBSBS010000360.1:0-7004 GCA_038251045.1 Aggregatilineales bacterium | reverse complement strand
TCATGAGCAATCCTTGGGGGCTGCCCGCGAACCTCAGTCTAATTAACTTCACAACCGCTTGGGAAGCCGGACAGCTCGGCCCTGCCTTGCGGAACAGCATTATTGTGTCAGTCACAACCGTGTTTTTGGTGCTGGTCGTCGCCATGCTGGCTGGCTATGCGCTGGCTCGTTTTCGGCTGCGATTCTCGGTGGCAATCTTTCTATTGTTTCTACTCACCATGCAAGCACCTGTGCCGATCATCCCCTTGTATATCTTGATTGCCAAGCTCAACCTCATCGACAAACTGCCCGGTTTAATCTTACCCACTGTCGCAAATGGCATTCCGCTCTCCATCTTTATATTCAGGGCGTTTTTCCGGCAAGTCCCAGCCGATCTGATTGATGCGGCGGTTGTCGATGGTGCATCACGCTTCGGTGCATTTTGGCGCATTGTATTGCCCATTTCGACCCCCGCCATTGCGACCGTTGGGATTTTACAATTCTTAGGGGCTTGGAACGATTTCTTTAATCCTCTGGTTCTATTGCATTCAGCCAACACCCGCACCCTTCCAGTAGCTATACAATCCTTCTCGTATACCTTTGGGCGGACTAACTGGGAGCAAGTCTTCGCAGCGCTCTCGATTGCATCCATCCCCATGATCATTGTCTATCTGCTGCTTCAACGCTGGTTTATCCGAGGACTAACGTCCGGGGCAGTTAAAGGCTAAAGTACTACAGATAACCTGTCAGCTATTATTTATTTTTGCCATATGGTTACGGAGAAATTGATTATGTCGCCCATTATTCTCGAAAACGAAGCGCTCCATCTCGAATTTGATCCCGATAACGGTGCCTTGACTAAACTCGTCGCCGTCGAAACGGGCTGGGAAATCTTATCGCGTCCACATTTGGGATTATCCTTCCGGTTGCTGGTTCCCCTGCCCCAGCAGCGTGACAATCCTGTCTATGGCGAGAAGCAGCATTTATCCGGCACTCAAAAAACCGCATCGAGTGTAACCTTTACCTGGGATTCGGTGACTTCCGAATATGGTGGAATCCATAATATTAAACTTACCCTACAGATCACGCTCGACAAGCGCCAAACCCGCTATCAGATGACCATCGAGAACCACTCGGACTGCATGGTCGAAAATGTCTATTGTCCCTATTTTGGTGATCTCCAGCGCCCCTTAGATGAGGAGTGGTTCAAGACCTTTTCCTATACCTATGCGACAGCTCAGGAATGGTGGCTCTGGCCCACCTATCAAAATTCACGCGGTTATTATGGCATCGACTACCCAACCCAATTCGCCAGCGATTCACACAGTGCCGGCGCACCAATGGCTCCTTTCATACTGCTGCGCGGCGCGAAACAAGGGTTATATGTGGGTGTCGGCTCATCGGAAAGTGAATTGGTAGCGTGGCATACCGAACTGCGCCCCGGTTACGACAATTCCCTGTCGACCCGCGTCAGCGCATCCCTGCACCAGTTGAATGGACGTACGCCGGACGAGCCATCTATCGGTGGCAAAGATGTCTCCACGCGCTTTGCAGCCGTCCATGTGCCTTATATCCAACCGGGCGAGACACGCACCTTAACCCCACTGATCCTTGAGCCATTCCAAGGCGATTGGCAGTACGGCGTTGATATTTATAAGCGGTGGCGAAGCAATTGGATGTCTATGCCAAGTATTCCCGAATGGGCGAAAGAGCCGCATTCGTGGCAGCAAATCCATATCAACTCACCCGAAAACGAACTGAGAATGCAGTTCCGTGATCTACCACTCATTGGCGAAGACTGTGCACGACATGGTGTGAAAGCTATCCAATTGGTCGGCTGGAATCATGGCGGTCAGGATCAATTCAATCCGTCCCATGATGCTGATCCGCAGCTGGGTACCAAAGAGGAACTCAAGGAGGCGATTGCCAAGATTCAGGCGATGGGCGTGAAGGTAATCCTTTTCGCCAAGTTTACATGGGCTGATCGTGCCACTGAACGCTTCCGTACCGATCTGATAAATCAGGCAATCAAAGATCCATATGGCGATTACTATCATTACGCGGGCTACCAATATCAGACTGCTACCCAGCTGCTAGACATTAACACAAAACGACTAATTCCTATGTGCTTTTTGAGTGAAGATTATCTGCGCGTATGCGACGAAGAATTTAAAAAGATACTTGAACTGAATCCTGACGGCTTCTTGTTCGACGAATGTTTGCACCATACTCCTGCTCTGTTGTGCTTCGACCCCGATCACGGACATCGGTACGGCAGTATGGTTTATGCCAATGACAACGAACTGATACGTCGTTTTGCACAGATTTCGAAAGAAGTTAATCCTGATTTCTTATACGCAGGTGAAGCCTGCTACGATTGGGAGTTTGAAACTTATCACGCCTCATATCATCGTAGCGAACGCGTCAATCATATTCCACTGTCGCGCTATATGCTGCCAGACGTGCCGCTGTTGACAGCCGTTACCGGCTTTAATGATCGCAACATGATTAACCAATGCCTGATGTATCGCTATATCATCAGCTATGAACCGTACAACTTCAAAGGACGGCTCGACGACTACCCACTGACGATGGCTTACGGCAAGCAAATGGATGGACTCCGCACTGAACTGCGCGATTATCTGTGGGATGGTGAATTCCGGGATAAAGTTGGCGCTATCGTGACGGTGGATAACCAACCACACCAGCAATACGCTGTGTTTGAAAATCACAGCAACGGCAAGTCGGCGTTGGTCGTGGTCAACTACGATGAAACCACGACAATCACTGCCAACGTCCAGCTGAATAATAAGCAAGCGCTTAGCCGCTATCGCCTAGTCGACGCTGCAACTTGGCTACCATCGGCAAATGGCATTGTAATACCGCCCTTATCAGCGGCCGTTGTGCTCGAATAATTTTTGACATCCAACGGCATCAGGTTAGCTGAGATTGTGCTTTGCGCTAACCTGATTGTAGATCTCTACTGTTCTCCGGGAAACCAATAATCAGATTACATTCACAATGTTCCAAGCACTACCAACACTAATTCCTACATAATTTGCAATGGCTGGAAAGCTCCACCCACGCGAACGAAGTTCGATTACATTGACCTGCAGTTTCACCTTTTAGGGATGTAGCAAAGGTGGTCTAGATCGATAGAGATAGTGGTTGCAAAGTACGTGATAGTCGATAAAATCTGCCGCATCATCGCAGATAATATCACCTGCTCATGTCGATCATGTGGTAGTGAGCATATTATATTCAATGGACATAAGAAATGCGGGAGTTGGGAGTAGTTGTGCAATGCCTGTCCAATCTAGCAGATATTGACATCTAAAGTATGATACATACCTGAACAAAAAGCCCCGGTCTTAAAAGACTATCATGAGCGAATGAATTTATGTGGCCTGCATCAGGTCTTTGGCTCGACGGATAAGCGACTCAAAAGAGATCAGAAATCGTTCTTGAATCTAACAGCCTTAATGTGTTGGTGGGCATTCAGTGATAAGAGTAAAAGCTTAGTATCAGTCAATTTTGTCTCGCATCAGTAAATTAGTAAGTCAAGTTCCAAGCTCAACTTACTTCTCGTCAGTATCAATTACACTAAAGATCTACTTAATGATATTTTTCGTCCGTTCTTGTGCAATTAATTCCCTAGCATTTTCCAAAGTGTCGCTCATTCGATATTTGCTTTGCCATCCTGGAACAATACGTGAACTTACCTGCATCAGCGATAGAATAAAACGACTGGACGTAACGACCACAATGAGCCCTAGTCTGTTATTATCTTGTTTGAGCGCTGAACCCGAATGCGAAAAAGCGCTACCCTTGGGAATAATACCGTCTACAAGATGCGCAATAATATCCACTTGATGCTCTACAGTTGAGGACAGATTACTCGATTCTTTCACTGCATTATAAAAATCGTCCCACGACCAGCGTTCATATCGTACGTAGATGATCGTTTTATCAGCATTATCCCACTGAATAGAAAAAGGCATTTCAACAACCTTCGCAAGTTCACACCATTTATGCATCCATTATATTCGCTAAGCTTGTTGCCATTTAGTTGAGGTTAGAACTAGGACTGAAAACATACGACTTTATCACAGACGATGTTCTCCAATCTAACATTGACCGCCTGACTAAACCTAAACATCCTTGACGAATGGGCAGGTGGAGTCTATGAACCGCACTGTCAAAACTGCGACCAGCTGCCACTACTGTGATACCTATCAGCAATTTCGTGACCATTTTGTGACATTTTTGATGGCTTATGATTTCGCCAAAAAACTCAAATCATTGAAGGGCTAAACATCCTATGAATACATCTGCCATCAATAGCAAGAACGACCCAAACCAAGCAGTAAGCGATAGACTGAATCTAGGTTAATAAGGCAATTGATTAATTTGAGCCTGTGCACGCGAGATTTCGATGAGTTTGATTGCTTCATCTATAGTTTTGACTGTAACACCCTTTTTCATTTCTATGCCAAAAAACTTACTTGTCATTTCAATCATGGTCAGAAGAAAACTCATCGTTGTAGGGCGGCTGACCGAGATAATGAGACCAAAGTTCTCATACTTTTCTAACTTCTTCATTTGTGATTTAAGATGCGGTAATGGACTGCCAGAAGGTAGCCCAAATGGATCATCAATAATCACATCAATTTTTTTAGGAGTTTCCTCTAACTCTTGTGCATAACGGTTCATTGCATCATGAAAGTCTTTCCATGTTGAGTTTCTTTCAACCGTAAATAAAATGATTGTATGATCGTTGTCGTACCAATTCATAGCCCAAGCCATTGCGCTGCTACTCCTATTTTGTTTGCAGGAATGATTTTCACAACTATTGCATTTTAGTGTGATTTCTTTCAACGTGTCTCAAAAACAGCATATTCTCCATTCATATTTAAGTACCTTAAGAAATATTCTGTTTTGGTCGTAAGTCGTGGTACCAGCTTCAACGCAATAAATTAGGCAATTGATCAAATAACTTGAGCAGTTCACCCATGCTATGGTAGCGAACAACTGAGATGAGTACGTCCAAAATTAGCGAGGCTATGTCTTCTTGTCTACTGATTGTTTCAAATATTGGCTCATTACTAACCCAAACAGGCTAATACTGGTGATATTCGTCACTATGATTTATATAGACCAGTCTGTATAATTGAATCTATAAATCGCTAAATAGGAGAGTTGACATGAACCCTCAAGTACTAATCACGGGAGCACCGGGCAATGTCGGTAGCGAAGTTGTGAAGGCACTACAAGTGAAAGGTATCCCGTTTCGTGTCGGTGCTCGTGATACAGTCAAAGCGCGCCAGTCGTTCGGAGATAATATCGAGATCACCCGTTTCGATTTTTTGAACCCAGAAACATATGAAGCTACTTTTGCAGGCATTGAGCGCTTGTTTTTGGTTAGGCCGCCTGCTTTGTCTAACGTGCAACGCGACATCGCACCGGCTATCCAAGCCGCGATCAAGATGGGTGTCAAGCAAATCGTTTTTCTGTCATTACAAGGCGTGGAGAAGAATTCCATTGTTCCACATCATAAAATCGAGCAGATTATTATGGAAAGTGGAGTTCACTATACTTTTCTGCGAGCCAGTTTCTTTATGCAGAACCTGTCTAGCACGCAGGCGGCTGAAATTAGGGATGAGGGTGAAATTGCACTACCGGTTGGCAAAGCTAAAACCAGTTTCATTGATGTGCGCGATATTGCGGCAGTAGCGGTATACGCGTTAACTGAAAACGATGACGAAAACCATAAATACACACTCACTGGGAAGGAAGCCTTAGATTATTATCAGGTCAGCGATAAACTTTCTTCGGTGCTCAGTCGAACTATTCGTTATACCAATCCATCTGTTTTTCAATTTGTCTGGAAGCAGCTTGCAAGTGGACGCAAATTAGGCTATACACTCGTTGTAGCGGCTCTCTATACCCTCACGCGGCTGGGTAATGCCAAAGAGATCACGCATGATGTTGAAACTGTTTTAGGACGCCCGGCCATTTCATTTGACCAGTTTACACAAGATTATCGCGAGTGCTGGCAACCGCTCGTTCAAACCAGCAGTCGTTAATGAGACAAAGACATAAGGACAATACATGGCTTCCACACGCGACCAAATCATCGAAACGACTTGCGATTTACTGGAATTGCAAGGCTATCATGCGACTGGACTCAACCAGATTATCAAAGAAAGCGGAAGTCCTAAGGGGTCACTTTACTATCATTTTCCGGGCGGTAAAGAAGAACTAGCGATTGAAGCCGTGAACCATGTGGGTAAGATTGTATTGCAACGCATCCGTGAAAATTTAGCCCAAGTCGAAGATCCGGCTGAAGCGATCCGCATTTTCATCAAGAATATTGCCCTGAATGTCAAATTAGCGGATTTTCGGGCGGGTGGGCCGATTACGGCTATTGCAATGGAAACGGCATCAACAAGCGCTACCCTGCGCCAAGAGTGTGATCGCATTTATAGCGAGTGGCAGCAAGTATTTGCCGACAAACTTCTGGCTGCGGGTATTCCTGAAACACGTGCAAAGCCCATGGCAACACTCATTATTTCAGCGATTGAGGGCGGTACCATTCTCTGCCGCACCCGCCAGAGTACTGAGCCATTGGAGCAGGTTGCCGAAGAAATTAATGTACTTGTGATACACGCATTATAGGGTATCTCTTTTTTTGTTAATTCTATGTAGACCGGTCTATAAAAACTTTGAGAAATGAGAGCGAAGGAGAACATTATGAAACTGGCGATATTCGGCGGAACAGGTAAAACAGGACAGCATCTTATTCAGCAGGCGCTTGATGAGGAACATGAAGTGGTCACCTTGGCCCGTACTCCCTCAAAAGTGACTATTGAGCATCCACGCCTCAAAGTTATACAAGGAGACGTTTTGGATGCCGGTTGTATTGTAGCGGTTGTACAGGGTGTGGATGCGGTCATCAGTGTGTTGGGTCCACATAGTAATAAGCCGGAATTCACAATTAGCCGGGGGATGGACTCCATTCTGAC
>JBBSBS010000359.1:0-7005 GCA_038251045.1 Aggregatilineales bacterium | reverse complement strand
GGTGGTCAGGCGCGTCAGGCGCTCCAAATTGCTGTTGAGTTCCTCCGCAACGGCAACAAGCCAGCTCAACAACTCAACTTCCTCACGCCAAAGATCATCACCAAGGATAATCTTACTGAAGCCGAACGGATTGGTGAAATCAGTGGCTAAGTAAAATCGCAACTGTTTATGAAGGGAACGTAGTAGTGTACGTTCCCTTCAGTATGTCAGAGAACAATACTTTCCATCATTCGATTCTGCACCTTTCCGACCTAATTGGCGGAAGCAAGAAAGAGATTGTTGATGAACGATCAACAGATCAAGCAATTGGCAGCACAAGCACTCGAGAGGGGCAGCGGAATTGTACGCCTGACACCAACATGGGTGCCGCGCTCTTTCTGTATACCCGGGCGGCGGCTGCGTTTGCATCCTAAAGACCTATATGCTTTGGGCGCAAACCGGGGAGGCATTGATGAACGCTGGTTTGCCTCCACCACTAAAGCTGATAACGGCCCGCTCACGCGAGATGACGAAGGATTGAGCTATATCTATGTAGATGAGCAGCAAAAGGTGACATTGCGAGATGCGCTGGGACTGATTGGCGTCGCCTTGCTGGGCAAGGAACAGATAGAACGTTACGGTGGTTGGGTCATGTATAGCAAGTTTTTCGACAATATGTATCCCCTGCCCCATCACGTCCATCAAAACGATGAGTATGCCGCCCATGTGGGAAAGCGCGGCAAGCCAGAAGCCTACTATTTCCCGCCGCAGTACAACTTCGCCAACGATACCTATCCATATACTTTCTTTGGCCTTGAACCGGGCACAACACAAGACCAAGTAATCAAATGCCTGAAGCGTTGGAGCGAAGGTGATAACCGAATTCTTGAATTGTCAAAGGCATACCGTCTCACCCCCGGCAATGCGTGGGACGTGCCGCCCGGCATTCTGCACGCACCGGGTTCCTTGTGCACCTACGAACCACAACGCGCCAGCGACGTGTTCTCCATGTGGCAGTCCTTGATTGCTGATTACCAATTAGTAGATCGCTCCCTACTTGTCAAAGATGTGCCTGCTGATAAATGGGAGGACTACGATTATTTAATCGGCATGTTGGACTGGGATGCAAATGTTGACCCGAACTTCAAGATCAATCATTATCTTGAACCGATACCCGCCCACGATGTTACTGTGATGCATGGCGACGGCTACCACGAAAATTGGATTGTCTACGGCAGTGATTTCTATGCCGCGAAAGAATTGACCATCTACCCTAAACACACGATGAAGATCAAGGACGCGGACGCTTACGGCGCTATCGCTGTACAAGGCTACGGACGTTTCGGCAAACATGCCATTTCCGCACCCTCTCTGATTCGCTTCGGGGAAATGACCGAGGATGAGTTTTTTGTTTCGTTTGAGGCGGCAACCGCTGGTGTCGAAATCACCAATCTCAGCAGCACGGAACCTTTAGTCATGTTGAAACACTTCAACCCCGGTAATCCAGAGATGCCGCGTCGTAAGTGAGTAGTTTGTCTATTGCAGGAGGAGAATCGCGGTGGGCGCTATGCAGCTTACCGCTAGATTCTCGACGTGATGGGCAAACCACGGGAAACGTTGAGTAAACTGGGAGGATAAGCGATCAACCCACCATCTACTCCTTTTCAGACACTCTCTTACACCCCTACGAAAGCAACATAGTAGACACAATATCCATTGTGTTCACTACCTCTCCATTTCTCCCTCAAAATTAACCTTTTTCAACGAACATTTTGTTGGTCGTTACCTTCTTAGTAGACATATTTGAGCACCAGTGCTATTGTGTTTATAAGTTTTCACAAGTCTATAAGATACCAACACTATGAATTTCGTTGAACCGATTCGGGATCGCAAAAAGATTGCCCAAATAAAAAATCAACTCCGGGGTGAAAAACGTTTCCGCGATCTTTTGTTGTTTGTCGTTGGGATCAATACGGCCCTTCGCGTTTCCGATTTATTGCAACTCCAGATTGGTGACTTTGTAGATGAGCAGGGAACGATACAAGATCGGTTCTGGCTTCGTGAAGAAAAACGGGGAAAACGCAATGAGGTCATTATCAATGACAGCATGAGTGAGGTCATGCGTGAGTATCTGGTGGCCTACCCTACCCTCTTAGCTAATCCGAAGCACTTTGTATTTTTCAACACCAAAACGAATGTGTTCAATGATCCGATTAAACGGGGGCAGGCTTGGAAGTTCATCACCGGCATTTGTTCCGATGTCGGATTGCGTGGTAACTTTGGAACCCACACCCTACGAAAGACGTGGGGCTACCATGCCCGGCTCAGTGGTGTTGACTTAGCCCTCATCATGCACAAACTCAACCACAACTCGCTTGCCTATACCAAGCGGTATTTAGGGATTACCGATGATGAATTGGCAGATGTCGTTAGAAGGTTAAATTTATAGAAACTCCCCTTCCCGACGGATGATTAATGCCTATCGAGCTAATTCTCAGATACGCTCTTATTGGATCAAGAGTTGTGAAAAGTGGTCTGAAAAGGGTTGGAAAGCACCTTTTCTGGCTCTTTTTGAGTTTAATCCTGTTTTAATTTATTGCGTTGAAGATAGCGATTTAACCAGATTATTCTAGGGGTAATTTATGCGTGTATTACTCGTCGAGGATGAAACCAAGATGCTGGCTTTCCTGAAGCAGGGGTTAGAAGAACAGTGTTATGCTGTCGATATCGCTGACAATGGAGAGGATGGGCTGCACTGGGCACTTAACTTTTCATATGATGTCATTGTGTTGGACATCATGCTCCCCAAAAAAGATGGCCTAACGGTGTGTCGTGAACTGCGTAACCAACGCATCATCACACCGGTACTCATGTTGACAGCCCGTGACGCTGTGGATGATCGCGTAACAGGATTGGACTGCGGTGCTGATGATTACCTCGTCAAGCCCTTTGCTTTTCGTGAATTACTCGCACGCATAAGGGCCTTGACCCGCCGTGACTCCTACCAAAAATCAACTACGTTAGTCATTGGTGATTTGATTTTAGATACTGTCACCCATACGGTACAGCGCAGTAATCAGATCATCGACCTGTCCACTAAAGAGTACATCTTGTTGGAATTCCTCATGCTGCATCCTAATCAGGTGCTTACACGGTCGGTCATAGCCGAACATGTGTGGAGCTATGAGTACACCCCCGACTCCAATGTTCTTGATGTCTACATTCGTTATTTACGCAAGAAGATTGACGACGACCATGAAGAAAAATATATTCGCACTATTCGCGGCACAGGTTACCAGTTGGTTGACGCCGATCAAATTTAGGAGCCTGCGCGTCCGCTTGGCATTATGGGGGCTGCTGCTGCTGGGAGTCATCCAGATTGTCGTGAGTATCGTGTTGTATGTTGCGATTTCGACCTGGCTCGAAGACGAAGTAAACAATAATCTTGTATTGACTGCTAACCAAATCGCTTTGGTGTTCTACACAGCGGATGATCCTAAAAATCCGCTGGACGTAGCCGATGCCCGCCTACAACTGACCAACAACAGCAACATCGCGACCCAGACTTTCTTGCGTGGGCAACATTTTTTTGTGCGCCTGATTGATTTGTCCAATAGTGCGGTATTGGCTTCCAGTGCGGATGACAACCTCCCTGCGCCCCAAACAGGGGTGTTTCAGGCTCATTTTGATACTGAATCGTTTTACGAAAACGATAAATTCAATGAAATTAGACTGTACACCTTGCCGCTTTCTTATGCGCCTCAATTTGCTTTACAGGTCGGCGTTTCGTTGCAAGAAACCCACGAAATTCAGCGAGACATATCAGGAATTTTAATTGTGGTTCTGCTCTTTACCGGAACCCTCGCCCCCCTAAGCGGCTGGTTTCTCGCCAATCGCGCCTTAATCCCTATTCGTGCAACGGCGCTTACGGCTGCGAGGATCAATGAGACGGATTTAACCCAGCGCCTAGACCTCGCTGCCTCAGAGGTTGAGTTAGAGCAGTTGGTACAGACTTTCAATGCCATGCTGGATCGCATCGAACAAGCTTTTCAACGTCAGCGCCAGTTCACGGCTGATGCGGCTCATGAACTCCGTACACCGCTGTCCATCATGCAGACTGGCCTCGATGTGACTTTAAGCCGGGAACGCAGTGTACCTGAATATCGTATGGCACTCATAAGTGTTCAGGAAGAAGTGCAGCGCTTGTCGCAATTGGCAAATACCTTACTCATGCTTGCTCGTGCAGATACACACGATCTGCCACTTGCAACCAGAGAAATTGACTTCAGCCTGATGCTCAACACCATTGCCGAACAGTTTGAACCCCTCGCTGAAGAAAAACACATCACATTTGAACGTGCCATTGTCCCTAATCTCAAAATACGTGGCAATGAGGAGCAGCTGATTCAGGTCGCTTTCAATCTGGTGGATAACGCCGTGAAATATGCGCCCATAAAGGGAAAAATCAGCATCACCGCCCACATCCACCATAATCACCTTGAAATGATGATCGAAAATACGGGACCCGGTATTCCTGTAGCGGATCAAGCACTCATTTTCGACCGATTCTACCGCAGTGACCAATCACGTAATCGAAATCAGATTAGCTTTGGGCTTGGTCTGGCCATTGCTAAGCGCATCGTTGTACTCCACAACGGATCTATTTGTGTCATCAGTCAACCCGGATGTGGCGCGAAGTTTATTGTGACCTTGCCACTTGAGTCGAGCTTAATCCCTATTTAATTTTGCGCCATGAGTATTCAGCTATCGAATAGGTCCTCACCTTGAGGATACGTATTAGAAAGGCAAATTGCTCATGCGACCAATGATCCGTAAATCCAGTTTGATCGGGGTGCTGCTCGTTCTGATGCTCACCGTCACACATGCTTTAACGTTCGCGCAGGATAAGCCAGCCTGCAAAGTTGAGATTGACCCGGCCAATTTTGTCGCAGTCATTGACAACTCGTACTATCCGCACATCCCCGGCACAAGCTGGGTTTATGAAGGGCAGACGGCAGACGGCATGGAACATGTCGAAATCCAAGTTCTGACCGACACGCACGACGTGATGGGCGTAAAAACCACTGTTGTGCGCGATACCGTCTACCTCGACGGCGTGGTTCATGAGGATACCTACGATTATTTTGCTCAAGATAAAGATGGGAATGTCTGGTATTTCGGTGAAGATGTCAGCGATTTTGAGAAGGGTAAGTTGTCCAGCAAGACAGGCTCTTGGGAGGCTGGTGTAGACGGTGCGTTGCCCGGCATTGTCATGTTTGGTGACCCTGCCGCACACCTCAGCGAAACCTATCTGCAAGAATACTACAAAGGTCAGGCCGAAGATTCCGCGACTATGCTCAGTGTCACCGGATTGGCTTCTGTACCCTATGGTGACTTCGACAACCTGGTGATGACCTATGATTACACGCCGCTCAACACCAAATCGCATGAATTCAAATACTATGCAAAGGGTATTGGGGAAATCAAGTCTATTGATCTGACTACGGGTGACGTAGAAACGCTTGTTAAGTTTACTGCTCCCTGAATCCGAATACTGACCGAACCAGAATATCTTGCTGTGACGAATAGCTACAGGGAGCAGTATGCATCCACCAAGTACCGCTCCCGTTTTTCTCGACCTCGTGCCATTTGTTCTTCAACGGCTTCCTCAATCTCCCTTTCTCCACTCCTACCAAGCCAATTTCTTATACTGAAAATCACCCTTTTCTGTTAAGAAAAGTTAGCAAAAATAGGAACCTTTTCAGTTAACTGCTTTTCAACAGGCTGTCTTGGAGACGTACACATACCGGATACAGGCAATGGAGTAAGTTCAGTCAGGTAGTGAAACAATCTCGGGATCAAGAACTCCAGGCAATCTACTTCACCAATTAGGTATTTTAATAAAATGAGTTTTTTTCCGTCATGTCTCACTCCAACTCGACACCCTAGTCAGATAGATAGTTATCTATTTTATCTATTGTTTATTTACAGCTTGAGCTAACTCGGATCATAAGAATTGTTGATCCTTTGAAAGCCAATTGATCACTACATTCGCCACTGGAGAATATACTCGAGTTGGGATTACGGAGATACGTTAAGCGATCACTATTCATTGGCAGTTATTGATGAGGGTATGCGCAGTCAATTCAGTCGACACGTTTAGCACATGGATCCGTGTAGTCTCAGTGATCTTTCAAGCGCCATACTCTACTATGGTTGTCTGACAATCTGTTGTATGCTGACATTTTGACTGTTAATGAGCAAGAGTAGTATATGTGTGTGGAATTGGGTGTGTTTTGCGTATGGGATCGGACGACAGTGTGCTGCTTGGCAGCAGCACCAGCGTTGCGACGCAACGCCGAACCCCCTCAGCCAACTGTGTATTTCACACGTTGGTGGTGCAGCAGAGCTACCGCCATTTGTGGCGTAGTCTCGGCTGAGGGGGGTGACATTTTTAAGATGCTGTTGGCGAATTGATTTTATCCACTAAAAAAATCAGGTCTTTGTTCCCCCTCTCTGTAAACGGAGTTCATTACACGCCACTTTTCAAAATTAATGAGAAATCTTCTCGTAGGGGCGGGATTTTTCCCGCCCGGTATTTCCTGTGTTTTATCAAAACTGTCGTCTCGTAAAGTAAATGGGGCTAGGGGGTGAGGTTATTGATTCGCCAACAGCATCTTTAACCTGTCAATAAGCAAGAGTAGCAAATGTCTGTGGAATTGGGTGTGTTTTGCGTATGGGATGTGACGACAGTGTGCTGCTTAGCAGCAGCACCGGCGTTGCGACGCAACGCTCGAACCCCCTCAGCCAACAACAGTGTGTTTCACCTGTTGGCGGCACGGCGGAGTTACTCCCATTTATGGGGTAATCCGGCTGAGGGGGATCGCCAGCTAAAAGCTGGTCACTCAAGCGCCGTGAGGGCTTGACGTGCCGCGCTCACGCGCAGCACCACTGACCCGCACCCCAGTGCGCGGTCAGCGTGTCGGCTCGGCGTACCGAACCGACCAAACGCACCCGGCAGCGTTG
>JBBSBS010000358.1:0-7035 GCA_038251045.1 Aggregatilineales bacterium | reverse complement strand
TGAGAATTTGGTGCTTAAATCGGATCAGTATCCATCTAAAATCTCAATAGCAGCCTGAGGTTCGGGTTCAAAATGCGGTTATCTTAAGCATTAGCTCTCGCATGACCCCTTGAGACACTTTGCAAACTAGCAATCAGGGTAAAATGCGTATTTTTACGTTGCTAATCGTGTGACTTTTTTATTGAGAGTTTTGATGATACCCTATAACTTCATTAAGGGATTGGGATCTTACTGAAACTACAATTCGAGATTATTTATGCTGTTACGTCGTTTCATGCGCAATTTACTGATCCTCTTACTGGTCGCGGCTATCTTTGCCGCGGTCGGTTATTTCATCGTTCAGGGGGATCGAGAACAAAGAACACAAGTTTACAACAATTTGGTGACACAGGCTGTGGCAACTGCCATTCAAGATGCCCTCTTTAGCGCCACGCGCACTGCCGAAACTGATGAACCGCACTACATCTTATTAAAAGTTGCCCGCGACGAAACACTGCTTTCGGTTGCCGAGCGTTACGATACTACAATCGATGTCTTGCGTATGGCCAATAACTTGCTGCCAACTGTGGATTTTGGAGATGGTAGTGAAATAATTATCCCGCGTGGAGTGACCCGCCTTATGCCACCACGCCGCTTCAAAAAGCCTTACATTGGACAAAAAGGTGATCAACTCAGTGCAATTGCCTCTGTCAACAATATTCCTCTTGAAATCCTTGAATTAGACAATCCGATACTCGCAAAACGGGGTGTGAGTCCGGGTGATATTGTTTTCATAGCCGAATTGTTATAAGGGTTAGGAAATTGACTTTGAAACTGAAATCTTTCTCGTATCTATTGCTGGTGTTTGTGCTGTTGCTCGCCGCCTGCGATTCCCAATTACCCACACCACCACCCATCGTAATTAACATCACCGCCGTAGAGAATTCAACCGCGCTGGCTCAAGCCATAGACGAAGCACTCGTGGCGACCGAACAGGCGAACGCACACTTGACTGAAACCGTTATTGCCAACAATGGCATGACGCTCACACCTTCCTCAACCCCCACCATAACGCCAACGCCTACCATCAGCCCAACGCGACCGATAACTGCAACGCCGACCCTCACACCCAGTACAACATTCACGCCGACCTACAATCCGATTCTGACGAACACACCGGCTGCCGTGACCAATCCTTCCTTTGGCTGGATACGCTTCTTAAATAGTTGGGTGAACCCCAACGGACAAACATCCAAAACGCCGGTCGACGTATTTATCAATGAAGAGCGTGTTGCCCGCTCGGTTGCCTATGGCGAGCATACAAACTACTATCAGGTCGCACCGGGTGCGGTACGCATTACGCTCGGCGCTGTGGATGCACAATCCTCAACATCCATCGCCACCACCGTTGTTAACGTCGCAGCCGGTGGCGTAGTGTCCGTGCTGGCACTCGATCTTGGTGAGGGTATGGAACTTTACCCCGTCCCCGAAGATGTCTCTCCGCTGGCTGTAGGTGCATCGCGTCTCACCATTGTTCAGGCCAATCCCGGCTTGCAGGCTGTAAATATTGACGCACCCAACAAACGCTTACGGCTAGCAAGCAATCTCAAGATTGGCGACATTATAGGCCCGCTAGAAGTTCCAGCAGGGGAACTCACAATTGATCTAAATCGCGTGAGCGCAATCAATGTGAATACCATTGCCTCGCTGCCATTCGACTTAACGGGACAAGTTAGTCACATCCTGATTTTGCTACCACCTGCATCACAAGCAACCGGATTAGTCACCACCGCCTTATTGCAAACGGGACTCACCGGACGAATCAAAAGTGATATAGGAATCCGCATTGTCAACGCCCTTCCCAACATAGGCAATCTGCAACTCATCGTGGGGCAAACCGTGGTCAACAATCTAGCCGTTGGTAACATTAGCCCCAGCATCCCGATACCTGTTTTAGGGACATCCTTGATTTTGGTTGCTCAGAGCGAAAACACCAATAACATCGGCAGTAACCTACTCGGCCCGTACACAAAAGAGACCGAAGCGACATCAGATAAAATTCTACTGCTGTTGCCAAGTGCCCCTCAGGCAGACACACCTTATACACCGGTAACTTTCGCCCAAAATGCACCGCGATCGGCCATCAACGCCAACATTCGCCTAATACACGGTTTTCCGGGTGCAGTTCCTCTAAACCTGCAAATTAAGCCTATCCGTCCGGCTGGCGTGGATGCTAATGGGCAGCCGCAAGAAGCCCCGGGGTGGGCAAGTATTGGGCAAGCCGAATATGCAACCGCCTCGGCTTATTTTAGCCGCAGTCCCGAAGTTTATGCCGTTCGCGTTGTGCAAGCAGGCAGCCAAACCGTACTTGCCGAACTGCCGCCGCAGCAATTTCTGGCAGGGGGCGTTTATGACTTTGTGGTAACACCCGGCGTACAAACCGGTTCAGCGCAGTTGCTGATGGTCGAACCCACCGTCCAAATTACCCAACTGGTACAAGGTTCCGGTAACCCCACCGCCGTCTACGAAGCAGTATCTGGCACGTTGACGGCATTGGCTCCTGTTCAGGTCGCGGTGACCATCACCCAAACATTTACGCCAACACCGAGCCGCACACCTATTCCGACCAATACACCGCGCCCGACCAACACACCGGAATATCGCTTGCCATTGCTGCTCGTAAATCCTGCGCCACCACAAACCACCTTAAACACCATCAATCTGGTCGGGGAAAACTTCCAACCCAAGTTGCAATATGCAATCACGCTTGACTCATCAAACGCGCCGATTTTGATAGGCCAAATTAATGATGATGGCACATTACTGGCAAGCATTTCCCTGCCAGAGAATTTATCGATCGGCATTCATAGTCTGCGCGTATGTGTGGACTGTCGTGCGCGTGGTCTGCAACAGGCAGCATATGCCCAATTTATCATCGCTGACCCGCGTGTTACTCCAACTGCAACGGCACAACCTTAACCGACTCATCAGCGCGATAGAGAGGCTGTCACTATAAAGCCTCTCAACAATTTACTGTCAAAAATGGGTGCATTAAATATGCCTAAAAAGTTATCACTTCTATTCAGCCTGATTCTGCTATGGGTACTAGCAATTCATGTCCCGGCAAATCAGCACGTGCTTGCCCAAACACCGGTCAACACCGGTAGTCTGCGCATGGTCAACGCCTTGCCCGGAATCGGCCCGGTCGATGTCTACTTGGATAATCAGCGCATCGCCTACAACTTAGCGCCGGAAGCCACTACCACCTATTTCATTATCGCTGCCGGCAGGCATGCCCTTGCCGTTCGGGCAGCCGATGGTGATCCCCTTTCAGCGCCCATTGCCGATATCTTAATTGACCTTGTCCCCAATGGCAGTCAAACCGCGGTTATTTATCAGACGCAGTTTGCGAGTGAGGGTGCAGTCGGTGTGACCATTAATCAATCCGGCGCGGTATTTATCATCAACGACGACCGCAGCCCCATTCAATTAGGCAAAACACGCCTTACCGCTGTTCATCTCGCGGTCGGTACACCCAACCGCATCAGCATAGGTTATCCATCCGGTGAGGCGCTCCTCTACCAGATTGGTCTGAAGCAGCCTTTCGGCACGATTGATATAGATACCAATGCCTATACACTAGCAGTCCTAAATGCCGATGCAGAACCATCCACATCACCACCTGTAATAGAACGTCTTGGCGAAATCAACTTCTATTCCAACACGCTCTACACATTCATCGTCGTCCCAAATGTTACACCCTCCGGAGTAACGGGAGCAGTCGGCTCACTTTCCCCCCAAACACGGACGTTCGTTCTGAGTGCGCCGCTCGAACCGCCCATCGACAACGGCATACGTTTACGCGTCATTCACGCCGCCCATAGCACAGCCGTTATTGATGTTTATATCGATGAGCGTCTGGTCGCCAGCCGTGTGAATTACGGCGACTACACCGAATATCTGGGCCTTGCCGATTACAGCCATACCATTACCATTCGCCGCTATGGAGACAAGCCAGATGATCCGGCTGCTACGCCGCTGGCACGCGGCAGCTTGTCCCGCACCAATGACAACAGCAAGCAGGTTGATTACACCTTGCTGCTGGTCAATTCCAATCCACAAAATACCGCTGCGATTCAGGCGGTTGCTGCCTCTACAACCGATGCCGAACGCGTCAATTTACCGGTCGTTTTCCAGACTCAAAACGGTAACGTGATGATGGCACTCTTGCCGGATGACCTTTCAGAAACCCAGAGTGGATTATCCCGACTGCGCGTGATTAATGCGGCTGAAGGTGTTCAATCCCTTTCCGCGTATACCATCGCCTACCCCTTACCCGAAGTCAAAATTGTCGATGGTGTCGTGCCTACGGCTGTTCCCCCACCAACACCTGTACCAGCCCCCGGCATTAATCTAGCAGGGGCAGCCTCATTCGGCAGTGAGGCCAGCGCCGGTGAAATCCCACCCGGTTTGTACAACCAGATCACCTTCATCCCGTCAGGCTCATTCAATCCTTTGGCTACCAGCGCGAACATCCAATTCGTAACAGGCGTTGTGTATACCTTCGTCGTGATGGGTTCCCCCGGTGGCAATCCGCCGGTTAGGGCGCTTATCCTACAGGATTATGGCTCAGGGTTATCACTCCAACGCGCGTTCAGTGGCACACTGCTTGACAATGCGAATATTCGCGAACAACCGGACGCAAGTTCAGGTCGCATCATCCAACTGCCCAGAAATACCGAGATCGAGGTTTTGGGACGCAACATCAATGGACAGTGGGTACGCATCCGGTTTATCAATCCGAATACCGGTACGCGCACCGAAGGGTGGATCTCCGCCAGTGCCAGCCTGATTCGTATCACACGAGCAGGTACAACCGTGCTGCCCTCTACGCTGCCCCTGTATTCAGGAACATAGCAACAGTAACCAATCCAGAATCGGGGTGTTGTGTTCTGCAACACCCTCAATTACCTAACCCATGAACCGAATAATTACATGATAAACGAACCCATCACGCTCCTACAAAACAAACGGATCCTGCTGGCAGTAACCGGCAGTATTGCCGCTTATAAAGCAGTTGATCTTGCCAGTAAATTGACTCAGGCAGGGGCAAAGGTTGATGTCATCATGACCGAAGCGGCTGAACGATTTGTGACCTCATTGACCTTTCAAGCCGTCACCGGTCGTCCGGTCTATACCAGTCTGTGGGATACCGATACCAGTGGTGGCTTACCCACCCATATCGCCCATGTTGGGCTGGCGGAAAATGCATCCCTGCTGGTCGTCGCCCCGGCTACCGCTAACACACTGGCAAAACTCGCGCATGGGTTAGCCGATGACCTCCTCAGTGTAACCGCGTTGGCTGCCCGCTGTCCGCTGCTCATAGCACCTGCAATGGATGGCGGCATGTATGAAAATCCGGCGGTGCAGGCCAATATCGCCACTCTACAACAGCGCGGCGTAACCCTTATCGAACCTGAAAGCGGGCGTTTCGCCTCCGGTTTGGTTGGCAAAGGGCGCTTATCGGATACCACCACCCTCATCGGTCACATCCGGTTAACGCTGGGGAAAAGCGGCACACTGGCAGGCAAACACATCATCGTGACCGCAGGTGGCACCCGTGAAGCACTTGATCCGGTACGTTTCCTCACCAATCGTTCCAGTGGTAAACAGGGTTATGCGCTGGCTCAAGCCGCGTTGGATGCTGGCGCAGCCGTGACGCTCATCACCGCCAGTGATTTGCCCCTTCCAACCGGAGCAAACAGCATCACTGTGAGCAGCGCCGGTGAGATGCAGCAGGCCGTTCTTGAAGCAGCATCAACTGCCGACGCATTACTCATGGCAGCCGCTGTTGCCGACTTCCGCCCTCAAGATCGTGCGGCTCAAAAAATCAAAAAGAAAGACGATTCGGATGATGCGCCTATCATCCAGCTTGCCCGTACCCCCGACATTCTCCTGAGTGTCAAACAACATCGTGCGGCCAATGGTCATCCCCGCGTAGTGGTCGGTTTTGCCGCAGAGAGTGAGCAACTCCTGACCCATGCCCGTGCAAAACTGGAACGCAAAGGGTTGGATTTTCTCGTCGCCAACGACATTACCGCACCCGATGCCGGTTTCGAGGTCGATACCAATCGTGTCATCTTGCTGGGTCGAGATGGTTCACATACCCCCCTCGCCTTAGCCACAAAAACCCGCATCGCCGAGGCCATTATCGAACGTGTCGCCGCCTTGCTTATGTAATACTCACTTGCTCCGGTCGGCTAATCTAAATTCTTCTGGAACTTTTCTCACATTTCATTCGTACTAATTACGGATATAATGACCATGTAGGTAGTAATACCTAAATGCGCAACCTATAAGGAGAAATCTATGAAGTCCCGTTTGCTCGCATTGTGTATGATGTTCGTTCTGATCGCCGCACTGGTTCCGGGCGTAATGGCTCAGGATAGCGCTGTCTGCGGCAACTTGACTGGAGACGACTGTACCGCTCTCACAACCGCTTTCACCAACACAGCCGCCTCATCCTCTGGTGCGTTCACCTTGGATACCACCATCGATATCCAATCAGACGACCCATCACAGGCCTTGAACCTGACGATCAAAGCTGACGGCAAGTTCAACGGTGTCAGCCCAACCGCAATGACCGATGTTAGTGCTATCACGGATCCCGCGTCAGCATTGACATCACTCAGTGGAGGGCTTAAGGGTTTTAGTGGTGAACTCAACTTCAGCATCGGCCTACCTGCCGAAGCAGCCGCGATGACTGGCGGCGAACCGCTGGTTCTCAATCTGATCCTGATTGACGGTATCGGCTATATCGACTTCTCGAAACTGCCTGCCTCGATTGCCCCTCTACTTCAACAAATGAAGATTCCTAATAGCTGGGCAGGGCTGGATCTGATTGATACCATCACCAATTTGGGTCCGATGCTCACTTCGAGTATGGACACCCCCACAACAACCGCACCAACTGCTGATCTTGCCAAATATCAGGGATTCGCGACCAAGTACCTGGTCTACACCCGTAGTGGTGACACCTATACCGGCACGGTAGAC
>JBBSBS010000357.1:0-7043 GCA_038251045.1 Aggregatilineales bacterium | reverse complement strand
TTAGTCGCAGCAGGGGGGCGTATATGCATCGTCGGCCTTGTCAAAAGCGGCACAATGGTGAAATTCCCCGGACTGGATTTTACCCGTAAGGAAATGACAATAGTGGGTTCACGAGCATCAGTTGATTGCTTTCCTGAGGCGCTCCAAATGCTTGCGAGCGGTGCGATCCAATATCCAAAAGTGGCGACCCGTTTCGATTTATGGGATGCTCCGAAAATCTTCCAGCAACTCGCGACCGACCCCAGCTCAATACAAAAAGGTGTCTTAGTTCCAACTGGAGGTGCTGCGAATTGACTTCTATTGTTGCCTCATCGCCGGGTAAAGTTATTTTGTTTGGCGAACACGGCGTGCACCGTCAGCAGCCAAACATTACGACCGCCATTGATTTACGCACACTCTGTCGGGTAACTGTCCGGCCCGATGAGCAGTATAGTTTTCGTTATGGTGTGCGTTACGAAACGGGAATACGCGAACAGCTCATAGAGTTTAAGCAGAAGGTCGATACGCTGCGTGAAACACATGCGCTAGACGACATCGTCGCCTTAGTACGGGCTGATTTCTACGCGCCAGCTCGTTATGTGATGAGCCACCTGGTGACGAGTACTACCGGCTTAGGCTTGGATGTGGAGTGGCATTCAGATTTGCCGATGGGTTCTGGCTTGGGGTCAGGCGCAGCCGCCTCATGTGCTATGGTGCAAGCGGCTTTTCAAGCGCTGGGTTGCACGAACACACTCGACGAAGTCATTTTCATGGCATGGCAGGGGGATGCCATTGCTCACGGCGGTTATGGTTCCAGCCTCGACAGTAGTACTTGTGCGCTAGGCGGCTTCTTGAGTTATACCCTTGAGGAAAAAGCCAAACGCTTACCTTTTCAGCTATCCGTACCCATCATAATCGGTGACACATTGGTTGAACACCGTACCAATGAGGTCAACACACACATTCGCAAATGGCTGGCCGAAGCACCTGCGCGAATGCAGGTCTTTCGCGACATGGGCTATCTCCTAGGTCATTTTATGCATGCGCTGGAGACCAATGATTTTAAAAGCCTTGGTCATGTAATGAACCTGCATCAGCTCCTCCAAGAAAAGATGGGCACGGCAATACCGGAGAGTAATCGTCTGATTGAAGCAGCTATATCCTCTGGTGCGCTGGGAGCCAAAATATCGGGTTCGGGTGGTGGTGGTATTGTGATTGCGCTGGTACTGCCAGATAAACAGGCAGAAGTGGCTGCCGCAATTGATGCTGCTGGTGGAAAAAGTTATGTGGTTAGCGCTGGTGTACAGGGAACTAGGCTGGAAACCCATGAAGTCTGGGAAGCCGCTGTGCACCAAAAATAATTGGTACATATAAAAAGCACAATGAGGAATAACGATGCAGAACACAGTCAGTATCCCCAAAGGTCGAATTGTTGACTTAACCCACGTCTTGATTCCTTTTAAGGAGCAATACACGTTGGAAGTAGCACAGCGTGACGCCCGTCCCGAACGTGAAGGCGACATTATGAGTACGGTTTACCTGTGGTCGCACGTCGGTACTCACATCGAAGCACCCTTGCACTTTTTGGCGGATGGTGGTGACACATCAAGCATCGCCATCGAACGGCTCATGGGCAGCGCTATCGTGCTGGATTTCCGCAACAAAGGGATCAACGAGGCGATAACCCTCGAAGAAATACAGGCGGCAGGTGATACTCAAGTTGGTGATCGCGTACTTATTATGACTGGACGACACATCCAATACCGCACACCACAGTCGCATGACCGGCCTTTCATCACCGAGGAAGCAATTCAGTGGTTAGTCGATGACCGAAAAATTAGCTGCCTCGGTACAGATAGTTCTGGTTTTGAAGTCCGAGGTGTAAGTCATCACCCCAATCATCGACTGCTCAACAACGCCGGCATTCCCGTGATTGAATGTCTCAACAATCTCGTTGAACTCAAAACCCAACGCATCTTCCTGTTTGCATTGCCCTTACCTATGAAAAATTTGGATGCTTGTCCCGTTCGCGCCATTGCCATCGAGCCAGAGAATTAGTGCTATGATTAACTCACGATCAGCCCCCATTCGACTGGGTGCGGCGTTGTTTAATGCTGACCACTCAAGGCTGGCGGATGAGGTTGCGCGGTTAGAGGCAGCCGGACTCGATTTCATTCATCACGATGTCTTTGACGGACATTTTGTGTCTGACTTGGGATTTCCGCCCCGGACAATAGCAGCTTTACGTCCATTAACCAAACTTCCGTTTGAAGTACATCTTGGCGCAGAGCAACCGTTGCGCTTTGTTCCACAGTTGGTTGATGCAGGTGCAGACCTTATCTTGGTACATGTCGAGAGTCTGCCGATGCTCTATGAAGCGATTTTTGTTATACGTGAACATAAGGTCAAAATAGGTCTAGTACTAACGATGGGCACTGCAATCAACACAATTGAGTCGGTCATTACTATGGTAGACGCAATACTGTTGCTATCGCGAGTTACTGGCGAAGGAACGCGCGGTGCAAACTTTGACCCGTTAGTACTACCTCGCGTTCGGAAACTGCGTGAGATGGCACAGACTGCCGGTGTTAGTCAGCTAGATGTTCAGGTAGCAGGCGGTGTGAAGCGCGAACATACGGCTCAATTGGCTGCCGCCGGGGCAAGTACACTGGCTTTAGGCGGTGGTATTTACCGTGTACTAGATATGAATGCTGAGATTGCAGCGATCCGGTCATTAACCGCAAATACGTCTAGCTAAGAGGTGAACCGTTTGCACGCATGGAGAGAAATATGAACGACAAAGAAATACTGGCACAAGGGCAGGCACTTATTCGTGCTGAAGCCGATGCGCTACATAAACTAGCGGATGCAATTGATGAACAATTCGTTAAATCGGTGAAACTCGTTGCCGAATGTCGTGGTTCCATTATAGTTACGGGCGCGGGTACTTCCGGCGCGATGGCGAAACGGTTGGCGCATCTGCTCGGCACTTGTGGTATCAAGGCATTCCACATTCCTATCAGCGATGCGCTACATGGCGAGTCTGCGATTGTGGAGGCAGGCGATGTGGTGATACTGATGTCCAAAGCAGGCAAAAGTAGCGATATCAACACCTTCGCACGCATTGCGCTAGAGCGTGGTGCAACGATTATCGCATGGACTGCCAACGCTCAAAGTGAATTAACAGAATTTAGTCATGTGGTAAACCACATCCCTATCCATGAAGCCGCCGAAGGTGATGCTCTCTTGCCTTTCGGCAGCACATTGGCGGCAGGCGCACTAGGTGATGCTGTGACTCTAATCGCGCGTATGTTAGTAGGTTTCGACCTTACAACGATGTCACAAACGCATCCATTGGGCGGTGCTAATGAACTGGCTCGTGAAAGAAAAACATCATGACCAAAGACTGGCGCATCCTGATTGGTTCTAAATCATTTGGACAGGCTTTCCCAGATCACTTGAGGGAACTGGAAAAAGCAGGTTGTGAGGTGATTCCCAATGGGGTAGGTGGGCGAGCCTACCGTGAAACTGAACTACTAGAAGCCTTAAAAGGTGTTGATGCTATCGTGACTGGAACCGATGAGCTAACCGCCCGCGTCATCAATGCGGCTGATTGTCTAAAAACTATTGCCAAGCATGGAGTAGGACTGGAAACAATCGATGTGGCCGCTGCTAAAGCCAGAGGTATCAGTGTTAGTAGTACGCCTGGGGCTATTCATGACTCGGTCGCTGACCTAACAATGGCACTGCTGTTAGCGGTTGTCCGCCACATCATCCCTACCCACTTGAACACCAAACAGGGGGGGTGGAAATCACCGTTCGGCGTAGAACTCAAAGACAAGCTGATAGGTATTATTGGCCTTGGTCGAATTGGCAAGGGTGTGGCAATCCGCGCTAAGGGTTTTGGTATGAAATTGGCAGCTTACGACCCTTACCCTGATGGTGTTTTTGCTGCCGAACATGGTATCGAGTTTATGGAACTCGATGATCTTCTGCGAACCGCAGATGTGATCTCACTTCACGCCGCTGCCGAACAGATCGAAGAAACACTTATTCATGCAGATCGTATCCACATGATGAAGCCAACCGCATTTTTCCTAAATACAGCACGGGGATCATTGGTAGATGAAGTTGCTTTGGCAACCGCGCTGAGAGAAAAACGGCTGGCAGGGGCTGGATTGGATGCTTTCGTTAATGAACCGCCCGTAAACAGCCCATTGCTTGAACTTGACAACGTGGTCCTCACACCCCATATGGCAGGGCGTACGTTTGATGGGATGCGGCGGATGGGTGAAATTACAGTTGAAAACTGTCTGCGCGGTTTGCGAGGCGAAAGACCGATGTATCCAGTTACCTAACGACCAATTCTAAGGGACATCCTTCATGGCTGACATTCCAGTAACACCTACCGATCTGTTTTCGCTGCATGGGAAAACTGCGCTGATAACAGGCGCTTCCGGTGCTATCGGTAGCGCCATCGCTATTGCTTTTGCCCATTCTGGTGCCTTCATTGGTGTCCATGGACGCGACCGTGACCGGGTTGAACAGACCTGTTGTGAAGTCGAAAACCTAGGTGGCAAGGCAGTTCCACTCTATGCCGAATTAGGTGACGTAACGTCCTGTAAAAAGCTTATCGAGGAAGCGCACGAAAAACTGGGTAGGCTGGACATTCTTGTTAATAATGCCGCTACAAATCGACGTAAGGCAATTATAGATGTCACTGAGGATGATTACGAATATATCAACGCTACCAATACTCGCGCGATTTACTTCTTATGTCAACAGGCGTATCCCCTCATGAAAGCGCAGGGTGGGGGGAAAATAATCCATGTCGGATCCATTAATGTTTTTTACGCTCTCGATACTGTATCAGTTTATGGTATGAGTAAAGGTGCTATTGCTCAATTGACAAAGGTACAAGCGGTCGAATGGGCACCGGACAATATCCAGGTCAATTGTATAACGCCGGGTTTTGTCCGAACCCCGCTGGCAAAGCCTGTTTGGGACGATCCACAGAAAGCCAGCTGGTTACGGGCGCGAATACCCCAGCGCCGCCCCGCAGAACCCGAGGAACTGACAGGAATTGCACTACTTTTCGCCTCTCAAGCATCATCTTACATTACCGGACAAAATGTTGTTGTTGATGGCGGATTTATGGCAGGTGGTTCCTGGACACGCGACGAGGAATGATATTGAGCTAGTCGGCCCATGCACCACTGTTTAAACGCCTTAGTCAATATATTCTCAAGCGAGGTTTAGCTTTGGAAACCTTGCGCACTCTTTACATCTGTCTTGTATAGCAGTATCACTATCAAGTATGTTTGCTGAGATACTGGAATTTGACAAATAAGGCTGACTTGTTTATGATATTTTGTATGTGGCATACCAAGTTAGAAGATTCTGCTGTGTTTAAAGTTCATGGCTTAGATAAGCTGCCAAGATGTAGTGTATTATGCGTCTGTTTTTCGAATCAATGGGTTTAAGGTTTATTCTCTTGTATGCAAATTGTATACAATATGCAAAAGCCTGAAGAGTAGACATTCACGAATACTAACCATTTGCTGCCAATAAGCATCTCGAGATGCCATGCATCCAGAAAAATAGATTACTAAGGAGAAATATCAGAGACTATAGAACTTCCCTAATTGAAAATCATTATTTTTTAACTAAGGAGCTATCCCATGAAAAGATTAGTACGTATTACAATGATTTTGACATTGCTCATTGTTTTGATTGGTTCCACGGTCAAGGCGCAAGACCCGGTCGAAGTGACAGTCTGGGCGGTACAGTTTGATCCAACTGTACTAACAGCCTGGGAAACAGTTATTTCTGATTTCGAAGCTGCCAATCCTGGTATTACCATTACGCTGGAAACGCGTGCTGTAGATGCTCACAAGGATGCTATGCGCCTCGCCGCCGGTACAGATGCTCAGCCAGATATCTATTTTATGTGGGCCGGACTTGGGCTTGGTGGCGAATTTGTGAATCTAGGGGTTAGTCAGCCATTAGATGATGTTTATAAAGAAATGGGTTGGAATGATCGTTTCCTGGGTTCTGCATTGACCAAAACGCAATATAATGGAGAGATGCACGGCGTACCCTACACCAATCACGGTATGGTGGTTTATTATCGCAAAGATCTCTTTGAAAAAGCTGGTATCACTGCCGAACCGACCACCTATGACGAATTGATTGCCGCTAATCAGAAGTTGCTGGCTGCTGGAGTGACTCCTTTTGCCTTTGGCGGCAGCGTGAACTGGCATCTTATGCGCCTGTTGGATAGTTTACTTGAAACAAAGTGCGGTGCAGAAAAGCATGATGGTCTGAAATCACTCCAACTCGATTGGACTAAAGAACCTTGTGCTACCGAAGCTTTTACTGAACTTGCACGTTGGAAGACTGACGGTTTTCTGGGTAAAGACTTTTTGGGCGTAAGCCCCCAAGACTCTAATCTTCTTGTTTACACAGGCAAGGCAGCTATGATGCTTGAGGGCGATTGGATGGTCAATGCCATCGCGGATCAAGGTGAGGATCTTGCAAACTACGGCATGTTCCCCTTCCCAACCGGTACTAATCGTCTCTACTACTTTGCTGAAATGCTTTATATCAGTAAAGGTAGTCCACACCAAGCCGAAGCCGTCAAATTCTTGGATTATCTGACCTCGAATGAGGTTCAGGAAAAAGAGCTGGGGAATTTCGGCGCGATTTCGATCAATAAGAATGTGAAGTATTCCGCTGATCGCCGTCCTTTAGACACCGAATGGAGCGAATTCTTTGATGCTATGACGCAGGTCTACGAACCGGGCGATCAAGCATTCTCATTAGCGGTTAACACCGAATCTTGGCGTGTACAAAATGGTGTTCTGACCGGCGACATTGCTCCGGACGAAGCTGCGGCGGAACTGCAAAAGTTTATCGACAACAACAAAACAGCGAAATAAGTAATCCCTTCTCTATCGGCAGCAGCTTCTTGACTAGAGGCTGCTGCTTATGTTGTAGCCAAAAAGTTAGGGAACATTTGATGAATAAATTACTTATTGGTGAATCTGAGGGAGTGCCTGTTA
>JBBSBS010000356.1:0-7072 GCA_038251045.1 Aggregatilineales bacterium | reverse complement strand
TAATTATCAAATCAATGTTGAAGCTAATCTTTGTAAACCAGCATGTGAACCGAATAATCTGGTCACGTTCTTCAATCTCGATGGGCAGATTTTAGGGACGCAACTCACACTACCCACGCTGCTGGTAATATCCGGCTGATTATGCTTGTGTTTCTCAATATGGGTTTGTACAATTGGGCAAATTGGTCGATTTTTAAGGAGCGTTTGTTACATGGGCAACGAAACTATTGCAGCGCAGGTAGGGCGGGCATGGCGTTATCAACGCGAGGGGCAAGCCGACAGCGCGGTTAAGGAATTTGAAAAAATTCTCCGTCAAGACCCTGATGACATTGATGCCAACTATGGAATGGGACTTGCGCAGCGCAGTGCAGGCCATCCTCAGGCAGCAGTTGAATATTTTCAACACGCGCTTGATATTGTTGATACAAAAGACACTGCGGGACGTATTGCGCGCGATGCGGCGGCCAACGACTTTCAAACCGAGCGCATAAAGCCCAACACAGCCGAAGATGACCGCTACATGATGCTCACCCGCATGTTGAAGCAGCGGTTGGCTGAGACTAACGCTACCCTTAAAACTTGAGCGAAGCATTTTCTGAATGAATAAACAGGAACGCCTCATCAAAACCCTGGCGGGCGAACCCACTGATCGCGTGCCTGTTTCGCTGTGGCGTCACTTCCCCGGCGATGACCAACGAACGGCAGACCTCGCTCGTTCGGTAGTTGAATTTCAAAAATCCTATGATTGGGATTTCGTGAAAGTGACACCTGCAAGCAGTTTCTGCGTGTCAGACTATGGCCTCCATGATGAATGGGAAGGTCATCTGGAAGGCACACGCACCATCACAAAGCGGGTGGTGCATCGCTCATTAGATTGGACGGAGCTACGCCCCCTTGATCCTATGAAGGGTGCGCTGGGCAGGCAAATCGAATGCATTAATTTGATTGGGGATGGTTTGCGAAATGAGGATGCACCCATTATCCAAACCATTTTTAGTCCGCTAGCGCAGGCAAAATATCTCGGTGGCAATGATTTGCTCCTGCGCCACATGCGAACCCACCCGGATCGTGTTCATACTGGCTTAAACGCGATCACGGAAAGCACACTCCGTTTCATCGACACACTCAAACGCAGTACGATTGTTGGAATTTATTATGCAATCCAACACGCCAGCTATGATATGATGTCGGAAGAAGAGTATAGGCAGTTCGGCCTACCTTATGATCGCAAGATTTTGGAAGCACTGCCCGAAAAGTGGTGGTTCAACATTTTACATTTACATGGTGACGCACCGATGTTCAAGTTATGCAGCCAACTTCCAGTTCAGGCCATCAACTGGCACGATCAGGAAACGGAACCCGATCTTGCACAAGGCAGATTGAGTTTCAATGGGGCTGTGTGCGGCGGACTTTCGCGATGGCAGCATATCCAGCATGGCACACCAAACGTAATCCGTGAGCAGGCAAGGGTAGCGATGAAAGTGACCAGCAGCCGCCGATTCATTCTGGGGTCAGGATGCGCGATTATGGTTACATCACCTTTATCCAATATCCGTACTGTGCGCGAAGTCGTCGAGACTGTAGGAACTTAAGTGTCGATCCGAGTTATTGCCGGAAGCGCAAAAGGTCGCAAACTGAAGCTGGTTCCGGGCGATACGACCCGCCCAGTAATGGATCGTGTGAAGGAATCGCTTTTTAATATTATTGGTCGCAACATTGTTAACGCCACCTTTTTGGATTTGTTTGCAGGAACCGGCAGTGTCGGCAATGAAGCTTTGAGCCGGGGGGCAAAACACGCATTTTTCGTCGATATGGAACGCAATGCAATTCAAACCATTCAGGACAATATCACCGTTACTAAATTTGGCGACAAAGCAACCATTCGAAGGGATGATGCGTTTAATTTTTTGAAGCAGGGGCCGACACAAATATTTGACTTTATCTATATCGCCCCGCCGCAATATAAGGGCATGTGGCAGCAAATTTTACAAGCACTTGATTCAAATCCAGCATGGTTCACTGAGGGCAGCAGTGTCATCGTCCAAATTGACCCATCTGAAGCAGCACCCATCGCACTGGAATATCTGGAAACAGTTGACCAACGGCGATACGGCAACACCTTATTATGGTTCCTCGCTGCAACCCAAAAACAACCACGCAGCGATGTCCCTCAGGAGAAATCAACGTGACCGATCTGAAACAACTCGAAGCCATCGCCAGTGAACTAATTAAAACCTTTGATATTGAAAATCCACCTATCCCGATTGAAATTATGCTGCAACGCCCCAAGCCGGATATGTGGGAAGAAGTCGATATTACTGAATTATCGGTTGGCTTCCTGAAGACCGGCGGTCATTTTTCACCGCGCATGTCCCTGGCGCGGCTGCTGGCGCGGCATATTGTCCAGAGTGATTGGGGCAAAGGGCGCGGACTTCAGGATATTCTCAAGCAAGATAAAAACGAAGAGCTGTTACGGGTATTCGCTCGAATGCTGATTATGCCTGCTGACATGGTAAAGGCATTGAGTGCGGGAGCGCGAACACCAATAACCATGAGTATGCATTTTGAAGTACCGGAAGATGATGCACGCCAGCGTTTGAAAGAGCTTGAAGGGATGGTTTAACTCGTCTGGTGCTTATCATTAAGGTGTGATCGGGCGAGTTGTAAGGCTTCCTCGACGGTTTGAACCTCACCAGCGGCCTGTGATTCTTTAATCAGTTCTAATAATTCACCAACAACGCGACTCGGTTTCAGGTTAAGTATGCGCATTAATTGGTTGCCGTCCAGCAGGGTTGGCGGCTCGATTACCTTGTCGTGGTGTTCAAAATATGCTTCCAACAAAATCCGTATTTTCTCTACAAACTTCAACCAATCAGCTTGATTAAGATGTTCAGCGCGGGTTCCGAGATAATCAGCTAGCGATAACAAACAGATGTCAACACCAGCTTCGCCGGTCTGTTTCCAAAAACGGTAAATTGCGCGCGGCGTGAGTGCTTCCAACAGGAGAGGCCGCATGTGATTTCGAACGATCATAACAAGCCGTTCGCGCTCGGCGTTACTCAACCGCATCGCATTAGCACGCTCCTCAACCATTCGAGCACCCACCTGCTCATGTTCGAAGAAACGCCATTTACCATCGTCATCTTGATGTGCAGTCGCGAGCTTGCCTACATCATGGAAGATTGCCGCAAATACCAACAGAGCGCGATGCGAACGCTCATTCGGCCACTGAGTATCCATATGGGTACGAAAATGGGCGCGGAAAGCATCCAAATGGACAGCCATTGACCCCATACTAAACGATGAGGTAAGGTTATCGGAACGGTGATAGTCCAGCACTGATATGATATTGGAGACGTTTTCTACGACTGCTAAAGTGTGTCCCCAGGCATCGCGCACATGAGGTGGACTCTGCTGTAGCCCATGCAACTGATCGACTTCCGGTAAAACGAATTTCAGCACACCGACCACATCAGCCACCCGCAGCATAGCGGCTGGTTTGGACACAGCCAGCAATTTGAACCATTCGTCACGTAATCGTTCCGGGGAAACATTGACCAACTGTGGACTGACGAGGCGAATATCTGCCAGCGTTTCAGTCTCGATATGCATCGTTAGTTGAAGACTTTGGCGAATAGCACGCAACACCCGAATAGGATCAGTCGCCAATGCATAGGAAGTGCAGCGACGCAGCAACCTTGCACCAATATCCGCCTCCCCATTTAACGGATCAATTAAGACGGATAAATCGCCACATAAATCAACTGCCATCGCGTTGATTGTAAAATCGCGATCTCGTAAATCGTTGAGCAAACCATCACCACGAAAATGTGCGACATCAAACATCAGCCGACCATCAGGCGTATCTACGAGCGCGCGGCCTACGTCGCGTTCGCTGTCCAGGGCAAAGAAATCGCCGTCAAAGTGATTGGCAATTCTGCGGGCAAGTTTCATGCCATCGCCGGATGTTGCCAGATCAATGTCTTTAAGGGGGCGATTCAACAGTGCATCGCGCACCGCCCCACCGACGACATAAATTTCGTCCTTTGTCTCCGCAAGAAATTCTTTTAACTGGAAAACGATGTCCGGCCAAATCAAAGGGCGCTGCGGCTGACGAGGCGAGATGTCACTCATTCAAGGAGTCCAGATTTACAACCCCGATAAAGGGTAAATTGCGGAATTTTTCATCCAGATCGAGACCATAGCCGAAGACAAATTTATTGGGGATTTCAAAACCTGTATAATCAATTGGGATTTGTACCGTGCGTTTAGACGGTTTATCCAATAATGTGCAGAGTTTCAGACTGGCTGGACGACGCGCGTTGAGCACATCCATGACAAAACGCAGCGTTTGACCACTGTCGATGATGTCTTCAACAATCAGCAAATGACGCCCCTCCACGCCTTCGGACAAATCCATGTCAATACGCACATTGCCTGTCGATTCGCGCACTCCTTTGCCATAACTGGAGATTGCGAGGAAATCAATTTCATGCGGGACTGTAATATGGCGGGTTAGATCGCACAAGAACATCACCCCGCCTTTGAGGATACACAGCAGGAGCAAATCTTTGCAATCGGCATAGTCGGCGGATATTTGTTGACCGAGTTCCGAAACGCGATTTTGAAGTACATTTTCATCAATCAAAATCTCTTGCAGATATTTTTCATAGGCTTGCATACATCATCCTTAAGCAGTGAATGGGAGAATTATAGCATTATGATAAGAGATAACTCAACGCGGCGTTCAGGGTTCTAATCGTCGTAACGTGATTTATAATACACTGTGTTTAGGCCCGTCAATTAAGGAACGATGTTATGGTCAGCCACCCCCTACCAACCACAATCACCCTCTCACAACCACGCGAAGCCGTCCGGGTAACATTTAAAAATGGAACTGTGTTAGAAGGAGCCGTTGGCACACCCATTGAAGCCTTTCTAAAAATGTACTTGTCGCAAAACGGCAGTAAAGATAGCCCGCTCATGGGTGGCATTCTGGATGGGCGTTTGCGCGAGTTGGCTTATCCGGTTATGCGAGATGGAACGCTTGACCAGGTGTTACTGTCGAGCAGCGATGGGGGCCGCATTTACCGGCGTTCGTTGGTCATGTTGATGACGACAGCAGCCGTAGAATTGTTCCCTGGGATAAGAGTGAGCGTGCGCTATTCAATCCCGGAAGGTGGGTTTTATTGTAAGCTGCTCAATCACAAACCTTTTACCCAGGAAGAACTTGAAGCGCTGGACACCCACATGCGCCTTATTGTGGATGCGAATGAACCCATTACCAAACGAATCGTGCCGCTCGAAGAAGCCTCCACATTATTCACTTCACGAGAAGAAGATGACAAAATCCGCCTACTTGAACAGCGCACCCGTAACAGCCTGACCCTATATGGTTTACGTGGACGTGAAGATTATTACTATGGCTATATGCTGCCAGCCACAGGTTATTTGCGCTATTTCCAATTGATCGGCGTTAATGGCGGTTTCATTCTTCAATATCCGCAGAAAGAAAATCCGACCATCGTCAAGCCGATTAATACGTTTAGCAAAATCGTTGACGTTTTCCGCCAGGCAGATGACTGGCTAGAACGCATGGGGGTTGAGGATATTGGGCAACTTAACCGGATTGTGAGAGAAGATCGCGCCCACGAATTGATCCTGGTTGCCGAGGCACTCCACGAACAACATATCGCGCATATTGCTGAGGAAATCCGCGAACAACACGAGGCCAAAGGTGTCCAACTGGTACTGATCGCCGGACCATCTTCATCCGGCAAAACTACCTTCGCCAAAAGATTGGCTATCCAATTATTCGCGCATGGCTTACGTCCATACACGATTGAACTGGACAACTATTTTGTAGACCGCGAACTCACCCCCAAAGATACGAATGGCGAATATGATTTCGAATCCATTCATGCCATTAACCGCGAACTCTTTAACGAACAACTGCTGCAACTTATGGCAGGAAAACACATCCAACTACCCTTGTTTGACTTCGTTCACGGAAAAAGCCTATTAGGGTTAAAAGTACAGCTTCAAAGCAATCAAATTATCATCATCGAAGGCATACATGGTCTGAACCCGGAACTCGTCCCGGCGATTCCTTCGGACAAGATTTACCGGGTGTATGTTTCGGCGTTAACCCAACTCAATACCGATAATCACAACCGGGTCTCCACCACCGATGTGCGCCTGCTACGCAGAATCGCACGGGATGCCCAACACCGGGGCTATACAGCCACTGACACGATTATGCGCTGGCCGAGTGTCCGAAACGGCGAAAAGAAGAACATCTTCCCATATCAGGACAACGCCGATGTTATGTTCAATTCCGCGCTGGTTTACGAGTTAGCAGCGCTGCGCCCACTCGCAGAACCATTACTCCTACAAGTTGAACCAGCGACCCCACCGCACATTGAAGCCAACCGCCTTCTGTCTTTTTTGCGATGGGTGCAGCCCTTATCATCAAAACAGCAAGCAATGATCCCGGACACCTCCCTGCTACGAGAATTCATCGGGGCATCCAGCCTTCATGAATATCATCCGGGGGAAATGCATAGAATTTCAGACAATAGCTAAAGGATTCAGACGACACTCCTCTGCTACAATAATTAGAAATCGGTTTGAAATGTAAAGAACAGGTTGGTTGAATGGGCTACAAATTTGCCATCGACTTCGGAACAACCAATACAGTCATCGCACGATGGAACGAGGAAAAAGGCACTCCTGAAGTGGTGTCTATTCCAGGAATTTGCACTGACGGCTTAGATGGCCGCCCTACACTTGTCCCTTCTTTGTTGTATGTGAACGATGGCAAAGAGGGCAAGGTGGCACTGGGACAAGCCGTACGCGAAGGCAAACTTGACCAGCAGCAAGATAACCGCTTGTTTCGCAATTTCAAGCGCGGGATTGTAACCGCCACAGCGCCAGAACCACGCGAAATTGATGGTGTCCAATGGGCAGACCGAAACGCAGGACGCAGTTTCGTAAAACGTGTAATTGAATCGCTGCCAAACGGCGATAAGGACATCGACCAATTGGTGCTGACCGCGCCTGTAGCATCCTT
>JBBSBS010000355.1:0-7141 GCA_038251045.1 Aggregatilineales bacterium | reverse complement strand
GCCCAACTTCACCCAACGGGCGGCATGATTTTGCCATGAGCCGAGGGCGGCACAAGTCAGGATCAAATCCGTAGCCGCGCTCGCTTGCGGGTATCCACATCGCACTTCGTGATTCATACCATCATTGTAGATTGAAATGATAGCTATGAATCACACACATTACCTGCGCACTATTCGGACAATACGGTCAAGTATGATATTTGATGTCGCCTCCGTGTCTCCACCGGTGGAGTTCACGAACTGAACAACAACCGTATCCGTGTCTTTGTAGTAGCGTGTGATACTCTGGTAGCCTAGTAGCCAGCCGGTATGTTCATATTCATAAACTGAAGAGTAAATAGCCTGCTCTTTAGCACTTAATAGCGAGCCATCACTGAGCGCTCTCAAGAATATGCCAACATCCTGCGCGGTTGCGATCATCGAGCCACCCGGACTGATATAATCAATCTCCTTTAAATCAGGCTCAACGTCATAGTGGTACCCGCTGGCTACATCTGCGGAATCAACATCACTGAGCAAACTGTATGTGTCGGTTAGCCCAAGAGGTGTCAGGATTTCGTCGTTAATGTATTGGTGATGGCTATAACCCAAAACCTTGTCGAGAATATTGCCGATCAATAGATAATTTGTATTGGAATAACTGTAACGACTGTCCGGTTCAAAATCTGCAGGTTCATCGATAGCAAACGCAAGATAGGCGTTGAGATCCGGCAGTGTCTCGCCCCATTTCCATTCGGGATGGTCAGTGAAATTAGGGATGCCACTGCGATGTTGCACCATCATTCTTAGGGTAATCTGATCGGCATTTTCTATTCGACCAACAAGTTCGGGCAAGTGATCAGCCAGCGTGTCATCCAGTGATAATCTCCCGTCATTGACCAATTTGGCGGTCGCTGTGGCGATATATAACTTGCTGATACTGGCAATCTTGAACAATACTTGCGGGTCGGCCGGCACCTGCTCTGCTCTGTTTTTCCACCCAGCAGCGTAAAGAGCCGGGGCTTCACCCGGTTGATCTACATATATGATGATACTGTCAAGCCCATGATCAACAGCATCATCCAGTTGTCCCTGAACGGTGTCAGGTAAGGGCACTATCCATATACTTACGGCGTTCCAAGGTACGAATATCACGGCGGAGATTATCCCAACGATGGGCATGATGATTCGAAGAATTCGTACTATACGACTTTTATTTAGGTTTTTCATGACATGTCTCCTCACTATCCAGTGTCTGACGTCGAAAGCTCAAAGTGCTAATCTGTTCAGAAGGCAACTCATTCATTTATTAGTGAGGGTTTTCAAACGGCCTTTCAGTCCTCTGCGCGCAGCAACGGGAGCGCCGGATTCAGCACATTCGCCTGAACCTGTTCGGGATCGGCGGCATCGTTGTTGTAGAGTATCACCACGACCGTATCGAACTCAGGCGCATAATTAAGCACCGTTCGAAAACCGGCAATATAGCCTGCATGCCCCATATATCTCGCCTGTATCGTGATGCCCAGACCGTAAGAACTGCCGGGGGCGGGTGTCGTCATCGCGACCAGCGACTCCGGATCGTCAAACAGTGCCTCACCAAACAATCCACGTGCGAAGGCGATCAGATCCGATGCGGTAGAAACGATGCCGCCCGCCGACCACCCGACGGATTCATGCAGTTCAGTGAGATCGGAGGTGGCGTCCTCAAATACCGTATAGCCGTGCACCACATCAATCACCGAGTCTTCGTAGCAATCCAGGAACGTTGACGCCATGCCCAACGGTTCATAGATGTGCGTACGGTATGCCTCTGCGAGCGGCATAGCCGTTGCTTTTTCGATTACCATGCCGAGCAGCGTGTAGTTGGTGTTGCTATAGCTCCAGCGTGCCCCCGGCTCAAAGTTGGCATCTTTCCCATAGACGTATCGGGCGAGCGTGTCGTGGGGGTCCCGTTGGACGCAGTCCAGTGTCAGGATCCCTGTATCCTCATCGATG
Organism: Aggregatilineales bacterium; assembly: GCA_038251045.1. Taxonomy (GTDB): domain Bacteria; phylum Chloroflexota; class Anaerolineae; order Aggregatilineales; family Phototrophicaceae; genus CFX2. The sequence goes on along the minus strand of JBBSBS010000355.1, from coordinate 5,167 downwards.
ACCGCCTCTGTGAAGATATCAGCCCAGTAAGCCTCGTGTTCGACGATGTTAAACAAACCGGATGTGTGCGTGAGCAGGTGGCGCAGCGTGATCTGGTCGCCATAGGGCAGTTGATCGGCTACATCCGGCAGCCACAGCGCCAACGGATCGTCGAGGGTCAGCACGCCGTTCTCCGCAAGTTGGATGATCACCGTTGCGGTGAACATCTTGGTGATACTGCCAATCCGAAACGCGCCTTCCGGCGACATCGGGATGTTGTCCATGAGGTCTGCGAAGCCACTTGCCCCGGCGAACTGGTACTCCGGCGCGTCGATCCACACGACCATGCCGGTCGGGAGTCCGGTCGCGGTCAGATCGTCCATTTCCGCTTGTATCTCCGCAAGGACGTCCGGCGGGAACGCCTGCGGACCGTCCTGGGCGGTGGCGACTAAGCCAGTCAGCAGAGTCAACAAGATAAGTGTCAAAATCAATGTAGTACGAAAACGCATCAGAATGCTCCTTAGAAAAATAATCGATTGCTGGATGGTTCTTACCGTTACCAAAAATGAGGGTATTGGGCTTGGCTTAGTTTTTCGGAGGAAAAACTAAGAGAGAACTCATTGATGTTCAGCCATTATGATTGTGCTACCCTGATAACCACATTGCCCTTTTTGCGCCCTGTCTCGACATAGCGGTGTGCCTCGGCGATCTGTTCCAGTGGAAAACAGCGATCAATGACCGGTTCGAAGGTTCCCGCCTCAACCAGTTGCAGCAGCAGGGCCAGATAGCCGTTCTTTTCACTTGCTGGCCGTAAGCCTGCAAATACAATCTTTGCTTTTTTGCTACCAAACTTTGAGGTCCAGAGCATCTGTAGCAGTAGGGCTGGCGAAATGATGGTGGTCAGATACAAACCTCCTGGCTTGAGGACGCGCCTAGCCTGTCCAAACGAACTCTTGCCTACGGTATCGAACACAACATCGTAGGTTTCCTCACTGCGGCTGTAGTCTTCCTTCTTGTAATCGATGACCTTATCGGCGCCCAGCGATTTGACAAGCTCCACATTCGCAGTACTGGATACCCCGGTGACTTCTGCGCCGAAGTACTTGGCTAGCTGGACTGCACTCGACCCAATACTGCCGGACGCACCGATGATCAGAATTTTCTGACCGGCCTGAAGATTGGCGGCCCCTTGCAAGTTGGGCAGCGCGGTCAGCGCACCGGGATGAATCGCCACGGCTTCTTCATAAGTCATTTGCTCCGGTTTGAGGGCGATGGCTCGATCTTCCGGCAAGTTGAGGTACTCCGCATGAGCGCCTGTATCCGGGTCAGCCGTTCCGAAAACCTGATCCCCGACTTGAAAGCGCTTGACATCCTTGCCGACCGCCTCGATCTCACCGGCAAATGCGCCCCCGGGTATCGTGGGTTTGGGTTTGATGAGACCGGTGAACATTCTTGCCATAAAGTCGCTGCCTGACCGAAAGATAGCGTCCGTTGACGCAACCGTGGTCGCGTGGATCTTGATGAGGACTTCGTTATCGGCTGGAATGGGTTTTTCGACTTCGCTGAGTTGAAGCACATCCGCTGATCCATATTGTGTGTACATAACTGCTTTCATGAGTGTGTCTCCTTTTGTTTTGATTTATCGTCAGTTAGATAATTGATTTTTTGCTCTGGCGAAGTAGAGGAATGGGACAAACCACAGTGCCACCAGCAGCAGAGTCATGGTCCGAGAAGTGCCCTCATCAACGATAGTGACCGATGCAAAGAGCATGACTGCCGCAAAGACAACTGACACTAAGACCATATTACGAGTTGCTTGCGTTGGACTCACCATCTTTCCCTCCTCGTGATTCTGTCACTCGTTCATTGTGTACTCCTTTTCTCGAATATCGCTGATCGCTTAACTGAATTTCGCAGAATGCTGGCTGAGTTGCCGCCCTAGCTAGGCTCAACGCGATTGACTGAGATCAAAAGCAAACCTAGGTCGCGTACTTTCTTGAGCAGACCGTGCAGTGCCGCTTGATCGACCACCGGGCCGCTTAAGCACGTTTCGCCCTGATCTTCCAGCGTGATGTTTAGGCCCTCAAACCAGTCTGCCCACTGAGCGCCTAGATGCCCCTTTATCCTGATCTGATAGATCGTTGGTTCGTCCGGGTTCGTGCTGGATTTATCCTGGTGTGCCATTGCCTGTCCCTGTGGTCATCATCAACGTACAGGAAGCATATCGGCAAAGCGGTGTTGCCGTGTAGACACTAAAGTGTTGTCTAGTGGTGTTGTTTCAGAGTGTCGAAGGACTCGCTACAAAAGACCCAACTCGCGGGCGCGGGCGACGGCCTCGGTGCGCCGCTGGACCTGAAGCTTGGCGAAGATCCTGCGGTTGTGCCCTTTGACGGTATCCAGGGCAAGGTAGAGCCGTTCGCTGATCTCCCGATTCGAGAGACCCTGCGTCACGAGTTGGAGGATTTCCAGTTCACGTTCACTCAATGCGTCCAGCAGAGGCTGGGCAGCGATCAGGCGCGTTGATTCCTCTGCAGGCTGTTGTTCGCTGTCAAATGCAGCCAGCAGCTTCGTAAGATAGTCCGGCATCATTCCACGCGCGGCTGCAAGCGATAGCAAACGCGCCATCGGCGGTCCTTCATCGACAAAGGCACGGATAAAGCCATCCGGCGCGGCCATCGCTAGTGCCCCGGCCAGCAGCGCGACCGCAGAGACTGTCTCGCCCAGAGCTTGCTGCGCGAGGGCTTGCAGCAGCAGCAGCTTGAGACGGTCATCTGCCCAGTCTTTCGCCTCTGCCTCCTGATACAAAGGCTCCAATAGGGCCAGGGCTGCAGCGGGATCATCCTGGGCGAGACATACTCGCGCCTGACTCATGGGCCGGTTCTGCGACTGGGCCAGATGCGCGGCTGCCGCCAGATTCCCTTGGCAAATCAGGGTCGATACCTGTGCATCCACGATCTGCGGCATCAGATGCACAAAGTGACGCTGCTGTGCGAACGCTTCGGCCTCAGCCAGCGGCGCCGCCGCGCCAGCCATATCCCCTTGAGCCAGCTTCAGACGGGCGAGAAGTATCCAGGCAAGCGCCGGCGTGTCCACACTGTCTAGCTGTTGGGCGAGTTGGGCGCTCTGCTGACCGTACTCTTGGGCAACCTCCAGGTCATTCCACTGGTAAGACAGACGAGCCAGACCAAGATACGCTTCACATGCATAGGGCAGCGGGGGATCCCCCACCATGTGTATGATCTGCCAGAAGTGTTCCGCCGCCAGATGAAGCCGGTTCTGTGATTCCTGTACCTGCCCCAGGCAGGTAGCCGCGGCCAGTGTATTCATGAAATTTCCGGTTGCCTGACTGATCGCCAGCGCCTCAGTATAGGCTTGAATGGCCGCCGTACGGTCTCCCTGGGTCTGGTAGGCATAGCCCAGTGTCCATGTTGCTGTCATGCGGATCGGAAGGTTATCGGGGTGCAGATACTCCAGGGCGCGGCGCGATTGTGTCAGGAGAATGTTTACCTGGTTACGAGGGATTGCTTGCATAGCCCGGATGGATGCAATCTGGCCTACCAAGTCTCGGTTTCTGTCATCTAAGACCCCTCTTTGCAGGGCTGCTTCAGCCGCCTGTAATTTCTGTTCGATGACGTTTGATTGACCGATAAAGGCTGATGCGTGTGCAGACCACACCCATAACGTAGGTCTGGCATCGAGTATCGTCACTGGCAAAGCATTCAGCCAATTCAATATCGGAGTCACGATTCCTCGAAAAACTAGCGGCATCCCATCACCTTCGAGTAGACGCTCAGCGCGCTCAATATCCTCGGCCGCCGCCGCATGCTGAAAGGCTTCCAACTCGCAGCCCTCGGCTTCATACCACAGGCTGGCCCGACTGTGTAATTCGGTCACATCCTCTTGGCGCTGCTGCAATCGCTGCTGCAGCAAATCTGCGAAGAGATGATGATAGCGATACCATCGCCGTTCGTTGTCCAGGGGGACGAGGAACAGGTTGGCCTGTTCGATGCATTGCAAGGTTTCTTGCCCGGAAACGACAGAGTCTGCCAGGAGGGCATCGCAAAGTGGACCGCAGAAACGGTCAAGTATGGAGGTGCGCAGCAGGAAAGTCTGAACGCTTGCGGACTGCTGGTCTAGCACTTCTTCAACTAGGTAATCCAGCACAAAATGATGGCTGCCGGTGAAAGATTGGATGAAGCCGCTGGCGTCCTGAGTTCCCTGCATCGAAATCGCGGCTAATTGCAGACCCGCAATCCAGCCCTCAGTGCGGGTTTCAAGCGCTGCTATGTCTTCCTGTGAGAGATTTAGCCCCATCGCCTGATTAAGAAATTGTGCAGCTTCGTCAGAATTGAAGCGCAGATCAGCGGCGCGGAGTTCGCTTAACTCACCACGTGCCCGTAAACGTGCGAGCGGCAAAGATGGGTCTTCGCGGGTGGTAATGACCAGGTGCATCTGTGGTGGTTGATTCTCAATCAAGAAAGTGATTGCAGAGTCAATGTCGTGATTGTCAAGGGCGTGATAGTCATCCAGAACAAGGACAAATTTCTCAGAATTGATGGCGATCTCGTTAATAAGAGGGATCAGCAATGAGTTGATGGTTGGTGGTTGAGGCGATTGTAAGCGAGTTAAAACAGCTGCACCGATTTGCGGAGCAATCGTCTGCAACGCGGCAATAAAATATACCAAGAATTGCGTTGGTTTGCTGTCGGCCTCGTCCAGCGATAGCCAAGCCACCTGCCGGCTACAGTTGACAATCCATTCGCTCACCAATGTGGTTTTGCCAAAACCAGCGGGCGCAGAGGTCAAAGTCAGTTTACGGTGCAAGCCCTCGTTCAGGTACTTAATTAAGCGGGAGCGTCGGACAATCTTGGGTTGAGGTGGCGGGATATGGAGTTTCGTAGATAAGATTTGTCTCATTATAGAGAGATTTTACCGGAGAGAGGACGGTGTGGCAACTTTCCGCCATTTTGTGCCTATGTGAGCATGATTCCGGATAATATGGAGCCAGAAACTAGTAGTCTAACAATCATGAATGGATGGGTAAAGGGGTTTGAGTTTGATACGAGCATCAGCAGTGGTGAACTGCCAATCGACTTTGACTTGGCGTAGGTTGCGCTTGGATTGCCAGGCAGCGACAGCCCGCTGAAGGGTGGCAGGATCAGGAATGCGACGGTCAAGACATTGACGG
>JBBSBS010000354.1:0-7147 GCA_038251045.1 Aggregatilineales bacterium | reverse complement strand
TATACCGGAAGCGATACAGTTCGCTGCGCTCCCACAACATCTGGATAACCTGCAAGAGATGCTGGTTATCGAGCGCATTGTAAATATGAGTATGAAATTGACGGTTCAAAGCGATGTAGGTGTTGATGTCGTTTACATCGGTGGCATGGCGCATAGCCGCAATCATATCTTGGAGTGCTGTAAAGTTGGCTTCCGAAAGGCGTGGGACGGCATGATAGATCGCTTCGCCTTCGATCAAGCCGCGTGTGAAATACAAACCATCCATATCGGAGATCGAAACTTCGGTGACGAATGCCCCGCGGCGCGGCTGGATAATCACCAGACCTTCGGCCTCCAACCCTTTTAAGGCTTCGCGGATAGGAGCCATGCTGACTTGAAGTTCTTCAGCTAATTTATTTTGATCGATGCGTTCGCCCGGTTTCAAGGTTTGCTTCAAGATGGCCTCGCGGATCCGTTCTTGAACCTGCGCGGCTAAGGTACGGCGGCTATCTTCAATGGGGTTGAACGACTTCGTAATCATAGGCAGTCCTTTAGGCTGATTTGGTTTGACAGATTCGGAATTCGAATTTATAATTTCGAAATTCGTTTTCTGAATTCTACATAATTTCTTTGTTTTCGGAAAGTTCGATATGCCAACAGTTTTCGTTTACTGGTATCCGGGACGTGATTCAGAGCAAAAACAGAAAATAGCACAGCGAATGACGGATGCACTCGTAGAAGATGGCAACGCCAAACGTGAATCTATTCTGATTATCTTTGAGGAAATTAGTCCTGACAATACCGCACGGGCAGGGCGCTTGCAGTCTTTGCCAACGACCGATGATCGTGAATCGAATGATACTGGAACCAAAAGTTAGATCCTTTTAACCCTAAAAGGGGGTGATTGTAACCAATAAGATACGCGAATGCATAGTTTGTATATAGATATCGAAATGTTTTAGTTACGGAGAAAAAACAATGTTTATCCGAAAATTCGTCCTTTCCTTGATGCTCATCGCCCTGACGGTGGGTGTTGGCGTGGCAGTCGCACAAGACGCGCCACAAGAACTCCGCTTCGGTACGCTGCAAGGTACATTCATCGACGGCGTGAATGCCATGTTGATCGAAGAATTCGCCAAGCTGCATCCCGATATTCCGGTCAAGCTGGAAGTTCTGGATGGTGCCACACTTGATGTGACATTGGCAGCACAGGCTGCTGCTGGTTCGCTGGCAGATGTCATTTTCACGGCTGACCTGTATGTCGTACCTTTCGCTAAGGGTGGCATTTCGGTTGATATGGAACCGTTGGCAGCCGCCGATCCCAACTTTGACCTCAGCGATGTGTACGAAAACATGCTGGATCTGAGCAAGGTTGAAGGCAAGGGTCTGTACATGATCCCCTCGTCCTACGATGTGGTGACCATGTATTACAACAAGACTTTGTTTGAACAAGCTGGTGCGCCGCAGCCCACTCCTGACTCAACATGGGAAGAAATCGTTGCTTCGTGCAAGACCATTCTTGAGAAGACCGGTGCTTTCTGCCTGCCCGCAGGCGCAAATGGTGGAACAACTAAATGGTGGGCAACCTACGTGCCCTTCATCGTTGGCTACGGCGGACAAATTCTGAGCGATGACGGCACGACTGCTTTGCTCAACTCACCAGAAGCTATCGCCGGATTGACCGCATACACCGATATGTGGACCAAAGATGGCATCGGTCAACCGTTTGACTTTGATGCGGGTGGCGACTGCTTCCTCGTTGGTAAATGTGCCCTTCAGTTCACGATCCCCGGCCCAATGCAGAGTCTTCGTGCTCTGGAACCGCAACCATTTGACTGGGATGTCGAAGTTATTCCTTCCATGCCCAGTGGCACGAAAGTGACCGGCATGGGAACCTATGGCTTCAGCATCACCGCTAACGCCAAAGATCCTCAGTTGGCATGGGACTTCATTAAGGGTCTGCTGTCTGCTTCAACCCAGAAGGCCATCACCCTGAACTACTCCGGTATGCCCCTGCTGAAATCACTGCGTCAGGATCCCGACATTCTGGCACTGCCCGGCCCTCCGGATAACATCGAAGCCTTTATGAACAACGGTGCGAACGGCATCACCCCGACTTACTTCCCCGGTAACTGCGGCAGCTTGTACGCTGGTCAAATCAACAGCGAAATCAATGATGCATTCGACGCAGTAGTTGTAGGCGGATCGTCAGTTGAGGATGCATTCACGACAGCCAATGAAAACATTCAATCCTGCTTAGACGGATAAATCCATTCAATTCGACTTTGATTAATCGTCTTGAGATCCCGCCGCAGATCTTTCTGCGGCGGGATTCTAAATGGATTTATGATTGAGGAGGCACATATGGCTGCATTGGTATCCAAGCCGCCGAAAAAAAAGCGCAGTCCGACGTTTTGGCGAGATACACTGCGCGGCTATCTATTCATCTTGCCTGTGGTATTAGGATTGTTAATCTGGACGTTTGGCCCGATGCTCGCGTCTGCTTATTACAGCCTCACCGATTATAAGATCATTGGTGTACCAGAATTCATCGGGTTACAGAATTACACAGATTTGTTCAAAGATAAAGCGTTTATTCAATCCTTGAGCGTAACCATTCGCTACGGGATTATGTTTGTGATTTTGTCACAAATCGTCGGACTAGCTTTGTCGGTGTTATTGACCCAGAAGGTGCGCGGGCTAACCGTTTTCCGCACCATTTTTTACCTGCCGATTATCGTCCCGGCTGCTGCCTCGGCGGTGCTGTGGAAATATCTGTACAACAAAGAATTTGGGCCGATTGATAGTGTTTTGCAGGCATTTGGTCTGCCCGCCATCAACTGGTTGGGTTCTCCTGAATCTGCCCTATTTGCACCGGTCATCATGAGTGTGTGGGCTAGTGCGGTCACGACCATTATTTATGTAGCTGGTTTGCAAAATATCCCCGAAGATTTGATTGACTCCGCCAAAATTGACGGCGCGAACGCCCTCCAGCGTTTCATCAATATCACGATCCCTATGCTTACGCCGACCATTTTCTTCAATGTCGTCACGGGTGTCATTGGGGCTTTCCAGTTTTTTGTGCCTGCTTTCATCATGACGAATGGCGGTCCGGCAAAATCGACCTATTTCTACAACTACAACCTCTATGAAAAAGCCTTTAAGTGGCTGGAGATGGGTTACGCATCTGCAATGGCATGGGTATTGTTCGCCATCATCATTGTCTTGACCCTGATGATCTTCCGCAGTTCGCCATTGTGGGTGTATTACGAAGGAGAAGTACGCAATGAGTAGGGTTAGTGCTGTCCAACTTAGACCCAATACCGAAAACATCAAGGCGGTACGCCGCCGGCAGGAATTTACCAGCAAGGGCTTCATCTATCTGATGCTGGCTGGTGGTGCGTTGATTTTTTTGCTGCCGTTGATTGTGATGGTGAGCACATCGCTTAAATCTTACACCGAGATCAACAGTTACCCGCCGACCTTTCTGCCCAATGAAATTGTCCCCTCGAATTACCCTGAGGCGTGGAATTACCAGAATACCCAATTTCCGCGTTGGACGCTCAACACGATCATTATCATTGTTACGACTGTGCCGGGTGTTGTGCTGAGTGCGTCACTGTGCGCCTACGGCTTTGCACGGCTAAAGTTCCCCGGACGCAATGTGTGGTTCATTCTGGTGTTGGCCTCGCTGATGCTGCCCTCACAGGTGACGCTCATACCGTTGTACATCCTGTTTTATAAGATAGGCTGGTTGAATACGTTTGCGCCGCTCGTCATACCAGCATGGTTCGGCGGCGGGGCGATCAATATCTTCCTCTTACGCCAATTCTTCATGCAGATCCCGCGTGAGCTGGACGAAGCGGCAATTATTGACGGCGCGGGTCATTTAACCATCTGGTGGCGCATTTACTTGCCGCTGTCCCGACCAGCACTGATTTCGGTCACGCTGCTGACAATCTTGGGCATATGGAATGACTTTCTCAGCCCGTTCATTTATTTGTCCGACCCGAACAATTTCACGCTGGCGCTGGGTTTGAACTTGTTTCGCAACTACTTCCCACAGGTCGCACGTACCGACTACATTATGGCAATTTCATCGTTGATGGTTCTACCCATGATCGTGATGTTCCTGCTGGCACAGCGGTATATCGTTCAGGGCTTTGTAACCAGTGGAATAAAAGGTTAATTATGTCGAAGATTGATCACAAGGCGTGGATGGAACAACCGCGTATGTTAAACGAACGCTGTCGTGGATTGCCCTTAATTTGGACACCCGACGTGAAGTGGTTTAACAACGATTGGCTTGGCCCCACACCGCATGTGCATGACGAAGCCACCGAAATAGGGTTTCTTGCACAGGGCAGTCTGGAAATCGAGATTGGTGGCAGCAAGCGGGTTTACAAAACCGGCGATTTCATGATTATGCCGCCCAAGAAATATCACAATTACTGGTTCAAGGGCGATGATACGGTTTGCTTCTTTGTAGTGGTTGCACCCAACAACAAGTACAACCGTTTGCGGGCAAAAGACTTCACCCCTGATTGTTATGAAGGTGATGCGCCTTATGCCAACGTGTATGAGTCCGATCAACTGCCATCGAATGAACATTTCCAATCGGATAAAGTGACACTCCAACCCGGCGAAAGCGAAGGGCTGCGCAAACTGGATGTGCAAGACCGCGTGATCTATATCGTCAGCGGCAGTGCGCAGGTGCAGATCAATACGCTTGGTGGTGCGCTGCCAACCAACGGTTATCAACTCATTCCGGCGACAACACCGCATCAAATCACGAATGCTGGTTTTGAACCGCTGGTTTTTATCTCGCTCATCATCACTGATCCCTTTACGGCACGCGCGGTACTTGAACATGATGAGTAATTACGGAAGTCTAAACTTATGCGTATAGCAATGTGCGGGGCGTTTTTACCCGAAGATATGGATAATCTGACACCGGAAATGTGCAAGCACGTCCGTGAGATGGGATATTCCGGTATCTTCACCCGCTTTAGAAGTAACAATCCACACACCACACCGCGCCATCAGGCTGACCGTGTACGCCAACTATTAGCAGATGAGAACCTGCGGCTGTTTCAGGTGACAGGTTACTGGCAAAATTTGGTGACGACTGATGAAACAGCCCGCAGCGAAGCCGTGCGGACGGTGCAGGCCGCATTGAAATTGGCGGGATGGTTAGGCGCGCGCGGGATTGATACCGGCCCCGGTTCAATGAATCCTGACGGCCCGTGGTTCCCGCATAAAGACAACTGGACGGAAACCTCGCGCAGGCAGTTGGTGAAGAGTTTGAAGGAATGTGCATCTGCGGCTGAGGATGCGGGTGTTTACCTCAGCTTGGAAGGTCACCAACTGGTCACACTGCAATCGGCAGAAGTCACCGCCGAAGTTTTGGATGAGGTTAATTCGGCGTGGGTTACCAGTGACTATGACTCGGCTAATTGGATTACCCGTGAAACAGTTTTTGACACGGGAGCAGCCGTTAAACACCATTTTGAGGTGTTAGGCAAGCACATCATTAGCTGCCACGCCAAAGACATCTGGATTGAAAATAAATTAGCGCTTCATCTACAGGATGGATGTCCCGGAAAAGGCTTGATGGATTTCCATACCTTGTTCCGCCAGATCGAAGCGTTATCACCGGATTATCCGGTCATTGTCGAGGGCGCAACCAGCGAGGAAATGCCAGAGGTTGCCCGTCTGTTTCATAAAGTCGCGGGGGAGTGCAACATCCGCGTGCTGGATGCTCGTGAAGAGCCAGCCTGATTTAACCGATAAGTGTATCGTCATTCATATATAAAAAACACGGAAGCCTATAGATCATGCCCAAAACTACCGTTAAGAAGACTCACGCCTTACGCTTTGCCTACAGCACCATCAACTGGACGACAAAGCCCGATATGGCAGCAACATTTAAAGACATCAAAAAAGCCGGATGGCACGCCGTCGAACTCTTTGACCATTCGCTCGATTGGCTCGGCACACCGGATCATCTGCGTTCTATCCTGCAAGGATTAAAACCGGGTATTTTCTTTGGCGGCATTGAAGTGCCGGTCAATCCTGATACGCTCACTGTGCATAAGCGCCGGATGGATTACGCGGCGTTGTTCGGTGCGGAACAGTATGGTTTAGTGGGTGGTGGTCGCTTACGGACACGTCCACCGACAGCCGACGAATACAAGAATCTGGCGGCGGGCTGCGAAGAACTCGCCAAATACGGTGCGGATAAAGGCATTACGCTGGCGTATCACCCGCATGTCGGCTGCACCATCGAAACCGAAGGCGAAATCGACATTCTGCTGAATGAAACCAAAAAAACCATGCTGTGCCTTGATGTTTCGCACATCGGGCTGGTCGGTGAAGACTCGGTTTCACACATCCGCAAATACAAGTCACGCCTCGGTTATATGCATCTCAAGGACTGGGCAGGTGGCAAGTTTGTCGAAATCGGGCAAGGTTCGATAGGGCTGGATTTCGGCGTGATTCTGGCAGAACTGGTGGCACAAAAGTTCCCCGGTTGGGTGGTGGTCGAGCAAAGCAGCAGCCCTGTCTCGCCGTTGGAAAGCGCGAAAATTAATGCCAAGCATATCAAAGACCTGAAACATTCACTTGAACTGCCAGAAGGGAATTAGCCATGTCATTCACAATGGGACTGGTTGGCTGCGGTGTGATGGGTCGCCGCCATGTTATCGGCATGAAACAGCTTAAAGCAGCGGGCAAACTCAACTTTGATCTGGTCGCGGTTTGCGACATTATGCCGGCTAATCTTGAGAAAATGGCGGATCATGCCGAAGAATTACTCGGCAAACGTCCACAACAGTTCGCAGATTTTGACTCGATGGCAAAGGCCGTCAAGCTGGATGGCATCATCGTCACCACCTCGCCGGAAATGCACACTGAAGTCGCCGAAAAAGCCTTCGCCGCCGGTATTCATGTGATGGTCGAAAAACCGATCACGCTCACCGTTTCGGAAGGCGTGCGCTTGGTTGAAGCCGGTAAAAAAGCCAACCGCAAATTGGCAGTTGCCGAAAATTATCGTCGTGACCCGATCAACCGTTTAGGCAAAGCACTGGTAGACAGCGGGGCAATCGGTACGCCTTTCTTAGCGACACAGGAGTCATCCGGTGGCGGTGAGTTCGTCATCATAACCCCG
>JBBSBS010000353.1:0-7154 GCA_038251045.1 Aggregatilineales bacterium | reverse complement strand
GAAGGTCAGCTCATTCAGATGACACTAAACTTAATCGAAAATGCCATCAAATATACCCCGTCAGGCCGAGAGATACACGTTCGTCTCGATCAAAGAAAAAACCAAGCCTATTTAACGATAGCCGATACTGGCGTTGGCATTCCGGTCAACCATCTCCCCCATCTTTTTGAACGTTTTTATCGCGTAGATTCAGCACGCAGCCGGGAACAAGGTGGTTTTGGACTGGGGTTGCCGATTGCCCAGGAGATTGCCCACCTGCATGGGGGCGAGATTACCGTCACCAGCAAAGAGGGATTTGGCAGCCAATTTACAGTCACATTACCAATTTCATAGCCATCTAATCGTTATTTAATTTTGGTCATCGAAGCTAGGAGTAGTCCAGACACTTGATCTGGAAAAGAAATTGAAGGAGAACTGTATGATGAGCAAAAATCGTATATCGATACGGGAATCGCTGTATACCGTGACATTGCTTGCCTTGCTGGCACTGCTTGGCACTGGTTTCTTAGGCAATATTACAGCGGTTCATGCGCAATCGGCTGCAACTTGTGGTAGACAGGATACCGATCAAGTCCAAGATGAGAGTACGGCAACGGATGCCACTGAGCCAAATTGTCCAGAGACAGAACAAGGCGATAGCGGTGTATGCGTCTTGATTGGAGCCGAGCCAAAAGAAACGACTGATCCGGCTGGAGCGGACGAACAGGTTGGCGAAGGTAATCAGGTGAACGAGGCGAACGCTCCCGATGGTACGGAGCAGGCTAACACAAGCGAGTCCACAAACGATGGCGATCAGGTTCAAGACCCTGCTTATGTGGGGAGCCTGAAAGTTGACGAACCCGCCCTCCAGACGATGCCCGATGCAGGGCGTTGCAATGCATTAAAGACGATGGCAAAGATCACCGTTGAAGCTGCTCAAGGAGCCGTCCTCAAAGCCAATGTTGGCAGCGTCGTAGACATGATTGAACTGGATGTTGAGAACGGTTATCTGGTCTACAGCGTCCAACTCAAGGATGGACGTGATGTGAAGGTCGATGCTGGCAACGGCAGTATCCTAGCGACACAGGCAGCCGATTCAAGCGAGTAATGAGCTTGTTCTAGCAAGCTGACAATATAAGAAGGTGCCGCGTAACTATATTACGGACACCTTCTTTCTGTTCGGGATCAATCACTACCCAATTACGCGTAGGGTTGAATGTTTTTAAATCTTAAAGTAATCCGCTCACTAGAATTTGGATTGTTGTTAGTCAGCCCCCTCCACCATAGCGGGCATCATTGTGTCAGCCTGAGAGTTGACAGCCACAGCATCTTTCTTGGTGACAGCCAGATAGGTAACCGTGATTAGGATTGCAATCAGGAACAAAACACTGGTTCCGACTGTCCCTAGTCCCAAGCCGCCATCATCCGGTGATTGTGAAAAATAATCGCCCAGTGAAGCCCCTAATGGCCGGGTCAAAATGTAGGCAATCCAGAAAGCCAGAACCGGGTTCAGCCGGAAGACTTTGTGAGCAATTGTATCCGCCGCAATCAAAATACCAAATAAGATCGCTGAGACGAGGTAACCCAACTGGAAGCGCTCCGCCACAAGGTCTCCGGCAGCCGTGCCGAGGGCAAAGGTAAACAGGATAGCCAGCCAATAGAAGGCTTCGCGTTTCGTGGTATAGATCGAATGAATGGATAGTGTTTTCTCACTGGCGTACCATGTGATGAAAACCGCTGCCAACGCAATGCTGAATACAACTGTGGTGGTCACCAAACTCACACCAAAGTTATCCGTCAGATTATCGGTGATGAGTGTACCAAAAACGCTCAATAAAACGACCACTAGCCAATAGATGCCCGGTACATAGCGACTTGACCGGAACTGAAAAAAGAGTGCAATCAGTAAGAAGACACCTAGAACAACGGTGGTACCGGTCAAACCTAAGTTGAGATTGGTGTTCAGAAAGTCGGCTGCAGTCTCCCCAACTGTTGTGCATAAGATTTTGATGATCCAGAAGAAAATGGTGACTTCTGGCACTTTGCTGTAGATAAGCGATTTGTTCACGGCTTCAATTCTCCACTGACTACGACTAATAGATAGGCATACTTGCCTGTGACCTGAGAAAAATGGTTCAATTCGTTGTCAATCGAGCCTGAAGGTAAGAAGCCAACATGAAGCCAACATGAAATCATCAAAGAAGTAATGAAAACCATTTCATTTCATCTGGGCTTCATTTTCGCAGCCTATATTGAAGTGTCATTTAGGAGAAGACTATGCACGTTTTGCTGGTTGAAGATGACCGTACCATTGCCACCTATTTGAAATCTGGACTCGAAGAAAACGGCTATGCAGTCGATTTGGCTTATTCAGGGCGTGAAGCGCTGGAATGGGCGACTGGCGGGACATTCGATTTGATGGTGTTGGTTATTATGCTGCCGCCACCGGACGGTCTTGAGGTTTGTCGTGAATTACGAGCACTGGGAAGCCAGATTCCTATTCTGATGTTGACTGCGCGAGATACCGTGAATGATCGCATCATTGGACTCGATGCAGGAGCTGACGATTATCTCATCAAGCCTTTTGCCATTAAAGAATTGTTGGCACGTTTGCGGGCGATTACAAGGCGTTCTCCGGGGATTTCGAAGACCCCTGTCCTGCAATTTGCTGACTTGAGTCTGGATGCACGTACCCTGAAGGTAAGTCGTGCTGGCCACGTTATTGACCTGACGGTCAAAGAATATGCGGTATTGGAATGTCTGATGCGTGCAGCGGGCAACATACTGACACGGGAAGTCATTGCCAACCACGTTTGGAGCTATAACATAGAGCACGAATCCAATGTTATCGATGTCTACATCCGTAATTTAAGACGCAAAGTAGATGACGCTCACCCGATCAAACTGATCCATACTGTACGGGGAATGGGGTATCGCCTTGCAGTGGATGATCGTGATGATTCAGCGCTATAACACGATACGGGTTCGTTTTGCCCTTTGGACAGCCGTGCTATTGATTATCGCACTCGTCGGTTTCGGTATTTTTGTCTACCTTATCCTTGGAAGCGAACTCGCACGATCCGTTGATGACTCTCTGCAATTGAGTGCAGCACAAGCGATTGCGGCGGCGGTTGATAACGGGCAAATTTCGGTATCCGACGGTGTACCAGAACCCTCAGCACTTACATCATTGCATGATCGAGGCTTCACCATTCGCATCTTAGGTTTGGATGGAACGACACTCAAGGCGATTGGAGCCTTTAGCAATTTGACGGTCGCCACACTCGGCGCAGCAACGATTCAGAAACATCGCACCCGATTTGACACGGTTATCGAATCGGCGCAACAAGAACCGGTGCGTTTCTATACAGCACCGATAGTTGTGAATAATCGGGCAATTGCTATCATTCAGGTTGGACAGTCGCTGGATAGTATCAACGACACACTTGAGAAATTGTTGGCTGCGCTGCTCATCAGTGTGCCGCTGTTGGTGGCACTGGCCGCCGGGGCGGGTTATTTGCTTGCTGCCCGTGCTTTATCTCCAATTGATACCATTACCCGCACCGCGCAAAGTATTTCAGCCCATGACTTACATCAACGGCTCAACTTGCCAGCCACCAATGATGAAATCGGACGATTAGGTGCAACTTTTGATACCATGCTGGGACGATTGGATGACTCTTTCCGCCGGGAACGTCAATTTACCGCAGATGCGTCCCATGAACTCCGCACACCTTTGACCGCCATGCAAACCATCATCGGTGTTGTTCGTGAGACCCGACGTTCACCTGAGCAGTATGAGACAGCATTGGACGATCTAGGTGGAGAAACCAATCGTCTGCATGAATTGGTCGAAAATTTACTTCAATTAGCCCGTAACGACATCGGCTCGAATGCGATTTCAAAGTCAGTCGATCTTTCGATCTTACTGAGCGATGTGGCTGAAGTGATGACCCCTTTGGCAGAATCCAAAGCACTCTCTTTAGCCTATAACGTGCCAGACAACCTACTCATAACCGGCAGCAGTGATGACTTGGTACGGTTGTTCATGAACCTCGTCGATAACGCCATTAAATATACGGATCGCGGAAAGATCACGCTACAGGCTAAATCAAAAGAAGAATGGATTGAGGTAACACTATCCGACACCGGAATCGGCATTGATCGTGAGCATCTACTCCATTTATTTGATCGTTTTTATCGCGTCGATTTGTCACGGTCTGTTCAAGGTAATGGCTTGGGATTATCGATTGCCCAGACCATTGTGCAGGCACATCATGGACAAATCAGTGTTTCGAGCGAATTAGGTCAGGGAACAACTTTCAAAGTCCAATTACCTATCGCAACCGCTCAACCCAATCCATCATCACCCTTGGAGAAACAGACATTGTGACCACGCTTTTACAGGCCATCGTTCTCGGCATCGTACAAGGTCTTACTGAGTTCATACCGGTTTCCAGTTCGGCTCATCTAATTATTGTTCCTTGGCTCTTTCGCTGGAGTGATCCAGCCCTAACCAGTCTGCCTTTTGATGTAGCCCTGCATCTGGGGACGCTCGTATCGGTATTGTGGTATTTCAGAGCCGATTGGCTACGACTTATTAGGTCCGGTGTTGACAGTATCCGTGAACGCAATATAAACAATGACCCAGATCGACGTTTGGCCTGGTTGATCCTGATCGCCTGTATCCCCGGTGGCATCGCGGGAGTATTGTTAGAAGGCAAAATCGGCGATTGGTTTCATACGCCCAATCAGCCCATTCATTCGTCAGCCATGATTATTATGGCAGTTATCATCATTGTTTTGGGGTTGCTTCTGTACCTAGCGGAACGCTTTGCCCGTCACGTTCGCAACTTGCAGCAGATGACCTTAAAAGATGCGCTGGTCATCGGAGTGTCACAGGCGTTGGCGGTTTTCCCCGGTGTATCACGCTCTGGCAGCACCATCACCGCCGGATTAGCAATGGGTTTCGAGCGTGAATCGGCTGCTCGTTTTTCATTTTTACTTTCTGCGCCGATTATTGCTGGAGCCGGTTTGAAAAGTCTGACGGAGATTTATACGGGAATCGCGTCAGGCAGCATTGCCCAAAGTGATTTGATCCTTTTCCCGATTGGTGTCATTGCAGCGGCTATCAGCGGTTATCTGGCAATCCGATTTCTGATGCGCTATCTTCAAAAGAATTCGACCAACATCTTTGTTTATTATCGCTGGCTACTGGCTGCGGTGATCATCATTGTGGCACTGACGCGCGGATGAGCAGAAAAGCAATTCAATCTCCTGAAATTCGAATTAAAGAATTTGGAAGAAGTTGCTCGGTCGTGCGTCGTAAGCGGATTCTACTTTTGATACCGTCATATAACATTGAATGTGTACCTATTCTCGCGTTGGGAATTCATCATCGATAGTGGGAAGATTTTAAAGTGGAAGAACAACAAACAAATGTGCCTGTAAAAAAGACGCTATTCAACAATGTCTTTTTCATTGGACTGATCAGTTTTTTTGGTGGTATTAGCCAAGATTTGATATTGCCGATTTTGCCGATTTATTTATCAACCGTCTTGCATCTGGACAAATCCTTTATTGGGTTAACGGAGGGTTTAGTCACGAGCAGTGCCAGTATTTTTAAGATTGTTTCTGGTTATTTGTCGGATCGAATTCGCTCTCGAAAGTCGATTGTTTTTGTTGGGTATCTCTTATCTTTAATTGGCAGACCATTACTGGCACTGACCACTTCAAGCGGTGTAGTTTTGTTACTGCGCTTTATAGACGGCGTGGGCAAGGGCATCAAAGATTCACCAAAAGATGCCTTGATTGCTGATACGACCGATGCTGCCACCAGAGGCAGAAGTTTTGGTATTGCCCGCGCCTTGGATACGTTGGGATCTGTGGTCGGGCCGCTCATTTTATTTGCTATTTTGTATTTGCTGAGGGATAACGATCTTAAATACCATTATGTGTTCTTCATTGCTGCCATCCCTTTATTTTTTACGCTGGCTATACTCCAAATCTATGTTAAAGAGACCCCGCTAAAAGAAAAATCAACAACACAAATCCCTTCATCTATTCTGCCCAGAAAGTTCTACATCTTTCTAGCGATTATGATTGTCTTCACGCTAGGGAACTCTTCCGACACCTTTCTCATTCTACGGGCACAAAATGTTGGGGTAGCCGTACTTGCTATTCCACTCGTCTACGCGTTGTTCAACTTTTTCTATGCTGCCGCATCCATACCGCTTGGCACTTTGTCTGACAGGATTGGTCGTGAAAAAGTCATCATTTTAGGATGGCTAGCATATGCTCTAGCCTATCTGGGTTTCGCTATCGCAGCCCAAACCTATCAAATCTGGATATTATTCGCATTTTATGGCATTTACTATGCGACGACTGAAGGCGTTGCCAAGGCATTAATTGCCGATTTGGTCGTCAGCGAACATCGTGGCAAAGCCTATGGAATCTATAACTCCGTGATTGGTCTGATCGCTTTACCCGCAAGTGTAATCGCAGGTTTTTTATGGGATGCCATAGGAGCACCAGCTCCTTTCTTTTTTGGAGCAGCAATGTCTGGAATAGCGACCATTCTTCTGCTGATTTTTATTCGTTATTTTTATCCAAAGACATCACCAGAAGTTTCCAGATAGTTACATAAATCACTGTGCAAATGCCTGCTAGAAGACTACTGCAACCAGCATCACTTCAGATGTCAACTCCTACATCAGACAAAGGGCACGAGTTCCGAAAACTAACTGTGTAGTGCCTTATCTCCTAATGTTGGATAAACGCCGCATATTTCCCGGTGATATAAGCCTCTCCATTCCCGCAGGCATAATCGTCTTTTGCGGGCTTTGACCCGAATGTCCAATTTTCTGCGAGCGCCCGAATGATGTAGCCTGCAGGATTCTTGCGGTCTTGGTCTTTTGTGTGCTGAATAACCTCAGCGACTCGTTTGTAACCATGCTTTTCGATGAGTTGCTTCGCTTTAAGGTATTCAACCCCGAGATTTCCGAGTGACACGAGAATTTCTTTTTTCTCTTCTCTTTCAGTGTCCACAACAGCAGCAGAATATCTGTTGTGTTGTATATCCTGATAGTTAGATTGCTGTCTTGTTTGCGAGTCAGAGTCTGTTATAGATTGGGCGCTTTCAACCGAATGAATAGGCTCATTGTCGCCAAATGCAT
>JBBSBS010000352.1:0-7163 GCA_038251045.1 Aggregatilineales bacterium | reverse complement strand
GAGTGGCAACGGTTGAACGACTCCAGCAAGCAGGCGATCGTCGATTCCGTGAGAAAGGTTGTTGAAGCGGCGCGCACGCGCCAGCTCGCCATCATGCAGGGGAATGCGGCTTCGGCTCCAAGCACAACAGGTGGAGCGCCGTCCGGCGGAGCGGTAACGTTGAATGCCTATGAAGAACTTCATGAGGCGAAAATTAGCATTCATAACACAGGATCGTATATACCGGCTTCAGATTTACCCAATGTGTTTAAAAGTTTCTATCGGGGGGAACAATCGCGGGCGCAGACCAGTGATGGTCGGCGAGGAACCGGGTTGGGCTTGGCAATTGTAAGGGGTTTTGTCGAAGCACATGGCGGAACAATCGATGTTGAAAGCCAGCCGGAACAGGGGACAACGTTTGTATTCACGCTGCCCCGTGCCAAGATCAATGTGTCGGAAATGCGCGCTTGAGGGGTTACTCAAGCGCGACCGCCATCGCGACAGCTTCGCCCCCGCCCAGACAAAGCGCTGCTACACCACGTTTTAATCCGGTATCTTGTAGAGCGTGAATCAGGGTAATAAGTACCCGTGCCCCGCTGGCTCCCAAGGGATGCCCAAGCGCGATAGCCCCACCATGTATGTTTAATTTTTCCATTGGTAAATCGTAGCCATTCCGCTTTAGTCCCTCGATGTCCGCTAATACCTGCGCGGCGAAGGCTTCGTTAATCTCAAATAAATCCACATCGTTCATCGTCCAACCGGCTCGTTGAAGCGCTAGTGGTATGGCTTTGACAGGGGCATAAAAGATTGATTTGGGTTCAACTGCTGCCTGAGCATAGCCCATTACCCGCGCTATTGGCTGATGACCTTGCTGCTCGGCGTATTGGCGACTGCTAATCACCAAAGCTGCTGCGCCGTCGTTCATGCCGGGAGCGTTGCCTGCGGTCACATTGCCACCGGATTTGAAGGCAGAGGGCAACTTTGCCAATATTTCTAGGGTGCTGTCGGGGCGTATTCCTTCATCTTGTTGAACTATAGTGTCACCTTTGCGTGATTTAATGACAACGGGGATTATTTCTGCGTCAAATTTGCCTGCGTCGGTCGCCTGTGCTGCAAGCTGGTGACTGCGTAAGGCAAATGTATCCATCTCTTCGCGGCTAATTTCGAATTGTTCACCAATGAATTCAGCGGCGCTGCCCATGCTCCAGTCACATAAAACGCACCAAAGCCCGTCAGTTTGAAGCGCATCGCGCAGTTGAACCGCGCCATATTTGTTACCTTGGCGAATTGAATCATTCAGGTAAGGAGCGCGGCTCATATTTTCAACGCCGCCGGCAATATACAATTCGCCATCGAGCGATTTGATGGCATTCGCCGCCATCATTACAGCCTTCAGGCTGCTGCCGCAAACCTTGTTAATAACGCTGCCACCGACATGCTCTGGAATGCCTGCGCCGATGCTAATTTGGCGGGGAAGTGCCTGGCCTACGCCTGCGCTTACGACATTGCCAATAATCATTTCGTCAATCCGTGCCGTGTTGATTCCACTGCGTTCAACAGCAGCTTTGACGGCATACTGACCTAATTCTGCGGCAGTTAGTGAGGCAAGGCCGCCCAAGAATTTGCCCTGTGGTGTGCGGGCACTGCCTAAAATTACTGGATCACGGAGGCTTTTTTCGTGGGTCATGATGGTGTGTCGTCCTGTGCGAATAAGGCTTTCCAGCCTGATTTGAGTTCGTTGAAACTATTTTCGAGAGTATCCGGAATGACGCGTGTGTTGCCAACAACTGTCATAAAATTCGCATCACCAGCCCAACGTGGCACAATATGAAAATGAAAGTGCTCGGCAATACCGGCCCCCGCAGCAGACCCGATATTTGCGCCGAGGTTAAAAGCGGATGCGCTATAGGTTTTGCGCAAGAGTTCGAGCACACGGTTGGTTGTCAGCATCAAGTCAGTGAGGGCTTCGGGCGAGAAACTTTCTAGCGTTTGAACGTGCTCGTATGGAATAACCATCAAGTGACCATTGTTATAAGGATATTTGTTGAGTGTGACATAGACATGTTCGGAATAAGCGATGACCTGTTTATTGTCGTCGTTTGCAATGGCTAGACCACAAAAAACACAGCCATCTACGGGCTTTTTTTCGCCGCGAATGTAGGCCATGCGCCAAGGGGTGTAAAGATGATCCATAGGTGTTTTGCGCAATCTTCTTAATTGGTAATGCTGATCACCACGAACAATACAAGAGAGTATAGCAATGTTAGCGCCGGGTTGGTAGTTCTACACATTCTTCAAAGATGCTACAATCAACCGGATGAAACAGGATTTTACGCGATGACCTTGATTGAGCAATCACTATTAGAACGATTACACCCCCGCGAAGTGCGTTTTTTTTCGCAAATCGGGAGTACCAATGATGAGGCACTGGATTGGTTGGCAAAAGACGCTACCAGCGGATCGGTTGTGGTTGCTGATGAACAAGTGGCAGGCAAAGGTCGTTTAGGTCGCGTATGGCATACTCCGCCCGGAACGGCGCTGATTGTATCGGTTGTCCTTCGCCCATCTGCTGAATATCTGTCAAAGATTACCATGCTAGGCGCGGTGGCAATTTATGATATGGTCAAGGGTTTGGGTGCCGATTACGTTGGTATCAAGTGGCCGAATGATGTTCTGCTGAACGGTTTGAAAGTGTCTGGAATATTACCAGAGGCCATCTGGGAGAACGGACAACTGGTGGGGGTTGTGCTGGGAATGGGAATCAATGTGCGCATTGATTTCTCGGATACTCCACTGGCAGGGCAAGCGATTAGCCTTGAAACAATTCTGGGACGACACATTGATAGGCTGGATCTTCTGGCTGATTTGCTGGGGCGAATTGATTATTGGTATGAGCATTTAAATACTCGTGAATTGTTTGAAACATGGCAAAGCCGGCTTGATACAATCGGGCAGACTGTTCGCATTCAGACGGCTGATAAAGAAGTTGTAGGGCTAGCTCAATCGGTTGACCATGATGGTGCGCTATTGGTACTTAATGCTCACGGTCAGGTGCAACGGGTCATAGCTGGTGACATAGCGTTAGGATAAGTTATGGGTGTGCGCTACGAATGGGAAATTGAGGCGGAAAAAACGCGCGTTCAGCGTGCCGGTGAGGGGGCTGTGTTTGCTCGACGGCGGCGTGCTGCAAGGTTACGCTTTCTGATATTCCTGCTGATAATTCTATCAATTTTCGGAGGCATAGGCGCATTTGTGGTACTGCGTCTGCAAACAGTAGAGCGCGAAATCGAGCAAACACTGAGGAGCACTGTTGACGCTGAAGTTACGGCTTTGCGCTTGGGGGACTTTTCCAGCTTTTCGAGTATTCAACGTAGTGCTTCGCCGGAGTGGTTGCAAATTCAACAGCAAATTTTCAATCAATATCAGGATCTCAAAATGCAGGAGGGTGTTCAACTCAGTGGTCAGATCACTGACATAACTATTGACCGGACGCGGGCACGAGTGAATGTGCAGGAAATTGTAAATGGCGTGCCCTATACACGGGTGTGGTTTTACTGGCGCTATGAGGATGGGTGGCACCATGTCCCGCCAGATTACACTTTTTGGGGTGAGTTGGAAGTCCAAAAAGTCCAAAATGTAACCGTCCGCTATCAACTAGTCGATAAGGAATTCGGGCAAGCGTTAGCCGAGAGTGTAGCCTCGTGGTTACAAAATGCTTGTTCAATGCTTACGTGTAATCCGATGCCGGATTTGACTGTCGAGATCGTTCCCGATGAATCGTTCAAGGTGATGTGGGCTACGGGTAACGAATGGCACTTGCAGGTAGCATCCCCATATGTACGACGTGCCCGCGCTGATATGCCGTTTGATGTGGATTTACAGCTTGCCGTGGCTCAAAAGCTGGCTGACCGACTGGTGTTTTTGTCATCAAATGATTTGCAACCGGTTTATCCAGCAGACGCATTTTACTTGCGCCAAGCGGTGGTGTCGTGGCTGGTTGGGAATATGGCGCAGGTGAGTACCAATTCATATTTGATGGACAGCATGAGTACAAACTATGGAGCGCAATTTGTTGGTCAATTATTATCCGGGTTGCGGGCTGATTCAAACATCGGTGTGCTTGCTCAGATAACGGGTAAATCATTGGAAGAAACGGGTTTGGATTGGCGTGATTATCTGACTTGGCGGTTGAATGTCGAAGATGATCTGATCCAAAAACGTGATGAGACCAATTTCCTTACGCTTTACGATACCCGCGATACGGTTGTTCGTGATCTTGCCTACCAACGCTTTAATTCAGGTTCACTTGTCGTCAAGAAGTCGGTTACATCAGTCCAAATGGCAGTTGAACCAGAGGGCGCGATTATTTTGCGTGCAGTTGTCATCGTGGGTGAAGGGGCGAATCTGCAACAGAGTGAGGCCGTTTTCCGACTGGCGGACGGCGTATGGAAGCGGGTAAATTGACAGTCGTACGCTTCTCGGCTATTCTACGATTATATCGATGGACAAATTGATGAGGTCAGTAAAATGCTAGACGAACTTCGTAATAATGTGGATGACGATGAAAGTTTAGATTTTGACGGTGATATTGGTTTAGAAATCGTCAATGACACCGAGCAGCAGGTTCAAAAATTGTTTCTGGGTATGACAGCTGTTGAGCGTATGTTCATCTCGATATTTTTGTTTATGAATGTTTTCATACTCGGTATAGCATTCTTGCTGGCAACTCATAGAATAGTTTTTTAGCTGCAAAATCATGATGTTTGATTTGATTGGACTGAGACTTCCTGCATGAAGTGTTCGTTGGATTTACCACGTACTAGCTTTACCCTTTGCCTGCTGGCTCTCGCAGATAAATGACTCCTGCCAACTGGATAATTTAATATAGGGGAACGACCATTCGTTGTTCCTTTTGTTTTTCTATTTCTGTCCTTCATGTTGAGGTGAATCGCATAATGGAACCCCTGAATTTTGAATCGCTACAACGACCACTTGATTTAAAGGCTTTTCAACCAACGGACGATTTGGCGAAGGCACAAACACTGCCTGCTGGTTGGTATACTGATCCGCGTGTTTTGGAACTTGAGAAAGATCGTATTTTCTACAAGACGTGGCAGCCTGTAGGTCGGGTAGACCAAGTGCGACGTGTAGGTGATTATTTCGCGTGTGAGGTTGTGGGGCAGCCATTGGTTATTACACGCGGGTTGGACGAAAAATTGCGCGGGTTCTACAACGTGTGTATGCATCGAGCAGGGCCGGTGGCGCTGGGGCAGGGCAACCGTAAAAGCTTGCAATGTAAGTATCACGGTTGGACATATGATCTGGAAGGTAAGCTGACGCGTGCGCCGGAATTTGAAGGCGTGGAGAATTGGGCAAAGGAAGATGTGTGCCTTTCGGCGATAAAGGTCGAGGAATGGGGGCCGTGGGTGTTCGTCAATCTTGACCCGAATGCATCACCAATGCGTGAAAGTTATGGCCCGATTCAGACCGAGATACTCAGTAAGGGTTTTGATCTGAGCAAGATGAGCCTGATTGAACGGCGTGATTATGTGATCGATTGTAACTGGAAAGTTTACGTTGATAATTATCTTGAAGGTTATCATTTGCCGATTGCACATCCGGGGTTGTTCAAAGAACTTGATTATGACCAATATCGGGTCGATACGTTCCGTTACCACTCTTCTCAATATGCACCGATTCGTCCGGTGGATGGTGAAGTACATGATCGGCGCTACGTACGGACTGAGGCGGAGGCAGAGGCGCTTTACTACTGGATATTCCCCAATGTGATGTTGAACGTGTATATGGATAACACGTCGATAAATATCATTTTGCCGTTAGGGCCGGATAAAACGCTGACGATTTTTGAGTGGTACTTCCAGCAGCCGGGAACGGGTGAAGGTTGGGACAGTATGCAGCAGATCATTGCGTTCAGTGACCAGATTCAACAGGAGGACATCGAAATCTGCGAGAATGTACAAAAGGGTCTCAAGTCCAACGTTTATAATCAAGGACGATTTTCGGTTTTGCGGGAGAACGGCGTACATCATTTTCAATCACTCGTACATGAGTTTTTGACGAAATAAGCTGTGTTAATCAAGTAGGGGCATGAATCACATCATGCCCCTTTTGATTCTGGTTAGGTAGCAGGGGTGAGTATTAACGTATTGGTATTGGCTTTGTCCACCTGATCGCGCGTCCAAAGCATAGGATGGTAGAGAATGTTACGCCACGAGTCGATCATGTCGGCGTAATGAGGGCTGAAGGGATGACCACTTTGACCGGTTGTGTTTATGGTTTGGCTGAGCGAGAGATCGTTAAAATCAATCACCATACGCATGGATGGGAGCGAATCGACATCGAAATTGCCGGAACTGATGTCAAAGCCGGTGGCGTTCACAATGTCTGTTCCACCGCTTACCTCATATGGCCCACGATTGACCATGTTTTCGATGAGGTCGATACCACTTAATCCCAGTGGATTGCTGACGAAGGTGGCGGTGTGTAGTTTACCCCATGCCCAATTCTCACGATTATCAGTGCGATCTTTGGTGATTTTGTCGTAAGCCTCGCGGAAGGCGCGGATGAGGATGTCATCACGAGTTTCGGTTATATCGGCAGTGTTGATGTCATCCCACCAGACATCATCCGGTTTTTGAAGGAGTTGGTACACTACCCACATGCTTTGAGCACCCTCACTGGCAACGGTTATGTCACCAAGCTGGTCGTTGAAAAGATCGTTTAATAGCTGAACCCAGAAATACTCATATAGGCCACCTTGCTGGCTTTCCATTGTCATCTGGTAATCCCAATTGAGCATCCAATCACGGGCATCGTTGTATTTGGGATCGCCAAAATCGAGGGCTTTGAGCGAAGGTGTCAGTTCTTCGGCGCTGATTATTTTATCGTCAGCCTGAATGGCCTGCACGGTTTGAACGGTGTGTTTGGCGGTCGCCTTGATTAAGTCGTTAATGCGTTCGGCACGATATCCATACGACCAATCTTGAGTAATAACGTAGTTGCTATTTTCGCCGAATTGGCTGCCCAACTGCTGTTTAAGCTGCTCGTAGTATTCGGGCGGGACAACGGCTTGATTGGCGGTGGCGATATAACCACGCGGCGGGTTGAAAATACGTGGAAGATCATCGAAGGGGATATAGCCTTTCCATTCGTATTTGTCGGTT
>JBBSBS010000351.1:0-7193 GCA_038251045.1 Aggregatilineales bacterium | reverse complement strand
TGGTCGGCACATACCACGATTTAGCGCTGCCCTTGATGAAATCACCGTACTGAATTTCAATCACGCCCATATCGCGCCAGCCAGCGTCAGGGTCTAGGTCGATCTTCCCGGTGAAGGGATTTATCGCCGCCCTCGCCAGCCCGAACTCGCCAATGAACACATCCGGCTTCTTTAATTTCTGTTGGTCATATTTTGTGACCAAGTATTGATTGCGGTTAATCAGGCTGTTTTGTTCTTCCGCCAACAAACCCGAATACTCGTGTGTCATCAGCACTGCGTCATACTTGGCTGCCATCGTCACTTCATCCTCGATGCCCCATTCGAGGTAATCAAGCCAGTCTGGAGTACCGGCTGCCCATGCGAACGCCCCCGCTCGTATACCTTCCTCGCCCAACAATCGGATGCATTCCGTTTCGAATGTCGAGTTGAACAAAGGGTCTGCCTCATTGAGCAGATGAACAATCGCGCCCGTCTCACGGATCACACCCACAAACGGCTTGACCCGCCGCGCAAACCACAAACCCGCTGCCGCCTGTGCCGTGTTTGCACCTTGCTCCCACAACCGCAGGTAAAAGTTGCTGTCGTCCCACTTCAGCTTGGTATCCGGCGTATTGCCCCATGCGTCCTTGCCATCATACCCGCGCCACACCGGAATCGTGTCCGGCAGTCGATCTCTTACAAGTCGTAAGAGATTGGGCGCATCATTGAACGTGGCAGCCGTAAACATATTGATGAAGCGCGGGGGATACTTCAACCGTTGATGGAATTTCAGCCACGCTTGAATAGCCGCATCGTCCATCCGGTCAATAATCCCGTAGATGGACAATGCGCTGTGAGTTCGGGTCATGGGGTTAGTTCGCTGAAGATGTGGGCGGCGGGGAACTGAGATACCTCTGAATCAGTTCAGCTTGCTCTTGCCGCTTTACTTCAATTTCGGCTTTAAGCTCATCAAATAGTTTCCTGAGTTCAGAATAGCCAGCATCATCAATCGTAGTTGCGGTCGTGGTGACATAATTACCCAGACTGTCTAGCCCTGCAACCGCCGCCCCTCTGGTAATCTCGTAAAAGGCAATCGGTACACTCGATCCAAGTTGGATAATAAACGCACGTCCGAGTATTCCTAGCACAATCATCCCCGCAATCACCATCGCCACCAACAAGGGACTAATCGTAATGAGCCAACTCAATTGACTGGACTGGGGCTGCTCAATAATGATGGGATCAGGCGTTGTCACCGGTGCATTAGTCGCAATCGGCGCAACAGTCGTCACGGTGACGACAGTTGATTCAGGTGCAGGCGTATTGGTCAGAAGACTTTCAAGGGTTGGGGCATCTTGCGCGGTCGCTGGCAGCACCAGCCCGACGAAGAGCGCGATCAAGAGAATCAGGATTATCGGTACTGAACGGCGCAACATGGCGGCCTCCTTATTGTTAGATTAGTCCCAACAGTATGTCGCGCCACCGCTTATAGAACGCACAGGTTAGCTGGGGTTGATTACGATTTCAGGCGCTGTGCCATTCGCCGTGGGAACTTCGGCGGTTATCCGTTTGGGTCGCAGCATCTCCACTGAACCCAATACCACATCCAACCGCTTGAGTATTTCAGCGTGTCTACCGGGAATTGCATCCACCGACTTCCTGATCTCTGCGATCTCCCTCTGTACCTCATTCAGAAGATTCGTCGTGCCAGTGTGATGCTCTTCGGCCTTTTCCCCAAGATCACCCACCCCTTTAACGATCTCTTTACGCGCGTTGATGGTCTCCAACGTCCCATCTTCAATTAGGCTCTTTTGTGTCGCATAATCGTTTTCGCGTGAAGCCTCGATTGTCTTTAAGGTATCCAGCCAGATAGCGCCTTGTGCGGAACTGGCTTTAATCATATCAATCAAATCAGCCCGTTCTTTGTCGGCTGCTGCTCGTGCTTGTACTTCGCTCAATGCTTCCGCCTTCGCAATTTCAGATGAGTTCTTACGCGTGGTTGCCCAAACACCCGTCACAATGCTGATCACGCCAATAATCGCAAGAATCACACTGAATAGATTTGCATTCTCCATGATCCGTCCTAACTCGTCGGTGCAGGCAGTGGTTGCAGCGTCACGCCCAACTCTTGACCGTATAACGTAAACCAGTAATTCAGCGCTTCCCACGCAGAAGGGAAACGTTTACTCCAAAAATCGGTGTCGTTTGAAGCAACACAGTTGAATTGGGATTCTGATCCTTCGCCACCGAAGCGCGGCGCATAACCTTGGTCATCGACTTTGATATAAGTAACGTTAAAGCTGGTTCCACAAGTGCCCGGTTTCATTTGCGCCCCCACGATTAGAAAACTAGCGAACAACACGACAATTAACGAAATTATACCAAAAAACTTGATCTTCATATCCCGTTCCCCCATGACTTTAATCGTTATGGTAATAGTGCATGAAACCACAATCAACATCGCGCACCCTGCGTTTAGAATATGCCGCGTGCCATTCCGAAGACGAGGAATTTAGCTTCGACAATCCCGTTGGATGAATTGGCTGTTTGCGGGTTATGCGAGGTACTGACTCTCACTTCACTCGTTTTGTAACCCGCTGCAAAGACAATGCTGTGGTCTATGTACAACCCACCCGCCGCATCCGCAATATAGCTGCTGATGTCCAGCGTCACATTCACCGCTGAATTGCCAGCGCTGGGGTTCCACGGCCCACCCAGTGCCACCGTCCGGTCAATACCGTCAATCGTAACGGTGATGTCACTTGGGTAATTGGTGCTTGGATAGACAGCATAGGAATAATCAAGCGCGTGTGCGCCCGTTCCATAAAAGTTATCGGGGCCAACATCCGTCATGCTGTACAGCGGTCGCGTAACCAGTTGTAAATCAACCCGGATGACTTCGGTGAAGAAGTTCGGCACTTTGAGCGAAAATGTAGCGGGTTTGTATTGAGCATCCGATGGCAGTGTTGCACCTTGAATGACTCGCTCACTGCTGTCTTGAAACCCAAATGGGAAGGTCTGCACACTCAGGTTTTGTACTTCGGTGCGATCCATGACCTGAACCACAAGGTCGGCTTCAGTCATTACATGGCGGTCAATCGTGCTGACTTGCAGCGTGGTGACAAATTTGCTATCTGACCCGCTGCGCTGCACACCCATCACCCACAAGTCTTCATCCACGTCGATATAAACCAGAGTCGGGCGAGTTGCTTTGGGATCGCCCGTCATCGGCACGACACCTTTATACTGCACATGAATCAGATCACCGGGGTTCAAATCCACCCGCATCTTCTGCGCCGT
This sequence comes from Aggregatilineales bacterium, assembly GCA_038251045.1. GTDB lineage: Bacteria > Chloroflexota > Anaerolineae > Aggregatilineales > Phototrophicaceae > CFX2. The sequence continues at coordinate 3,914 of JBBSBS010000351.1, read as the reverse complement.
CAGCGTGTAACTGATCAACTCGTCCCGCGTCCGGCGCAAACTCTCAATCGCCGCATCTGCCAGCGCGTCCGATGCCAACTGCTTTGCCAGCAGCGAATTCGCAATGGGGCCAATCGTCTTAAAGCTCAAAGTGTCTTGCCGCAGATCGTCACCGTTGCTGGCATCTACATAATATTCCGCGACGCCAAACGTGTTGACACGTCGATAAATCGGGTAAGTCGGGATTGTTCCCGCTCGATAAATAGAGTTATCAGTATTCAATATTTGATAGGTGGTGTCTTTGAGCGTGGTTGCCGCTGTACCTTCACCCGCGCCCATCGGAATCGCCCAGTTCACAATCGGATCGAAGTCGGGTGTCACGCTGATGGTGTCGATCAGCAGCACCGCGTCATTGTCGTACAACTCGCGTCCGGCGCTCGAGGGTGCTTTCATCGCCCGGATCGCCGTACCATTCGCGGTCGTCGCCGCCGTTCCAAACGCACCAACCTCCAACGTCCGTGAATTGCCCAACCGGAAGTGCAAGCCAAGCTGCTTAACACTTTGCGAAACCGCCCGTAACACCTTCGACCCATCAAACCGCGCCGTTTGCAGTCGAGCGGCACTGGCAGTCTCAACCAACGCTGTCCAACCCGGCACCAGCTCCACCAGATCGCTCATGATCGCCTGCACGGTTTGCGCGTTGTAGCTGCGTCCCAAGCCCACCGTGCGGAAGTTCAGTTCATTGATCTGGTCGCGCCCGTTAATCGAGATCGACAGGTTATCGCCCGTCTCCTGAATGCGCGGCTGGACGATCTTGCCCCGCGTCCACAGCAGCTTCGGCTCATTGTCCTCTTGCCCATACAGCGCGATCTCATTACCGTTGATCAAATGATCAATCACGTCCTGATCCAGCCCACACTGTAAATCAAACGTGCCAGCCTCATCAAGTCGGTTGCTGGCATTCGCGCTGATAATCGCGTCGATAAAAGCGACCTTCACGCCGCTGGGGTTATAAACCTCTGCCCAAACACGCATCGGTTAGCCTTTAAGGTTGTATTGTCGAATCATCAACGCCTTCAAATCAGCCACCGTTTTAGCGCTGTTGATCTCATCCAAGGTCAGCCCGTCGCTTTCCTTGCTGGATTCCACCGCTGCTTGGTCGTAATCCGCAACGATCTGGTTAGCCGCTTTGATCTGTTCATCTGTTGCGCCGTCAAAGAACACCAGATCAACGTCATCAGCCATGCGCCGCACCGACAGAATCGGCAAGCCCGCTAATGCCAGCTTCTCGTGTAAATCCGCTAAAACAATTTTGGTCATTTGAAGTCCCTCTGTTAAGCAGCCAACTCGCCAACCGCGCCCGTTTGAACATAAGCCACACCCACATCCCCGTAGAATGTGACCGTCGCACCGCTGGCGTATTGCAGCAGTTGCAGGTAATTGTAACCCAGCGCTGGCGTGTCTTTGTAACAGGCATTCAGCAAACTCGCGAAGGAAGGAATGCCATAAGTGAATACAAACGCGCTGTTGACCGTAGTGCTGCCCAAACCAATCCCGATACTGCCTGCCACGCTGCCCGTTTGCGACATCATGCACACGAACGCCAGATCAACCGGGTCTTCAGCCAGCCCGCGCACAAATTCCAACCGATTAGCCACCGACGCATTCAAACTGGCATAACTGGCGGTCGCATATGTCCACGAGTCGGTGGTATCTTTGACCCGCAGCACCCGCGCCGCACGGTTATGATAGTTCCACAGGAAGCGCTTGGTGAAACTGTCCTCGCATTGTCCAATCGTGCTGGTCGTGCGGAATGTGCCGACATAGCGTTTGGTCAGTGTGCCGTTCTTAACGTAGACACCATCTTGTGTCGTCAGGGCAGTGGCACGTGTGGTCGCATTCGTCCATGCCACCGATTCCAGCGTCAGCACACCCGCCGTCACATACACGAAAATATCAAAGTTGGTGTTGGCGGCTAAACCGGACAGTGACAGCGAAATCTCGCTCAACGTGTATTCCGCCCACGATGAGCCGTCATACAAGCTGATTCGGTTTCCCTTAAACGGTGTCAGCTTGATACTGGTCGCCGCCGTCACATCCGCTGTGGTGATCGGCAACCCGCTAGTCAAGGTCGCCCGCGCCTCGAACCGACTGGGCAGCACCCCGTTAATGCTGATCTCGCTCCCCGCTGAATTTTCCACCTTGGGACCGGTCGTGGTGAAGTACAACTTCCACTTGGTCGCGGCTGGCGCGGCTGGCGTGGTGATCTGGTCAAATAGGATCGCCTCAGTATCACCTAACCCATTGATCAAATCGTTGATCATTATCAGCAGTTCGTTATCGGGCGTGGTCACATCTGCCGCATTCACCGCTGTACCGATGGCAGCCAGCGTGGTAATCGTGTTGGTAATGGTCATATATTCCGCTCCAAATATTGCATATTCAGCGTCAATGTGCCGCTGCAAGTCACCTTGAGACTATTCGTACCCGGCAGCAGCCGCAGCCAATCAGGGTTCTTGGATGTGAACGAACTCAGCGCATTCGTTCCCACGGGGCCAATCGTCACCCGCCGTCGTGCCGGATCAACATCCAAATAAGTGCCGGTTGCCAGTGCCGCCGTGTAATAAAACTCATCTTCCGCCACACCGTTGACGATCCGCTGCACCCGAATATCGCCCACGCTGCTGCCGCTGCTGTTGGATAAAAATAAACGGGGTAAGGTCATGAAGTTGCCGGGGTTCGTAAAACTTTGGGTCAGCGTATTCGTCACCGTATAACTATTGTCGGTATCCCACTTGCTGCCATCGTCCCACAGCGTCACACCGTCATCCCACAGCTTGCCAAATCCAATCACCGTTCGCAGCCAGAACGGATCAGGCACTTCAAACACCACCGGCACTTTATGGCGCAGGTGTGGCATGTTATGCACGTCCTGTTGCAGTTGAATGTCGGTCACCCGCGCGAAGCAAAATTGTTCAGCGCCCACTAACGGCTGGCGATACAACGGCAGCAAACCCCAGCTTGCCATTTGCCGTAGAGAATTCATTTTATCGGTAGCCTCAGTCAAACTGTCGAACGTCAGCCACACATCCGCCCGCACCGTCCCAATCGGTGACAAACCGCGTCCCGTGCCTAAATTGCTCAAGCCGCCGTTCATCCCTGCCAAGCGCACCGTCTTCGTAAGCAGGCTAGCGAAGTTATCCGAGTAGGCCACCTGTGAACCCACCGAAAATGTATATAGTTGATTGCCGCTGCCAAAGCGTGTAAGTGTGTTCATCCGAAGGAATACCCCATCGACCGTGCCTTACTCATGAAACCTTCCGCCGCCGCTTCCCCGCCCGCCCGATCATTGGCGTAAATGTTGAAGGTGTTGTTGCCCATCATCCCCGCTGTCTGGCTCGCCGTGCTGATATTCCCGCCCACATTTGGTGTAAACAGTTCCGGCCCTTGCTCCCCCACCAGATACGGCATTCCACCGTAAACCGACCCGCCGCCCGCCCTTCCCGGTAATGTTCGCATATTGGCAGGCAGCCCTGACCCTGAATTGAGGTTAGAAGCCTCCCCGCCGCCCAACTCTCGCAGCATGTTTAGCGCTTCTTTAGCCTTATCAACAATGCTTTGGATGAAATCCACAACCGGCTTGATGAAGTCGCCAATTTTGGAGAACGTATCACGGAACCAGTTAAAAATACCTTCCACACCCGGCTTCACCGCATCCCATAAGCCTTTTAGTAGGTTGATCAGCGGCGTGATGAAGTTATCCATTGCGCCTTGTATGAAATCCTGAATAGCGGGGAGGCCGTCTTTTGTAAACCAGTCAGCAAACTTCTGTAATTCAGGTTGGACGACAACCCATATACCCTTAATTACATCAATCACGGGTGTGAGAACGTTATTCCATAGAAACAACAGCGCCTGTTGTATCCACGGGATAC
>JBBSBS010000350.1:0-7240 GCA_038251045.1 Aggregatilineales bacterium | reverse complement strand
GACCCTGACCGTGAAGGCGAAGCTATTGCATGGCACTTGATGGAAGTTGCCAATATCAGCGAAAAACAGGCTAAGCGTGTCGTTTTCCACGAAATCACTAAGCCTGCAATCGAGGAAGCCTTTGCTCATCCTCGCGAATTGGACATGAGCCTCGTCAATGCCCAGCAGGCGCGGCGCATTCTAGATCGACTGGTCGGATACCAAATCACCGAGTTATTGTGGGCGAAGGTTCGCAATCAATTATCGGCTGGACGCGTCCAAAGTATTGCTGTACGTATCGTAGTAGACCGTGAACGCGAAATCGAGGCTTTCACGCCCGAAGAATACTGGACATTAGATGCAAAATTAACCAAACAGGCGCTTAACGGTAATCATACTGATCGCTCGTTCAATGCGCGACTTGTCCGTTACAAAGGCAAAGATGTCCAATTCGGTACCGAAGGCGATGTAAAACCACATCTAGCCGTGCTTGAAAAGAGTCTGTACAACATTGGTGATGTTAAGCGGGGTACGCGTCAACGCAAGCCATCCGCGCCCTTTACGACCAGCACACTTCAACAGGAAGCCTCGCGCCGATTAGGATTTAATGCCCGCCGAACAATGTCAGTTGCACAACAGCTTTATGAAGGCATTGACCTCGGAAAAGGTGGTTCGGTCGGCTTAATTACCTACATGCGTACGGATAGTCCACAAGTTTCAACGCAAGCTCAAGCCGAAGCGCGTCAGTACATCAGCCAACGGTTTAGCGATGACTTTCATCCAGCGAAGCCGCCAAAGTATCAAACACGTGCGAAAAGCGCACAAGAAGCACATGAGGCTATTCGACCAACCAGTGTATTCCGTGAACCTGACGAGATGAAAGGTTTTCTTTCGTGGGATCAACTGCGGCTTTACACACTGATTTGGCAGCGCTTTGTCGCCAGCCAAATGTCTAGTGCTGTATATGACACCCTGAGGATTGAGATCGAAGCTGGATTGACCAAGAGTGATAAACCTTATACTTTCCGCGTTTCAGGCAGTACCATCAAATTCATGGGCTTCCTAGCGCTATACGAAGATGCACGTGACGAAGACTTAGCAGCCGATGAAGATGAGGGACGTATTCTCCCGGAAATGACAGTTGGCGAGTTGTTAGACTTGGTTCAACTGCTGCCTGAACAGCATTTCACACAACCACCGCCTCGTTATACAGAGGCCAGTTTGGTGCGCACGTTGGAAGAGTTCGGCATCGGGCGACCGAGCACGTTTGCGCCAACCGTAGCTACAATTCAAGATCGTGAATATATCGAAAAGCGCGATGACAAACGATTGCTCCCAACTGAAACGGGCAAAATTGTCAACGACTTGCTGGTGCAATACTTCCCGGAAGTCATGGATTTCCAATTCACCGCGAAGATGGAAAATCAACTCGACACGGTTGCGGAAGGTCATATGGAATGGCGACCGATGCTGCACGAATTTTACAACCCATTTGAACGGCAAATGGAAATTGCCCGTGAAGCCATGCCAAACGTACGGCAGGAAGAACCGATTGGGCGCGACTGCCCGCTTACGGGTCATCCGCTGGTAATCCGGTACGGGCGCTTCGGCAAGTTTATCGGTTGTTCGAACTACCCGGAGTGTCGTTATACTGAGCCATGGCTTGACCGTACCAGCATCCCCTGCCCTATTTGCGGCAAGACACATGGTGGAGAAATAATACAGAGAAAAACTAAAAAGGGTCGCACATTTTGGGGTTGCGCACGTTACCCCGAGTGTGAGTTCACCAGTTGGAAGCGGCCGCTGCCGCAGCCCTGCCCGAATTGTGGTAATTTGCTTGTTGAGCAAAACAAGAAAACGGCACAATGTACAGTTTGCCAGCATACATACCAGATAGATGAACTTGCAGAAGTAAAAGTTGAGCCAGTTTCCCTATCCTGATTTGTCCTATTTGCGAAAGTTCCAGTACAATAGGTCATAGATGCAATTGGAGCACTTCTGAATAACGAAAGGCATCATGATGGGTAAGATCAGGGATACCCTGATCGGCCTCTGGCCGGTCATTAAGACCTATGTACCAAAACCGGGATTAGTTCTCGGGGTGGTCATAGCATTTCTAATTGGATTGTTGTGGTCATATGCGGTTGATCCAGTTGTTTTCTATGACTCTGATCCAAGTACGCTTGGGCAAACTTGGCAGGATGAATGGGTACGTCTTGTCGCAGACCGATATGATGCTGCCAGCTCAAAGGCGATCATCACCGACGAATTCAGACAGAGTATCGTCGATTCACTCAACAAGATCGATCATCCTCAGGAAGTTGTTAATCGCTTGGGGTTGGGTCAACTCGCCGATTTGGCGGCACAGGCAGAGTTAACAGCTCCACCAACTCCTGATCAACCTTCTATCCTTGGGCAAATACGCCCTTGGATTGTAGGTACGATAGCAATCGCCGTAGGGTTGGTTGTTGGCTCCTTATTATTCGGGTTTTATATTAATCCGATTGTAATTGAGCCTATCCGTAAGCGAATTCGCGGCGCACAAGGCACTGATGTTGCTGGCGTTGGAAAAATTCACGATATTCAACAGGCTCGCCAGATCCGCGATCAATTGACAAAAGACGCAGGAGCAGCACCCGTAAGCGATTTGGGTCCTCCTGTCGTGCGGCATGTTTCTATTTATACCCCGGGTCGTGCTTATGATGACTCATTCAGCATTGAAGACGTCAAGAACGATGATGAGTTCTTGGGAGAGTGTGGTGCGGTCATTTCGGAGACAATTGGCGTGGGCCAACCCGAAAAAGTAACAGCGATTGAAATATGGCTGTTTGACAAGGAAGATTTTGTACGCACATTGACCACTGTGTTCGTGTCCGAACATGCGTTTAATGATCCCGCTACCCGTGCCAAACTCTCTGCCAAAGGTGAACTCGTACTAGCAGCACCGGGCGCAATTGCCAAATTGGAAACCAATACGCTCCGGTTACATGCGCGAATTGTGGACATGGCGTATGGCACAGGGCCATTGCCGCCGAACAGCTATTTTGACAAAATGACAATCGAAATACAGGCATGGCGGAAAGCACCGGGTACAGGGGCGGTTACTGCCGTACCGGTTCCCGTGCAAGCTGCGCCTGTCTACTCGGCACCACCAATGACCAGCGCAGCGCCGGTTGCGCCGCCTGTCCCGGCTGTGCAGTATGCGCCTCCTGCGAGTGCGCCCACGCCATTTGCGCCGCCACCAGCCCGTCCGGCATCGCCGCCGACTTATACGGGCAGCCCTGCTCCCGTAAGGCCACCGCCAATGCAAGCGCCACCACCTCAACCCGATGATGATATTTTTGGCGGCAGCGGAGACTTTACACCGGTCAATTAATAATGTAATTAAAACGCCCCTTTAAACTACAGGGGCGTTTTAATTACGGGCTACACTAACCATTACTTGATTTGCTTAACCTTGAAAATAGTGTCGCCGCCGGGGGCTTGAACGCGTACCTTATCACCTTTTCGGTGCCCAAGCAGCGCTGCCCCTATTGGGCTTTCGTGAGAAATTTTACCTTCGCGGGGATTTGCTTCTGCCGCGCCAACGATCGAATATTCTTCTTCCTCGCTCGTCCCATCCTCAACGATAATCACGACCGAGCCTAAACGGACTTCATCGGTCTTGCCACTATTTTCAATGATTTGAGATGATCGCAGTACATTTTCGAGATATTGAATGCGACCCTCCATAAATGCCTGCTGCTCTTTTGCATCGTGATAATCGGCATTTTCTTTTAGATCGCCCTCCGCAACTGCGGCTTTTAACTTTTTTGCCAACTCAATCCGCTTTACGGTTATGAGTTCATTTAATTCTCGTTTGAGTTCTTCTGCCCCTTCGGGCGTTAGGTAAGAGCCTTCTGTCATGTTAGTTCACCTTATTCTCTGTGTCGAAATGTGAATGAGTCGAAAATGGTGAGGTGGTTAGAGCTGAACGAGTTCCCGACGCTGCGCTGCCAATGTCAGCACATTTTGACGGTGCAAATGCGACACTGTACCGTTCAGTAAAATTCTACTCTTGCCACAACTTTCGACATCGATTGCGCCAAGGGCATTCTCGGGAACCGCCGAGGCCAAAGCATAATCTACGGCAGCCCGCAATCTGTGCAAATAGTCAATATCAGTACGAATTTTTTCTTCAACTTCCCCTCGCAAGATGATTTCACCGTGACCTTGAATCACGTTCTCAAAATTACCATTCCGAAGACCATTGAGTGATGTCACAAAGTCATCGAAACTACCGTCCACAAAATAGGGAATGGGCATCAGCGTATCTGCAGCAAAAAGTACCCGATCCTCTTTTACGAGACACACAATTGAATCAGCGCTATGACCGGGAGTTAACCACATCTGAAATGTTTTGTTGCCAACGTGCAGGACAAATGCCCCACCGGAAAAAACAATATCCGGCAATACCAATTCCACATCACGCATCTCATTTGCGGCTTTGCTCTTTTCGAGGCTGCTACGACCCCGTGTATCGAGAAGTTCCCGGCAAAGAGCATGAGAGATTACACGTGCCCCTTTGAAAAAACAGGTTCCAGTAGAATGATCCGCATGAAAATGTGTATTAATTACATAGCGCACAGTCGTACCCAAGCGAGATTCAATAAACCGCTTCATGAGTACTGTTTCCTCAGGATAAGCCAATGTGTCAATAACAACAGCGCCTTCGCTGGTCATAACAACACCGGCAGTCACCTGAGCATACAAGTCGCTCGTAAACACATAAATATCATCGGCAACACGTTCGCGTTGCATAACTTACTTTTTTCCCATCATATTCAAAAACACTACTTTAAAAAAACAGTATAGTGAGACATATCCCGAAAATCAAGATTCGGTGCTAGACCGGAGGTCTAACAAAGGTTGCCTCCGGGGGCACGTCTGCTACAATCATAGTGACATGACTGGAATAAAATAAGGGGTGCAACATGAATGCTCGACGAATAAAGCTGTTTGCAACTCGATTAAGTTTTAGTGTGCTTTTGATGTTGCTCTCTTTTAAATCTGTGTCTGGTCAAGCCAACCCCATTTTCAGAATTGGTGTTCTTGATGATGCACGGGGCCATATTACCAATGGTGCACGGCTCGCAGTTCGCGAGATAAATGCCGCCGGTGGTGTACGCGGCGCAGACGGAACACTTTTCCAACTGGAACTAATTGTCCAGCCTATAAGCGGCACCGATATTACTAACACCATCGCCAGTCTGCGCGATGCAAGCTTAATCGCAGTTCTTGGCCCAGAGTCCGACAACGATGTAAAAGACAATCTACAAGCACTCGAAGCATTGAATGTGCCAGTGCTAACCCCTGCAATAGGTGATACAACGTTGACAGAAGCTGAATCAGGACGGTTATTCCGTACTCGCGCTCCTCAACTTTTGCAGGGACGCGCCTTAGCTACTATTTTGCTGGGAGATTACAACCTCAAGCGTATCGCAACAGTTCAACTCGACAATGATCTAGAAACATCAGCAGGCATTGTTGGTTTTACGATAAGTGCCAGCAGCCTCAACATCACACCCGTGTTCGGCCTTCAAGCGACCACAGATACTGCACTCACCGATGCTATTTCCGCGCTTGCGACAGGAAACCTTGAAGCCGTAGTCGCCTATGGGGAGCCGCAGCGAGCAGGAAGTTTACTTGCGGGACTGCGATCAAGCGGTTACACAGGTCAATTTGTTTACAATCAAGCTGATGATCCCGCATTTCGTAATACACCTGGATTAGATTTAGCTGGCACATTTTCAGCAACAACATGGCCATTCACCGCAGAGGACGAAGCAGCAGTTAGCTTCCGTGATAGTTATGTTCAGCTGTACGGTGAATTGCCGGGTTCGACTGAAGCAGCGAGCTATGACGCTATCAAATTGTTAAGTGCGGCAATCAACTTGCCGGGAGAGTTGCAAACAAATCTTACGCAGCTCGACAATGTAAATGGGGTACAGGGTTCGCTCCAGCCGGCTCACCTACAAAAAGGTGAAACCAGTAATAATGTTGCCGTAGTTCAGCTAGGAGAATTTGGTGCCCCCCAAGTTGTGGCTCGTTTTGCGGGCAACCAGCGCCTAGATATCAATATCCCCATCCTGCCCACCTCGGCTCCAACAATTGTCGCAACCGCTACACCGGAGGGTGTGGTTATTACAATTAAGCAAATCAAGCAAAATATCCGAACTGGACCCAGCGTGAATTATGATGTCCTAGGACAAGCTAGCCAAGATGAGCAATATCAGGTGGTCGGTGCAACAATTGATAACTCATGGGTCGTAATCCAGTATCGCGGAACTCTGGGCTGGCTAGCAACTTATCTCCTTGATGTGTTTGGCGATCTGAAAACGGTGCCGATTATCGCACCGCCGCCTACACCTACGCCTGCGCCAACACCCACCGGTGTACCTGAGCCGGATATTGTCATTCTGGCAGCAACGATTAACCCGTCACCGATCATCGTCAACCAGCCATTTGCCATAGGCCTTACCGTTCAAAATATTGGTGGAGCGAGCAGCGGTCAATTTGCAATTGCGGCTACGTTCCCGCCCAACAATGTATTTGCATCGGTTATTGTGCCGCCGCTTGCTGCTGGACAAACAACACTGGCAACCCTCACAGGTACATTTTCAAACACAGGATGTTATGCGGTCGTGGCCGTCGCCGACTTGAACAATGAGGTCAACGAAGGATTAGGCGAAAACAACAACATCTTTAATATCAATTACTGCATCAACAAGCCCATAATTCGACAAGGAACACAGACTCTAAATCCCGGTGACACAATTGATTTAGAAGGCAATGGAATACAAGGTGATTTGCAATGGAGTGGCGCGGCAGACAGCTTGAACACACTGCTAAGTGCGCGCATAGGTGTGCTACCGGGGCTGACACTCGAAACGGTTCACTTTGATCTGATTAATCCAAGTGTAATTAATCAAGCCGCTTTACCAAGAACTAGTTTTGCCACGGGGAATATTATTGGTGTCATCACCGCGGATGGCAATCGTGGAGCCATTCGAGTAGACGATATGTCCGGCAGTCAACTTCGCTTGACGTTTGAGCTTTTTCAAACTTCATAGTTAGGGCATGATAGGGAGATGATGGTCGAATTCATTTCCCTATTGCAGCTTAACGTCAATCCATGTACTACGATCTGGGTAAACATAGACGATTTTGCGGAAGCGCACGCGTCCATTATCGTTTACGCTAACCTCATAATAATTTGCGG
>JBBSBS010000349.1:0-7255 GCA_038251045.1 Aggregatilineales bacterium | reverse complement strand
CCATATGCGCGGTGGATTCTTCTGCCGGATGCGGTAACCGCCACAACAAACCACCACTTAATATCATCAGTGTGGCAAAACCCAACCAGCTTGGTACTGCATCCGGTTTCAGTACGGATAACAGCATGAACATGCCTGCTACCCCCAGAATCACCAGTAACCACTGTTGAACAACTGTAAAATTGCGTGTGCGTTGTCCCATAAATTTCAATCCGATTATGGCTTATGAATACTCATTCTTATCTTACGCTACTTTATGTCGTAGCGACCTTGAGTTTATACCAATCGCGGAGGTTGGGACTTATTTACGGACAGCATCTCGCTTCCGGCTGTGGGTGGTACCACTTTCAACAATCGGCAGTTCAAAGCCAAACGTGCTGCCTTTGCCATATTCGCTTTGGAAGCGCATCTTCCCGTTATGTCGCTCAATAATCGTCTTAACCAGATGCAGCCCCAACCCTGTACCGCTGATGCCTTTGGTCTCTTTGGTTCTCACCCGGTAAAAAGCCTGAAACAAATCTTGCTGTTGGTCAAGCGGAATACCAAAACCCGTGTCCACAACCGTGAACACCGCTAGTTTGCCCTCCACTGCCAACTGCACCTGAATACTTCCCCCCTCAGGTGTATATTTGACGGCGTTCGTCAACAAATTAATACAGGTTTCGGGGAGCAAGAAACGGTCAGCTTTCACAAATAAAGGCTGATCCGGTTTTTCCAGCCGGAAATCCTGAAGTTTCTGTGTGGCTTGCATCTTAATCTGCGCAAACGCATCTTTCACCAGTTGCGTCAAATCAACCCGTTCGGATAGCATCGCGCTTCCGGCGGCAATCCGCTCCAACGTCAAAATGTCACGCGTGATCTTATCAATCCGCAAAATCGAGTCGCGGATCGCCTGTATTTGTTCGTGGCTGCGGTCATTCATGTGCGGCGACAGTTCATCCTGTAGCATCTGAATGTAACCCGAAATAACACCGAGCGGATTGCGGAGGTCATGAGCAGCGATGCGAATCATCTGCGTTTTCAATTGTTCAAGTTCACTGACCTGCTGGTACAACCCCGTTAGCTCAGTGACCTGCATTTCAGTCTTGTAATGGAGGCGTGCGTTATCCAGTGCCGACGCAATTCGCACTGCCAGCACTTTCAGAAATTCAAACATCGGGCGTGCAAATAAATTCGGCTCTGACGTTTGCACATTCAAAACACCAATTAACCGATCCTGTGAAACCAAAGGCAGAGTCATTTGTGCCTGCGTCTCGATCACATTGGGTAAATAATCCGGGTCAAGGTTGACATCACTTATTAATTCTGGAATCGCCCGCCGCGCTACCCGCCCTACAATTCCTTGATCAAGTGGCACTGTCTGCCCGACCAGCGAATTCGGAAATTTTCCAACCACATGAGCAACCCGTAGTTTATCGTCTTCCAGTAGGTGAATTGCCCCCGCGCTGGCCTTACTAATGCGAATGGCTGCGTCTACAGCAATTTGCAGCACATGGTCGTAGTTAAGCCCTTCCGTAAGTTCAAGGTCTACCCGCCGGATAATCTCAAGCCGCGTAATATAATCATTACGCTCCACTTCCGTTCGTTTGCGATCATCAATATCACGTCCGACCGATTGGAATCGCTCGAGTTTGCCGCTCGAATCGTAGAGTGGGGTATCCGTCCATTCAATCCAGCGCATTGAACCATTTGCCAGTTGGATAGGGTGTTCATGCCGGAATGTCTCACCTGTAGCGCCTGCGTTGTCAATCAACGCTAATATTTCGGCATGATACATCGTCGGTATATCAATCAAAATGCTCTGGCCTATCAGTTCCTCACGTGTGCGCCCCACTTGACGGCACAAAACCTCGTTCACAAAAATCATCCGCGTATCCGGCGTATACAGGCTGATTAATTCTGTCTGCTGCTCCACCATCGTGCGATAACGTTCTTCCGACAGGCGCACTGCTTCTTCTGCCACGCGCCGTTCCGTGATGTCCGTCACAAGCCCATCCCAAACGATGCTTCCATCTTTGATCAGGCTTGGGCGCGACTCAATACGTCGCCAACGCCGTTCACCGTTGATGGTAACGGCTCCTTCCCATTCAAATACCTGAAGGTTCTCGGCAAATTCAACTACCATGGATTGGAAGCTTGCAACATCTTCCGGGACGATCTGTCTGAACCACAAATCGGGATCTTCCAATAGTGCTTCCGCTTCAATCCCCGTTATTTCTTTGCAAAGTGGGCTTACGTATTCATATCGCGATATGCCGTCGGGTTTCTGCCGCCTTCGGTACACAACCCCCGGCACATTCTTGACCAATTCATCAAAACGTTTGTTGCTTTCTCGCAGGGCTTCTTCCGCCCGCTTCCGAACATACAAATGCTCTAATGCACTGGCGTATAACCCCAGCAGTTCAAGCTGATATTCTTGCAAGGGTTCTTGACCAATCAAGTTGTCCGCCGCCAACCACCCGATAACACCTTCGCCGTTCCACATCAGTGCCAACGCGTTCCAACCCTTGCTGATGATTTCGCCCTTATCATATAAATCCGTGTTCTCCCGAACCCGAACGCGTTTCTTCGCTTGAACCGACTCACTCAGCCAATCTGTAAATCGTGAGATCGGTTGTTTGAACCATCGTTCATCTCGCAGTTGCCCTTGTTGATCAATTCCGAAAGTGCCGCGTATCATGCCCGTTGATTCGTCGTATAAAATCAACCCCAATCGGTCAAAGCCCAACCGCCTATGTCCCCACTCAACCGCCTGTTCACACAATTCGTCAAAGGTATCAATATCGCCTAATTCAATATTGATCTCATTAAGTTCGCGTTGTAATTGTAATAATGTGCGGGACTGTTCCTCGCTTTTCTGTAGCGACTCCACCGTCTGGGTCTGCTCGGTCACATCGCGTGCCAGCCCCAATACCCGCCGCACACTGCCTGTAACACTATCCCGTTCAAAAACAGTATTCCGCAGATGCAGCATGCACCAATGTCCATCTTTATGGCGCATCCGGTAGGTCGATTCGCTGACCTCCCAATCTTTTAGCTGTTGATAGCTTTCAATTCGTGCATAAAAATGTGTATGTTCATCTGGGTGGAGATGATCTGTAAGTTCTCCGAATTCCCGGTCTTTCGCATCGTCACTGATGTAACCCAATAAGGAACCAAAAGATCGATTCCAGTAAACGACAGACACAGCTTCAATATCAATAACATAAATAATATCCGGCACAGTCGAATTGATTTTCTCGATCAGGAATTGACTTTCCTTCAAGTCCTTTTCGATGCGTTTGCGATCGGTAATATCCAATGCCGACCCAACAATGGTCGGTATGCCGTTGACTTCTCCCCAGTTAGAGGCAATATCCAACCAACAATCCGATCCATCTTTTTTTAACACCCGAACTTCACTGCGGGGGGGTAGCAGCTGCCCATCGGTTCGCATATCCAGAAACTGATCCCAGCTCACATTCTCATCTGGATGAATCAGCTTGATCACATGCATTCCCGTCAGTTCGGTTTTGCTATAACCTGTAGCGCGTTCGAGTGCCGGATTAGCGTAACTAATCAGCCCGTCTTGGTTGACGATGAATATAATAGCTTCACTGTTCTCCGAAGCCATTAAAGAAATTTGTTCAAGTGCCTTTGCTGATTCTTCAGCCCGCTTACGCCGTGTAATATCATGCAGCAGTCCATTGCAGCCGATGATGTTGCCATCTTCAACCATCAGCCGGACGATTTGCTCAATCCACCGCCGCTCACCGTTGCTTGCCAGTACCTCGAACTCAATCATCGTTTCCGGAATCATCTGCAAGAACTGATTGGTATAGTAGCGGACAATCCGTTCGCGGCAGTCTGGGTGTACGATTTCGCTGAAGTGTTTTTCCATTAACTCATTTGGACTAAATCCGAGGACGCTCTCCACGGCTGAATTCACATAAACCAGATGACCGATTTCATCGGTCACAAAGAATACGTTTCCCGCCGTAGCCACCAAATCTTGGTAGACATCTTGGAGGTATTTTCCATCATCTTCATGAATGGAAATTCTGATTGCATCCCCGACTTCAGCCATTTAGCCTAATCACCTCACAGCGTTCCTTATCCTGCATTGAATCAGTACAGTAGCCACTTACTCATTGAAAAGTATAAACTATTTCATTCCGAATTACATTTACTTTTATTAATCTTTCAAATTTCAGTACGGAAATACTGGTCTTATCCTGCCAAATAGCACAAAAATGAGATTGTCACGTTCTTTTCACCCGATACTCGAAAATCAAGACATAACACTAATTATTACGCCAGTAATTCCAAAATAGATTTATAGCTGCATTAATATGGTCAAAATGGGGTAGCTCTGCCCGATCTCAAATAAGCCGTATCTTCATTCGTCATCGGGTCAACCAGTTCATCCCTACAACATGACTGTGGGCAGGAGCTTCCATAGCCGTTTATAATCAGGTCATTAGCAATCAGGTTTTAAGGAAAAATATTTATGACTACCGATCAGGCACTCTTGGACTCAATTCGTGCCAACCCCCAGTTAAACGCCATGCGTACCAAAATCGCACGCTTCGGCGCACTGCTTTTTGACCGCCGCTTGACAGACATCGCTGGCGGTAACATCAGCGCCCGCGTGGGTGATTATGTCTGCATCTCTCCCCGTTACAGCGGCAGCGCTCGCCAATGGCAGCTCACACCAGAAGATGTCCTTGTTGCCGATAAAGACATGAACCTGCTCGACGGTAACGGCGAAATTTCCCGCGAAGCCAAAGTTCATTTCCGTCTGCACCGTGAATTCGGTGAACATGGAACTGGTGTTGTTCATGCCCATGCTCGCAATATTCTGGTCTTCGCCGCCATGAACATGCCCATGCCTCCAGTGCTGGAAGCCACCCAAAAGTTTGGCACGGTTCCGGTTGTATCCTACGCGCCAGCACATGGCAACGGCTTGGCTGAAAGTGTCGCCGGTGGCATTCGCGGCAACGAATCACGCATCCGCAAGCAGGCTGCCGGGGTCATCGCCCCTTGGCATGGTCTCTTTGTGATCGGCAAAGATTTGGATGCAGCCTTGGACGCGGTAGAACGCATGGATAACAACGCCTACTGCATTTTGATGGGGCAGTTGCTTCGCAATAACGATATGATGGAACAGCAGCGACATGCACTTTCCGAAGCACAGGCCAACTACAAAGAGTAATCTTTTCGGGTCGTCACGCGCATAAAAAAAGCCCTGAACAGTATTGCTCAGGGCTTTATGCTAGTATTTAACAGGATGATAGAGGGCGACTTAGTTCGCGCTGTGCCGCAGCAGTGCCGCTAGTGCCAGTGTAACCACCTCATCGCGTTTCGCCCCACGGCGGTAGAGTTCGCCCTTCAACGTACGGATAGCTTCCGTTTCGATAAGCGTATCGGCTGCGCCCTGATATGCTTCCATCAACTTAATCTGAAGCTGCTCGTTACTGAGAGGTTCGGTTTGAGTTTCCATTTGTCTAACTTCCTTAGTGCCTATTTTCACAATTCATCGTACACCCAATTGATATGCAGAGTCTATTAAGATGGGTCTACACGGTATTACCCCTCACGGCAGATCCTCGGCTCGTCGAATCCTTTTCTCCGGATACTCTACAAACACTCTGATGCTGCTCCCACTATGGTAATCAACATCATCCAGCGAACGTATATAGTGAGAATTAACCCTCGCCACAAAAAAGCAAGCTGTGGTGGACATCTCCCCTTTGCCAGCCAACAATTGTGAGCCTCTCGTCTGAAAGAATTTTTAAACCGTCATTTATGCTGTTCCAAGCCTGTAAGTTATGCACCTTATTATTTTCGTGGAAGCTTTCGAATACAAGAAAATGTCCATCCGGTGACCAGAATGGCGGATGAATACGCTCTGCATCCACTGGCAGGAGTTTAAGCGAAGCCGTTTCGGGGTCGAATAGATACATGCCGTCACTAGCGAGCAGGCTCAACAAGTGTCCATCCGGTGACCATGATACTGCGGATGGATTTGTAGCCGCGTTAAAGTTGTAAATGGTGAGTTCGGCTTCAGTTACCATCGTGCCCCGTATGAATTTCACAAAGGTCGTTGGGGTGTAAACGTCGGGGAAAGCAGGATTATAAAGAATCACAAGCCAATCCTCATGCTGGAAGATATTTCCTATCCAGCCACTTGTCTCAAAAATAGTGCTTGTTTCGCCACTATTGATGTCATAGCGCAACAGAATTTCCCCTGATTGATCTGGCAAATACGCGTAAATAAACAAACCAGTGCTATCCAGAGTCCAGGCACGTACTTGATGTGAAGAAGCTACGTCAATCACTTGCATAGTCTTGCTGTGTGTATCGTAATACGCATAACTTGTGTCCTGCGCAGTATTATTTCGAATCAACAGATAGCGACTATCCGGTGACCAGCTTTCAACACCCCCATCCAATTCCAGATTGATGGATTTTCCAGTCACGAGGTCATAAATCGAGACCTGATTATTGGCGTTCCTGAGTGTCAGATAGCGACTATCCGGTGAGAATATACTATTCCAGTTATCAACACCTTTGTCGAGAATGATAGTAGCATGTATGGAATCAATCAGCATATCATCAACGACTATATAGCGCTCATCAGGCGACCAGTGCTGTAATTCGGTGCCATTGACGCGCATGCTTCGATTGGTATCATTTTCAAAATTCATGAGCGTCATACTGAATTCGGAATCTTTATTTGTGAAATAGGCAAGACTTTGACCGCTGGGTGACCACGCAAGTGAAGCATTACAACCATTGAAATAGAGTTTGTCGCTGATAAGGCTTTCCGTGCTATTCTGTACATCAAAAAGCCGCAGTCGTTGATGTTGATCTTCAGCCCTATTGACCACCCAGACATAATGCCCATCAGGCGACCAGCCCACATCAGCCCATACAAAATCAGTTCCATCACCTAATTGAGTCAATAACGCTTGTTCGCCCGTTTCAACATTAATGAGATATACCTCATCCTGCTTATCTTGATGTACCGCCAGTAGTAAATCATCAGATTGCGCCAGAACAGGAAATGTCAACAAAAGAATGAATAATACCCATAGTGTTTTCATTACGATCCTCTGGATAATTCGAAGGTTCTATTTTCATCCTAACATCGATTTATAGATCGTATTTTATCCGGAGGTCAAGTGGTGGATGATGGTCGATTAATCGTGCCATTCTGGATCAACCGTTGTGGGGTCATAATCCAGAGAGCTTGTGACGGACTAGAGCTATG
>JBBSBS010000348.1:0-7259 GCA_038251045.1 Aggregatilineales bacterium | reverse complement strand
GATCAGGTGGTCGTTGTCGCCATTAAAGGCATACATCCCAATCCGACACAACTCTATCAAAGCATTCTGGAAGGCAAAGTCAGTCCTCGTCTACTGACCGTACAGGCTGAGCCGTGGTATAAGCTGCCTGCACCGCCTCAACCCACCCGATTTGTCTTCGCACCAGACATCATCGATGAAGAGCAAGGCCTACGGCTGATTCAAGAGCAAGGTGCATGGAAAACCAATGGCTTTCAAGCGCTCTTGGAAGTCCCACCTCCGCCGGAACAGATTGAACCGGTGGTCGCACCGCGTCCCGGTCATATGGCCTTGGTGCTGGCAGCGGGTGTTGCTAACGGGGCAGTCATCCAAACCGAGGAATACGGGCGAGTCGCCATTCGCGGCAAAACCCAGCATGTCGAGCAGATTGCACGGGTGGAAGTCGAAGCGGCACCCGGTGATCCAGAACGACAGGTCAAGAAGACCACCATCCGACTCAAACCAACGACCACTCTGACACTGCTGGCTCAGGATGGCACCGTAGTCGAGATGGACGGTGACGAAGCACTATTGGGATTCATTACGGCGAATAAGCAAGCATTAACCACCTATCTCAACCAGAAGTTCAAGCCGATGTACTCCTTCGACCTGAAGAAACCGCACCATTCAGCAGAATTTCTGGTAATTCGTTCTTGTACTCGTCTGTATCCTGCCACCTGTAGTGAATCGGATAAGGTTTTTCGCCCTGATACACCTTGGGAAGGGATTTCTTGAAGTGATAACGGTAGCGAGCCTGTAAGTCAGCCCATGTCACTTGTGGAAAGGCCTGTAGAATTTCGACCTGTGGGGCGTGGTTTTCGACCAGTGTTCGCAGCTTCTCCACCTCGTCCGGTGACCAGAAAATACGCCAACCCTGACGGTTGAACCGGGTATCAGATTGTGTCCCATCACGCCACTGAATGACCAACTGGCGTTCTAAGGGGTTTAGTTTACTGATGACAACGCGCTGTGCAAAAGCTTCAAACAACTCACGACGATAAGCCATCGGCACCATAAGCCAGTTCATAATAACCAGTTCCAGTGCCGGACGGGCTTGAATAATCCCGGTGCGGTAGCGGTCGCTCGACCATAAATTTTTCACTTCCGCTCGCAGATGCTCGATTTCTCGTTCATTAGCTTCGTAGCTGGCTTCTAAATGGCGGACGATCTCCGGATTCGAAAGTGATTTCAGGTTATCGAGAATGGTTTGTTTGGCACGTTCGGCATTCTTAATCGCCTGTTCGATTCTGCGTACATCAGTATGGGCATCGCTCAAGGAACTCTCAAGTGCAGTCTGCCATGAGGCTTCGTCGATGCTGGTGGCTTTCAAACGCTCCAACAAAAGTTCTTCAATCATCTCATCAAGGCGACTGGCTTCAACACGCAGGTAGGTACGACGATCCGGATCCACGGCCAAATAGGAATAGGCTAGTTGGGAAACCATATAGGTGGTTCGCATCCGGCGCAAATCAAAACCCGGCACATCTGTCGAGAAGATCAACCCCGTGTAGCGCGGTGGTGAACAGGGACGATCTTCCTTATCGTGACGTGTGAAAGTGCGGTAAGGCTGGTAGTCTAGGTTCGGTTCGCCGTTGAAATCGGTCGGTGAGAGTGCATTAAAAGTCAGCATGAACTGATCCTGAGCTACCAGCGGCGGATGGTTATGCCAGCGGACAATCACTCCGCGATGCGCCCAGTGACCGAGGTAGGTAATGTTGGTTAGGATCGATTTCAAGCCACTGTTAGAAGGCATCAGCCGTCCAGTGACTGCCGACCGGTTTTTGACGGCGGCATCCCAGCGAAAACCCTCTGGCACCAATTGCTCAGCACTGTCTGGGAAGAATGGGCCGTGTGTCTCGATGTGCCGCCAAGTAGCTGTCAGATTGCGCTTGAACTGCTTGAACAGTTCGAAATAGACCGGGATGATGTCAGCATAAGGGCGGAAGGGAACATACTTACGGTAGTCGGGATTCTTCTCACCATTGGGGAGCTTTGGCCGCTGATCCACCATATACCCCGGTACGATAATTCTTCCAGCCCAGAAACCTTGCTCAATCAGGTGATTGCGACTGCGCGTGAGCCGCCCACGGATGTGGTATTCCAGAAAGTCAGCCGCACGTTGGGCATCCTCACGGAATAATTTCATATGCGATGACCCATGAAGGGGATGATGGAAGTTGTACAGGTTATAGGGGGTCATGACCTGCACCTGATTACGTTTGCAGGCATCAATGAAGATATTGGTCTGGATCATGGTCACATCACGGAAGAAGCGATCCACATCTTGCGAGGCCACCAGCTTGACTTTACTGCTCTCAATCAGTTCCAGCAGCAGCGACATGCCCGGACGTTCACTGATCTTCTTGGAACCGCTCACCCCAGCATCCATGTCAATCATGTGGATGGCATCCCGCGCCCAACCCAACCGCACCAGATGCTCAAACAAGTCCACCGTTTGCAGGGTGGTTGAGATATTGCCAATCTGTGCATCGGTGGATTGACGATAATAAATCGCCGCTGGACGCTCCACTGGTAGGGGATCGGCACGGTACAGGTCGTATGGGTCTTGTTCTGGGCGCTTATACTTACGCATGTCGGTTGTTCCTCGGCTATTGAACGAAAAACGCCCCATCTTGTGCGAGTGATGCGACAAGACAGAGCGCGTTGGGTTACAATGCGACTCAGCCCTGCGACGTGTCTTTTCCACTCGCTGGGTCAGCCGGGTCGGGGTGCTGAAACACTTCGGCTCGGCGTTCGTTTTCGAACAAACTATGATCAGTGTACAGCGTTTCATTGAAGTGTGCAATAATTTTCAACAGTGAGCGGCACACCGATTCCAGATGAATACCTGTTGGCATGTCCGCTTCTGTGACCTGTTCGACCAATGATTCAGGCTTCAATGGCGACCTCCTCTACACTGCTGAAATGATCCACGGCTTGCAACAAAATATGGCGGGCTAATGTTGATGCTGGAAGGTTTAGTCGCCTCGATAGGGCGTGAACCGCAGCTTTCTCAGACTGTGACAGGCGGATGCAGAAATAGATGTCTCTCGGAGGCTGAACTTGAGGTAAGGTGATTGAAAAGGTGGAAGTGTTTTGCATACGCATTGAGCTATCCTCGTGATACTTTTATAGGAACAGCATAGCAAAGCCGAACTGGCAAAACTGTGTAATTTTCACAGTTTGATGAGGGAAGATTACAGTTTGAAGTGAAATTATCAAAAAGGAGTGACTGGCGAACCAAATCCGCCAGCCACATCAATAAAGCGACTGCTCCAGTCATGCGGAGCAGCCATAGGCTTTCATCAGCGCTTTGTGCGCCCGTGCCCGATACTGATTATTGTTCGGCCACGGGCATTGGATGCGTGCCTCGCTGGGTAGTTGATCATCCAGTAATGAACGAATAGCGTAAATCATGCGCGGATTACTTTGATATTTCTCCAGTATCCCGAATGCTGGTTTCTGATGTCCGCGTTTGAACTTCTCAATCCAGCGTGTACCGGGACGGTATAACTCACCGAACGTTTCCTGAACATCCTTACGGACGACACTGACATAATCATCCAGCAAGTAGTGATGGTTAATACCGGCGATAAGTGCTGCATCTTCCAGTTTGACCTGCGTCGTCACGTAGTAGAGAGCGACCAGAAAGCGAGAACTATACGGCTCTGGTTGGGTTTCGTACTTAATGACCAGTTGAGCTAAAATGCTTTCAATGTCGATCTGCATATCGGTGGCGGTTGCCCATGCCGCCCAACATTCGCTGCGGTTGGCTTCCAGCCCGGTAATCATCCATTCGTCCGGATGATCTTCGGTAATCGTGCCTTCCAGTGCATCCAGACTAAGATGGCGCTCATGGCGACGCCAGTAATTCGCACCGCAGTTGGCTTCCACAATACGAGCCACAGTGTATTTATCCTCATTGGCGAACAGCTTAGAATTCTGTACCAGTCGCTCCCAGACCACCATGAAACCACGCTGAAGGGCATCGGGAATATCTTGGAAAGCAATATTGTGTTTGCGGATCAAGCTGGCGGCTAGTGGCGTACAGTCGGTCATAATTTGGGCAAAAATGAGGTTACCTGCCCAGCCAGTGGGATAGACCGCAACGGGTGGAAAAGGCTTAATCTGGCAACGGATAAAACTGCGAAGAGACGAATGAGGCATGAGGTTACTTCTCCCTGCTCCTGCTGGAACCCGTCCAGAACGGTCGAGCACAACGCTCAACCAGTCGGGGACAGCGCAGGGAAGGAGCCTGTCAAACAAAAACGGCGACCTTGCTTTGCGGTCGCCGTTTTAGGCAGGTAGTTCGGTGGTCATGTCCCGTAGGGATGGGGGCAGCGTACTAGCTGCGGGTGTTTGATAGGAAGGCTCACGTGCTGTAGAATCGCCGCGGCGGCGGTGTGCAAGGGACTTCGTCCTATTTCCTAGTCAGAGACAAGGTTTTGGCGTTCCGAAGTCGACCCAGAGACATAATGATAAATCTCAACTTTGCGAAGCAATTATATTGATGCGTTAACAAGGTAGGAGTGACAGAGAAATAGGGGAGTTTTAGGTAAAGATTCTTCACTTGTTTGGCAAATTGTCAAAAATGAAAAACACCCCCGGTTTATTTCAACAAGATGCTCGATATGGGTGATACCTTCATAAATTGACATGCCCCGCCGACCGAGAACAGCAAGAGCGCCACAATCAGCCCCAGAAATAAATTTCTTTGCCGTAACCAAATGGATGCTGTTTATCTGCCGGGCGCTTACTCCGATGAATTCCGAAGAGCAACAATATTTCATTGCCAGCATCTACAAAGGAATGAATCGCCTCCGCAAGCATTGCGGAACTCCTCGTGACGAGTGCAGCCACAAGTTTGGCGATGGCAATAACGACATTTGCAACAAAAGCCCAATATAAAGTGACTGGCCGCTCACTGGTTTGCGATGCCATAATTCCCTCAATTGCGCTGCTTCAAACTTGCAGCACTACACAAAGCGATCAATCCTATTTCAAATTGGCATGTCTGAAAACTAGACGCACTTTCCCAAAGATGGATTCGTTTTCTTACCAAGCAGATGCTCTACAGAACCGCAAATAGTTTAACTGCTTTCTCATAACATCCTTATCCTACACAGAGAAAAGCATATTTAAGCAGTACTAAGGCACGGATATAAGTACCCATATGGGCCATGTCTTTTAGTTTAATTAGTTATTCAATTAGATAAAGCGATGAAATAGGCACGTAGCTTGACAACTTGTGATTATCATCCTCAAATGTTGTCTTTAAGGATACCTCCGAAACATCATCCTCAAAATAATAGTGAAGAAGGTCATTAAATGAACACGCTGCTCGAACAAATTCACAATGGCATGAAGGTTTATGATCAAGCGCACGATGAAGTTGGCACAGTTGATTATGTTCAATTTGGCGATGAAGATCCTTTGAAACCCGGCGGCGAAACAGTCACTACCCAATCAGCGCCACTAGCGCCTGAAGACACCTTACTTAATGGCATTGCCAAAGTCTTTGGCCCTGATGAAATTCCAGAAGTTTTCAGAGATCGGTTGCTGCGTTTTGGCTTTATTCGAGTTGATGCTCGCGGCTTGTTCAATGCAGATCGTTACATTCTATCGGATCAAATTGGATCAATTTCAGAAGATAATGTGATGCTGAATGTCACTAAATCCGAACTCATAAAACGTCCTTAAAAATTCTTTGTTCGCGTCAGATTATTTACTGCGAAGCAGTTATACGACAGTTTGCTCTTAGAGTCTTCAGTCGCAGCACTTCGCTACTATAGGAGATTCTATGTATCAATTTCACTTTCGACATCAGACTATATCGTATTTTCGATTTCTACTGGTTCTTGCCGCTGTCACAATAGTCGGTACGACATTTCGACCCTCATATGCACAAAGTGGGAGCATTTGGAACGCAGAATATTACAATAATCCTTACTTGAGCGGGGACCCAATTGTTACCCGACAAGATGGGGTAATTGCCTTCAATTGGGGTTCGGCAGCGCCGTTACCGGAAATAAACGCTGACAAATTTAGTGTGAGATGGGCATCAGATCCTTATTTTGCCGCTGGGACATATCGATTCTACGTTTTAGCGGATGACAATGTCGCACTACGGGTCAATTTTCCATTTCAGCCTCAGATCGATAGCTTTAACAATCCATCAGTCGGTCAAATTTTATCGGCCGATGTCACCCTGAAGGCCGGGGTTCATCATGTTCAGGTCGATTATAGAGAAGTAACTGGAAATGCTTATGTGTATGTCACATGGGCAAACTTGGCGACAAATCCAACGGGACCTAATTTTCCAGTTCCACAAGCGCCACTGCCCGTTGGGGGTACTTGGACAGCCCAATATTTCCCTAATCCGGGTTTGGTGGGCACACCGTCACTCATTCTCGGGGAAAGTACGCCCTCGCATAGCTGGGGAACGGGATCACCAAGCATTAGCATTCCAAGCGATAATTTTTCTGCGCGCTGGACGAGTGTGCAAACCTTCAATGCGGGCAATTATCAAATCCGTGTTCATGCGGACGACGGTGTACGTGTCTATATTGATGGCATCCCTGTGATAGATGAATGGCACACCGCTACTAACACAACATATATGTTTGATATTAATTTGACGGCGGGACAGCATAGTCTTCAAGTCGATTATTATGAGGCAAGCGGCATAGCCTTCCTTGATTACAGCCTTATCCCTATTAATCTCAGCCCACCTCCAGTAGTCAATCCAACAGCAATCACCACAGGGACAGTCGTGACAGCAGTACGATTAAATGTCCGACGTGGACCCAATGCTAACAGCGGTATTCTAGTGAAAATAAACCTCAATGAAACGTATCCTGTAATGGGCCGCAATGCAGACAGTTCCTGGTGGCAAATCGACATTAACGGCACGATTGGTTGGGTATACTGGCGATTTTTCAATGTTAATAATCCCCAGCTTGTACCTGTGGTAACTTCAAGCACTGGCGCAAGTTTGGATCAACCGCCTCTAACCGGTTACTTTGCGATAGCATTGGCTACGGTAAATGTCCGTAGTGCACCGAGTGCATCGGGCGCCATCCTAGGTCAAATTGCGCGTGGTAATCAGATACCAGTCGTTGGTCGCAACGCTAGCAACACATGGTGGCAAGTCAATTATGGCGAGATTACCGGTTGGGTTAGTACACGTTACGCCCAGTTGCAGCCCAATGCGATTTTGGCGAATATCCCGATAACCGGAT
>JBBSBS010000347.1:0-7259 GCA_038251045.1 Aggregatilineales bacterium | reverse complement strand
TTACAGTCTAGGGGTGACACTCTACGAAGTGATTACCGGAGAACACCCCTTTCAGAATTTATCCTCTATTGAACGGCTCTACAAACACATCAACGACCCGCTGCCCGACATTACCACGCTCGATACTGCCGTCACCACCCAGGTTAATCGGGTTATCCAGAAAGCGACGGCCAAGAATCCCAATGACCGCTACGCTGATGCCCTGACATTTGCGACGGATTTTCGTGAATCCATCGGCATGAACCGCCCTATCACCAGTGCTGTAGAACTGCTGACGCAGCGCGAACAGGAAATCTTGCAACTGCTCATTGATGGGTTATCCAATAAAGAAATAGCACAGCGCGTGACCGTTACACTCAGTACGGTCAAATGGCATGTCAACCAGATCTACAGTAGACTCGGTGTGCGCAGCCGTGTTCAGGCAATCGTGCGAGCACGTGAGTTGAATCTGTTAACCAAATCCTCCCAGGAACACCCACTCGCATCAGTTCCAACTGAAGACTTCCACCCGGACAATCCCTATAAAGGGCTGCGCGCCTTCCAGTCTGCCGATAATCAGGATTTCTTCGGACGTGAGAAGGTCACGGCGAAGCTGGTCAAACGCCTGGAGGAAGCCCATGATTTCGCGCGCTTTCTGGCGGTGATCGGTCCCAGCGGCAGCGGCAAGTCCAGTCTGGTCAAAGCGGGGCTGATCCCTGCTCTGTGGCGCGGCGAACTGCTCGGTTCAGAGAAATGGTTTGTCGTGGAGTTACTGCCGGGTGTGCAGCCGCTGGATGAACTGGAAATCGCGCTGACTCGTGTCTCTGCCAACCATGCGGGCAGCCTCCACGAACAGCTAGTGCGTGACCGACGTGGGCTGATTCGTGCCGCGCAGTTGATTTTGCCTGCCGATGGCAGCGAACTGGTGCTGGTGATTGACCAGTTTGAAGAAGTCTTTACGCTGCTCGAAGATGAAACCACCCGCACACAGTTCTTGGATCTGCTTTATACCGCTGTCACGGAAGCGCGCAGCCGCGTCCGCATCATCCTGACTCTGCGGGCTGATTTTTATGATCGCCCGCTGCACTATCCTGAGTTTGGCGAACTCGTGCGATCCCGTTTAGAAACGATTATGCCACTTTCTGCCGAGGAGCTAGAACGTGCCATCATGGGTCCGGCAAAACGAGTCGAGGTGACCTTTGAGCCGGGACTGGCGGCGGGCATCATTGCCGACGTGAATTACCAGCCGGGCGCGCTGCCCCTGCTGCAATATGCGCTGACCGAGTTATTTGAGCAGCGGCAGGGACATGTTTTGACGCGGGAAGCCTATCAGGCGATTGGCGGCACTGTCGGCGCGCTGGCGAACCGTGCCGAAGAAGTCTATTTGAGCATGGATGAGACGGAGCAGGAGGTCATACGGCAGTTGTTCCTGCGGCTGGTCACGCCGGGTGAAGGCACCGAGGACACGCGCCGACGGGGGGCCCGCTCGGAACTGCTGGCGATTGCGCCGGATGCCGATATGATGGACGAGATTATCGACACCTTTGCCAGCTACCGGCTGGTTTCGCTGGATACCGATGCGGGCACCCGCGCACCCACTGTTGAAGTCGCTCATGAGGCACTGCTGCGGTCATGGGAACGGCTGCGCGTCTGGCTGACCGAGAGCCGGGACGAAATTAAGGTACAGCGCCAGTTAGGGATGATGGCGGCGGAGTGGCGCGAGACCGGGCAGGACAGCAGCTTTCTGGCGCGGGGCAGTCGCCTCAACCAGTTTGAAGCATGGGCAAAAGACACCCGCCTGGCACTGACCACAGCCGAGCGTGCCTACCTCGATGCCAGTATTGTACAGCGTGACCTGGAAGCGAAAGCGGAAAGCGAACAGAAGGCGCGAGAAAAGGTACTTGAACGGCGTTCGTTGACCTTTCTGCGTGGACTGGTGGCGGTGTTGGTACTGGCAACCCTTGGCGCATTTGGACTTTCTGGCGTGGCCCTGAATCAAAGCCGCATAGCTGACCAGAACGCTGTGCGGGCTGATCGTAACGCGGCAGAAACGCAGAATGTTGCACTAACGGCTGGCTCACAGGCCGCACTGGCAAACGGCAGTACCGATCAGGCGATTGCCCTGGCGCTGGAAGCGGTTCGCCTGGACCCGTCCTCAGCCCCGGCGCAGGTCGCGCTGGGACAGGCAGCTTATGCGCCGGGAACGATCCACCAGCTTGTCGGCCATACTGGTGAGGTCTGGGGTGTCGCCTTCAGCCCGGATGGTCGCACGGCGGTTTCCGGTGGCGATGATAAAGCGCTGATTCTGTGGGATGTGGCAACCGGGGAGATCATTCGCCGCTTTGCCGATGGACATACTGAGGGTCATATCAAAGTGGCCTTCAGCCCGGATGGTCAAACGGTGCTGTCCGGCGCAGCCGATGGTCAGGTCATTCTGTGGGATGTGGCATCAGGGAACATTATCCGACGTTTTGAAGGACATACTGGCTGGATTGGGGATGTAAAGTTCAGCCCGGATGGTCGCACAGCCTTATCCTGCGGACAGGATAAGACTCTGATGCTGTGGGATGTGGCAACCGGCACAATGATTCGGCGCTTTGAAGGGCATACGGACGGTATACAACAAATAGTCTTCAGCGCCGACGGGCGCACGGCGCTGTCGGGCTCCAACGACAAGACGATGATCCTGTGGAACGTGGCAACCGGTGCGGTACTTAAGCAGTTTGGCGGCAGCACAGATGTATTGAGTGTTGATCTCAGCCCAGATGGTCGCTATGCGCTCAGTGGTGGCTCGTTGGACACGTTCGTGTACTTGTGGGATGTGACGACAGGCGAGATAATCCGGCGTTTTGAGGGGCACACGGGACCCTTGCGTGACGTTAAGTTCAGCTCGGACGGCCAACAGGCTCTTTCCGGGGCAGCGGACGGATCACCGATTCTCTGGGATGTGGCAACCGGGCGAATCGTCAGACGTCTGTGCTGCCATTCCGGTGAGGTTCATCGTGTCGTTTTCAGCCCGGATGGTCGTTATGCGCTCTCTGGAGGCTCCGACAAGACCATCCACCTGTGGGATCTGAGGCCTGGATACATCGTCCGGCAGTTTGCCGGGCATACGGGTTTGGTCATGGGGTTTGTGATCAGTCCCAACGGCCTAACAGTGCTCAGTGCTTCCTGGGCAGGTACAGCAAGTCTGTCGGATCTGCAAACCGGACAAGACCTGTACCGTTTGACCGAACCTATCGCCCTGAATGGCTCGGCTTATTCGCCGGATGGTCATACCGCGGTTATTGCTGAGGGCAACGGGGCCGGAAGTATACGTGATGAGCCAGGTGGCATCATTGTATGGAATCTGGATACGGGACAGATCATCCGCAGGATTGCCTATCCCCAGCCGGTCATTGCCATTGCCTTCAGACCAGATGGGCGGACTTACATTTCCGGTGCGGCTGATGGATCGGTGGTTTTATGGGATGTGGCGACTGGGGAGATTATTCGCCACTTTGCCGGACATAACGCAGCGGTCATCAACGTAGCCTTTAATCCTGATGGGCGCACCGCACTGACCTGCGCAACCGATTGTTCATTGTTCATGTGGGATGTAGACTCAGGTCAGCTCATTCAGAGCTTTGTGGGTCAAACTGACTTGGTTGGTCACATCACATTCAGCAAAGATGGGCGTAGCGTTCTGACCGATGGGGCAGCCAGCGGTTCATACCTGTGGGATACGGCTAGCGGGACGCTGCTTCGCCATCTTGACGGGGGGCAGGTCTTCAGCCCGGATGGGCAGACGATTTTTGGCTATGCGGGCAACGCAATGGGTCAGAACAGCGCTGTCGTGATTGACCTGGCGACAAGCAACACCCTCCGTCGTTTTACTGGATTTGACGGAATTGCCGTTACAAGTCGCTTTACCCTCGATGGTCATAGTGTGCTGGTTGGTTTCTCTAACGGGAAGATGCAGGAGTGGCGAATGGACACGCTAGATGAGTTAATCGCCTGGACACGCGCCAACCGTTACATTCCAGAACTGACCTGCGACCAGCATGAGCTTTATCGGCTCGAACCACGCTGTGAACCGGAGACAGGATTATCTCCGGCAGAGAACACATAAATTTCGGTGCAATGGGGTTACACAAATTAGACATAAACTAAAGCTCAGAGACGACGACCAGTCGTCTTTTTTTGCGTTTCACCTGCCAAATCCGCTTTTGTATTCGCACTCCATTCAGGGGGTGGGTAAAGGTACGGCATGTTCCCACAGCGCAGATGATTGCCCCTATACTGCGAATATCAGTCGGCCAGGCGCCTTGCCGACTGAGATTCGTCCAACCAGGAGATAGGAAATCACAATGAAGTTAAACCGTTTACTCAGTCTGATGATTATTGTTTTGCTGTGCTCCACGTCCGTCCTGGTTTTTGCCCAGGATGCCACCCCGGAAGCAACGGAGGAGCCGCTTGCGTCCTGCACCGCTCTACACCCATGTACCACCATTCTCTCAACCGATGGGGGGATTGCGCCGCAGGCCGCTGTCTACGGCGACGTTGGGGGCGTCGAACTAACCCTCGACATTTACGAGCCGCCGCCCAGTAACAGCCCCCGCGCCGCCGTCATCCTCATTCACGGCGGCGCCGGGAGCTTCGGCGACCGGAGCGTCGAAGCCGACCGCGCCGAGGGACTCGCTACTAACGGCTACGTCGCCTTCAATATCGATTACCGCCTGCTGGACGAAGGGAAGAATCCCTGGCCCGCCCAGATCGAAGACGCTCAACTCGCCGTGCGCTGGATACGCGCCAACGCCGCCAAATACAACCTCGATCCTGCACGGATTTGCTCGCTCGGTCACTCCTTCGGCGGACAACTGGCGGCGCTCTTAGGCGAGCGCGAAACCCCAACCGGCGATAACGTGTCGCTGGCGGAGTACTCCAGCAAGGTCGCCTGCGTCGTCAATATTTCGGGGTCGGTGGATCCGCTGCGCCCGTTGGAGGACGTGACACTTCAGTCGGTCGTGACCGGACTTTATGGTGGGACGGCGTATGAGGTGCGGGAGAAATACCTGAGTGCCTCGGCGCTGGCACATGTTGATGCGAACACCGCCCCATTCCTCATCTTCCACGGCGCGGACGACGAGAACATCTCGGTTGAGGAATCGCGGCAGATGGTTGATGCTCTGCATCGGGCAGGGGTGGAAGTCGTCTACGTGGAATACCCCCACGCTACGCATTTCTACTGGATCGCCTTCTTTGAAATCAAAGGTTCTTGGGACACAGTGGCACCAGAGACGCTCGCATTCTTGGGTCGCCATCTGGCACCTCCAGCGAGCTAAGTAAGGGTATCATGCAATATTCACGCTGAGGTCGTGCTTCACATTGAGCACGATCTCAGTATGTTACGTACACTTATGTGCGCGTAAAACGTATATATGATGGTGAATTAATGAGCCGTCTTTGTCCCTTAAATCTGAACTTAGATGGCTATTAGCTCATGAAAACCCCGCTTTACAGGAATTATTCGTCTATTCGCTGGCGATGAATTCGACCATTTTGGAAGGCAACATCTATGGCGAGTGATTTCGTAGACATGGGTGAATTATGACATTAGATAACATCGAAAAGTATTTTAGGGGTGCTTTGTAGCTGAGCTTCGGAAGACTCAAGAAATGATCTGTTTCCAGTAAAGTAAATAGATTGAATTCGTGCTGCCATACTCTGATCTAAAATAAGCGCTCCTGCCCTGGAGGCCGCTTGCCGTCAATCAACACATAAGGAGCAGTCTTTTCTGGCGCTGAAATGCCAATCTTTCGCAAATCCATCAAACTGCTGACTTTTCCCATTGCTCGAGCCTTTAGGATTGCATTTGCACTTTTCGGTCCAATCCCCGGCACTCGCATCAATTGAGCGCGTTCTGCCGTTCGCAAATCCACCGGATTATTGCGTAGATTTGCTTCCGCCCATGCTTTCTTGGGGTCCATAGTAGTTGGCAGAATACCATTATCGTTAAATGGTAGTTCTTCGACTTCCCACCCATAATCGCGAAGTAGAAAACTCGATTGGTACAGCCGAAATTCGCGGACTGCATCTGTCGGTGCAACGTTTTCTAGCGGTGTTTGAAAAATAGGATGAAAAGCAGAGAAGTACGCTCGTGTCAGTCCTAAGTGACGGTGTAGTCCACTCGTAAGTGAAAGCAGTTCGAGATCAGTATCACCCACGGCCCCAACGACAAACTGAGTCACTGTGCGCGCTAACCTTTCGTTTGGGTGCTCGCGCCGAATCTGATCTGCTGTGCGCAGCATTGCCATGAGTTCAAGGTCAAAGCTCTTTTTTGGTGCAAGTGCGGTAAGGCGTTCTTGGGTCGGCGCTTCTAGATTGACCGATATACGGTCTGCCAACTGCATCGCCTTATAAAGTTGATCTGTCTCCGCCCCCGGCATTATTTTGAGGTGGATATAGCCCCGATAACCGTGCTTGCGCCGGATTATATCAGCGGCATCAATTAGCTTATCTTGTGTGGGGATGCTCCCTTTGATGATTCCTGACGATAGGAATAACCCGTCAACTGCGCCGCCTTGATGCAGTGATATGAACGCTTTCGCCATATCGTCTGGTGTGATCGTCATGCGTTGCGTTTTGGCGCGTCCGGCGCGGAATGGACAGTAAAAGCAGTTGCGTTCACATGCCGTCTTCAGCATCGTCTTGAGAATTGGCTTTTTGCCTGTGGGCGTGCTGACATTGGTGATGCAGTCTGCAAGGCTGTGCGACTGATAATGCCCAATGGTGTTGCGCACTTTTTCCGAGGAAGGTTGATCACCCGCTGGTTCATATAGGGTTACATCGCCCATTTGGGTAATTTTGGCAATTGGATCAGGAGTAATTTGTATGCTTATCATAATGATATCATACAGAACATTAGTGCTATCGTCAACTATGGCTGCTGCAATTTCGAGCTTATCAACCAAATAGAGAATGGCGCATTAACACTTTTGGATTAAATAAAACGAAATGATGGCTGGGTTTCTTGATCGTCCATTTAAAGGACTATCGCGCGGTGCTTAACCATCGTTACTGGTACCACTTCGATGTTTAGCGGATAGTGGACTATGACTTCGCTGTATTCAGTCACATCTGTAATTTTACTAGCATGATAAGAGAAATATTCACACTTTCCGAGTGATGCATTTTGATATGCTGAGTTCACCTTTTGAGCTAGATTGGATATGTCACGGAGCTACTAGGAAATGAGCTGGACTACTGAAGATGAATTGGTTAATAATGATAAAAGCATG
>JBBSBS010000346.1:0-7305 GCA_038251045.1 Aggregatilineales bacterium | reverse complement strand
TTGGACAAAAATCACCCACTGATGCTAATTCACGCATGAGTCTCTCTCAATCATTTTTGCTATAATTATAACAACACTGTCAAGGGAGACGACCGATTTTATTACTCAGGTTAATTGCTTTAAGGTGAGGCTTCTGGCTGAAGCTAATAAGAGATCAAGGCAATCATGCAAATTGCTTTGTAGACCGAGCAAGCTGCGTGGCAATTCGGTCTCGTTTTGGGCGTGCGTAATCGCTTCTGCAATTTGGTTTGAATAGCGCAGATATAGAATTTCATCCCCGGAAGCCGAGTCGACACATGCTGCCACGCCTGCGCCCACAACATAAACGTATGCAGATTCATCAACTTGCTTCCATTGCAATGACGGGGCATTTTTGATGAGTGTGGCTGTAATCGCATCGACCAAATTGTGATCCAGATATTGCCGCAGATGAATTCGCGAGTCGAGTAGGGCAGCCGTACTCACAAATTCGATCAAGCTAGGCAAAGCACGCGAAGCCGTCACTTGTCCGAGTGCATAAGCTGTTTGCTCTGCCGAAAGCCATTGTGTCCATTGGTGGTGTTGTTGGGCCCAATCCAATAACAGCCTATCGCTAGGCTTAATCTGGGACTGGTTCATGAACGGTTGGTACTCCATCGTCGGACCATGCGCCGACGGTGTGGTAATTTCGGTAAACCACAAACGGAGTTGGTACAAACCAGTCGGACGATATGTCAAAGTAGCTCCATGAAAATATTTTGTGTTATTTAGATTGTAAGTTGATAAAGATTGTACAACTCTTAAGATGCATAAAAACAACAGGCAGTTTTTGGCTGCCTGTTGCTTCGAAAGAGCGATTTGCCCGCTAAATAATTAGCTGAGGGTAGGACAATTATCGAAGGGCGTTACAGTATCGGAGCGTACCCATCCCTTAATTTCGCTGCTGCCTTCAATGACGGCGTAGATGTAATACCAAACGCGACCATCATCTACACTTCGATCTTGTCGCAAGACATCAGCCGATGCCCTCACCGGTAGGTTGCCAATGAGTATTCCCTTGACGCTGGGTTGCGCCCGAACACGTACCCCGTCCGGGCTGTTATTGAAGATACGACACAACA
This sequence comes from Aggregatilineales bacterium, assembly GCA_038251045.1. Lineage (GTDB taxonomy): Bacteria > Chloroflexota > Anaerolineae > Aggregatilineales > Phototrophicaceae > CFX2. Next base: position 6,205 of record JBBSBS010000346.1, on the reverse strand, counting down.
CCGGTGGTGTGTTCGTGACCGTCGGTGTGAGGGTCTCAGTTGGGGTCAAACTCGGTGTCAACGTCGGTGTAATCGTTGGTGTATGCGTTGGTGTTGTCGTCTCGGTTGGGGTCAGCGAGGCCGTCACTGTAAACGACGGCGTAATCGTGGGCGATGGCGTAAACGTCCATGTTGGTGTATTGGTAGAAGTCGGTGTTTGGCTTGGGGTAGGAGTCAGGCTCGGTAAAGGTGTGTCAGTCGGAAAAGGTGTATCACTGGGTGTGGGCGTGATGGTTGGTGTCGATGTCGGGGGTGGGAACAGTACGGGTGACCATACGCCACGTGTAGCAAAGGCTGAAATAAACCCGAATATGATTATGCCACCAACAATGCCGCTTAACCGCAATGTGCTTCGTCGTCGCATTGACTTTAGACTGTTTTCCGCACGAATAATTTCCGAGCGTCGTCCCAGTACCCTAAATGGGTCTTCATGTAGTGCTGATACCCATGCTTCAGCGTCACCAGCATTGCCTTCTTCGACCGCGAATTCTGCCCGCTCGATATATCGAGCCAATAAGTCACTCACTACGTTCCGGTAGCGTTCATCTTGGGCATAATCGCGTAATCCTGCCAGCATAGACCGCGCTTGCGATAACTCATTATCGAAGTTCTGGGCAATTAATGCCGCAGCACGTTCAATTACCTGTTTTGCCCGCTGCATGTCACTGGTGGTTGCACGAGTTTCCAAAAGCTGTGATGATAAACTAGTATCGCTGGGGTCAAGTTTTGTCCCCAGTTCTAACAGTTGCAAAGCTTCGTTTGTAAGCGAAAATCGTTCGTCCAGTCGATTGCCATTCTGGGCGCGGTTTAATGCAGTTTGCGCTTGATCTATGATCTGCGTTTTGATTCCGCTTAAGCGATTATTTGCGGTTTGGGTCAATTGAGTGAGACGCTGGCTGTCCGGCAATATTTGACGCACACGCATCAGGATGTTTAACACATTTTGGAGTTGTGCCACCTGCTCGTGCAGCGGGCCATTTAACATACTTAATTGTACGGCAGCTTGATCAGTTTCCTGTTGTAAGCGGCGTAATGTTTCGATGCGTTCTTCAGCCTGTGGATCATTCGGTACGACACGCAGCGCGCCTTCATACTTGCGTAAGGCTTCTGCCCAATTGTCGGTCTTGATGAGGCGGTCACCGTCCATCAACAATTCACGAGCCAGCGCCAAATCTTGAATATCCAGTAAGGCTTGTTCGGCATCTTTCCAACTCAGGATACCGCTGCGTTCTGCTAAATCGCGGGCTTCCCGATAGAGCTTTTCCGCTTCATCGTAATTGCCGGCGCGTACCAATGAGTTGGCGCGGTTATAGGCGACACGGGCATCAAACGGGATTCGATGATCCGGCACGACACCGCGTATTAAATTGTCTTCGGCTTTTTGTCGATATTCCAGCGCCGTTGGATTCCCCGGTTGGTGGGTAAGGATGCGATTAGCGTAATCTACTGTTTGTTGATATTCGCCAGAATAATAGGCTTGCGTCAAATCCGAAACCATCTCATCCAAGTCTGCCGAACTTGATCCGTAATTCGTTGTTCTGCCGGGCATCCGGCGGGCGCTTGTTTCCTGATAAATTTCTTCTTCAGGGGCTGGATAGCCCGATGAGGTCGGGTATTGGCGCGGTGGTTCAGTTACGCTAACGACGGGAATCGGTGGAACAGGTGTGATCGATTTGGGGCTGGGCGCTTTTATGCCATAGCGTGCGTATAAGTCATTCACACGCTGGGTTGCTTGTTGGCTGCGACCTGCGGCCTCTTGCAACAAAGCCAAAACATCCGGATCTTGTGGGTTTAAGCCAAGTGCTTCTGCCAGAATATCGATGGCTTCATCTACATCATCATCGTCGCCAGCAATCTCGATCCGAATCCGTGCGCGCCGCAGCAACCCGCGCACGGTGGCGGCTGTCGGTGATGTTGGGCTGCTCAGGCGCGCCAACTCACCAAACAACGCTTGTGCAGCTCCTTCATAGGGCGTATTTTTTGCATCGGTCAACAACGTGCGAGCCGTGCGTTCTAATTGACTAATGTCTACACTCTCTCCTGATTGTGCAGCATTCTGAATTTGCTGCCGGAGATCGTCTAGTCTTTCTTGTAAATTGCTACCCATGCGACCTTCTTCCTTATCAGATACAACTGAAAGTTACCCTAATTATGAATTAGGAGCAAGGGACACGTTCTGCATGTGTTTGCTGCGCGTCGATGTGATAAAATAGAGTTTAGGGAGAAATGGGAGTACATATGACATTTCCAATTCGAATTGTTCCACGCTATCGTTTACTGCTGCGGTATGACATTCGTCCTGATATGATGGATTCTTATTACGAGTTTATCATGAACGAATTCATTCCTGCACTTCAAAGTATGGGATTATATATGGCGGGTGTGTGGCACACTGCATATGGTTCATATCCCAATCGTCAAGTCGAGTTTTTGGGTGATCGCCGCGAGACATTTCGCGAAGTGTTCCAGAGCGAACGTTGGGAAATTTTGGAAGGTAAATTGCAATCATTTACCCTGCATTATGAACGAAAACTTGTTCGCTATCGTCAGGATCGATTTCAGTTTTGACGGCTGAACATCCTTTTCGGAATACCGTCTGTTGAGTAGTCGTAGGGTAAGGTAATGTCCATGGATCAACTCATTTTAATCGTTGATGATGACCCTCATACCTTGATGTTGTGGAATGCGGTGCTGAAGCCCTCCGGAATCAAGATTATTCAGGCGGGGGATGGGGCAGAGGCACTGGTTATTTTGGAGCAAGAAACCCCTACCATACTGTTTCTGGACATTTTAATGCCATATGTAAGTGGAAATGATGTGCTGGAATATATTGCCCAGACCCCGCGCCTTGATGATCTGTATGTGGTAATTATTAGCGCACACCGGCAGGCCGAAACACCATTATTGGCACGTGCCAACAGTGTTTTACTTAAGCCTATTCGTCCTGTTGAAATCCGCGATTTGCTTCAACAAGCAATTTCAAGGTCAGCCTGACAATATTGTGCTGGAACGAGGTTCTGACTAAAGTTATAGGTTGCTGCCGTAGAGGTCAAAATCGTTCCGTCGTTTACAGTTGTTCCCCGCCCTAAATTATGTACAATCAGATATTATGATGTTGATATGGGTTAGTGAGAGATGCAATGGCGTTTGATTTTGAGGCACTGGTTGGACACCTCTATGTAGTTGGCGGGCGTTCATTGACGACACAACCGCCGGGAATGCTGGTTGAAGTCGCGCCCAAAAAAGCTGCTAGAGGCCGCGAACTCGACACTGTTTTTGTATTGGTAACACCCTCCGGTGATGTGACCGCTCCTGCCGCATTTTACGATCAGATGGCGAATCTGGCTGCGGAACGCTATTTCAACAGCAACAGCAGTGTAACATCCGGTCTTCGTTCTGTATTTAATTCCCTTAATCAAGATTTGGTCGATCACAATACTGGTGGCAAACGCCATTATGAAGCAAATCTGGTTTGTGCTGTCTTGAAAGATAACGAACTGTTTTTAGCTCGCGCCGGGGCAGGGGTAGCATTATATCGGCATATTGCCGAGATGCATCCATTCCCGACGGATTTTAGCAACGACGAAATGCTATATAGACCGCCCTTGGGTGTGCAACCCGTACCTGATATTAAGCTAACCCGCTATGATGTGGCTCCCGGCAGCCGATTGGTGATGTCCGATTCGCGGATGGCGGATTTAGATATGGGGCGGATGACTGCTGCACTTTGCACGAACGAAATTGCTGATGTGTTGTCTGGTTACAAGGATTTGGTCACTGCTCAAATAACCTTAATGGCAATTGAGTTTGTGCCGCCCGAAACACCTTCTCCGGCCTCGGTCAAGGACGAGCGCTCATCGTCACGGGCACCCTCGCCATCTGCTGCACCGCAATACCCACAACCGGCTGTTTCGGCAGACGCACAAGTGCCTGCTGAAGCAGTACCGACCGCTACCCGGCGTGTTGGGGGAATTGTTACCGCGCAAATAAAAGCCATTGTTGGGGCTGTCGCCTTGTTTTTCGCGGGTATTCTGGCAGGCATCGGTCGTGTGTTGGATCGTATTTTGCCACCACCAACAGAAGGCAGTCGGGGTTGGTTGCGCACCTCGACAGCGGTTGCGATTAGCATATTGATACCAGTAGCAATCGTGGTGCTGGTTGCAGGTTTAGGGATCGCTACGACTGATCAGACTGAATTTGAGCGCTGCGTGAGAGATGCCAACGCAACGGCTGATCTGGCGCGTAGTATTAACTCGGCGGATCGATCTGGTGTGTTAAGCGGTTGGAACGCGGTCATTGGCAAAGTCAACGAGTGTAATACCCTGCGACCCGGTGATCCGACGATGTTGGTGTTGGTGCGCGAGGCACAAAGTGTTAAAGATGCCCTATTTCAAATTGAGCGACGACACGCCATCACACTGAAGTCATTTCAAAATGCGAACCTGACCCGCGCCGTTTTGCAGGGACAGGACTTGTATGTTCTGGACTCACAAAACCAACTGGTGCAGCGCATATCCCTTAAGACCAATGACGACGGTACAGTTGAAGAAGCGTCCAGCGAGCCGATGACCGCTATGCGACGCGGGGCAGTCATCGGGCAATATCGCGTATCTGATCTGATCGACATTGTTTGGTCGGATGATACAACCCAGATAACCGCTCTGGATAAAGAAGGGTTGTTGATCCAGTGTTCACCGCGCTTCCGGCAGGATTGCCAAGTTCAGAAGTTGTTGCGCAGCGAAAGCTGGGTAAACCCGATCAAGATGACACTGTGGGAAGGCCGTCTGTATTTGCTTGACCCCGGCGCGAACCAAATCTGGCGCTATGACAGCACCGGTGGCAGTTATGCAAGTTCACCAATTGAATACTTTGCGGGTGATGTGCGACCACAAATTCAGAACGCGGTCGGGTTTGGGATTTACTCTAGTGGATCGACTGGCGGCTCAATATTCATCCTGACGGCTGACGGGCAAACCACGAAGTGGTTGGGCGGCAAGCAAACCCCCTTTGTTTATGCCGGTTTCCCGGATGGTCAGCAGCTTGCTGGGGCAGATTCACTCTACTTAAATTCTGATCCCATCGGGCAGGGTCTGTTTGTAACCCAGCGTTCCAGCCGAACGATTTATGAAACTTCACTTTCAGGTACATGGTTCGGTAGTTACCAAGTTTATGAGGAAGATAAATTTGCAGGGTTAAACGCCGTGGTGGCGGATGCTAATCTGCAAATTATGTATGCACTTTCAGGCAATACGGTGTTCGTGATTGACCAGAAACAACCTGAGCAGTAGGGCAACCGTAGGCTACACATGCGGAGGAGTTGCGCTATAATGCCGATACTTTTGGCATTGTAGAGTGAGTGATTCAATACGAATTCCTGCATGGTTATTTATTGTTGGTGTGCTGTTACTGATGGCGATCACAGCCATTTTATCGCTGGTATCGTTTAACGTTGCCCGCCAAGTGGCGATTGATTTTGGAAACAATACCGGTTCGGGTGGGGTGGATATTTCGGCAATGCCGACACCGACCCGCGTACCTGTGCAGTCTTTAGCTACGCCGATTTCGACAGTTAGTGGGGCCAGCGCAGGCACGGTAGCGACGGCTGTTTCGACCTCAGTTGCACCTGTGGCGACCGAAACCCCTGACCTCAATATCGAGATTAGCGCTCAATTCACGCGACGATTTAACGTCCTATTACTCGGAATTGACCAGCGAAGTGCGCTTGACGATCCCGGTCCTTTCCGTACGGACACGATGATGGTTGTAAGTATTGACCCCGTACGCAAAACGGCAGGTATCTTATCCATTCCGCGCGACCTGTGGGTGAGTATTCCGGGTTTCAAGCAAGAGCGTATTAATAACGCGAACTTTTTGGGTGATCTGGGTGGATACCCCGGTGGTGGGCCAGCGCTGGCAGCCGAGACGGTGCATCAGGTGTTGGGCATCCCGATTGATAAATACCTGCTGATTAATTTCGACGTTTTCAATAAAGTGGTGACGACCCTCGCGCCAAACGGGGTACAGGTTTGCCCACCAGAGGCGATCAATGACCCGAATTATCCGGATGCGGGTAACGGGTTTATCACGGTGAGCTTTCCGGCTGGATGCCAGACATTGGATGCCGAAAAGCTGCTCCAATATGCGCGTACACGGCACGGGGCGACGG
>JBBSBS010000345.1:0-7308 GCA_038251045.1 Aggregatilineales bacterium | reverse complement strand
CGTGGATTCGACACATACACTCGTGGTACATCCTGTGATGATCAGGTATTTGACTCCTAATTGTTTGAGGGTAGCATCCAGATCGGTCTCATAAAAACCACTGAAGCGATGCTTGTAGACGACAATGTCATTCACCTGCGGCTCAATTTCAGGAACAATTTCGGTGTTCCAGGTGTCGCGGACAAGGATGCGACCTTCGGTGCCGTCGGGAGCGTGCATTGTCTGTCCAATTTCAGGAACAAACATGCGAGTTGGAGAGTCAGGACCGCCCAAATCGGACAGATCCGACCGAAAGCCCGTCTTCAGATAGACGATCTTGATGCCCGCCGCACGAGCCGAAGCCAGTACCTGGGCCGTAGGGACAACTGCCTTTTGAATCATGGAAATATCGAATCCGGCACGATCGAACATGCCTCCGGGGGTGCCGAAGTCGTTCTGCATGTCGACGACGATCACCGCCGTTCTGGTGGCATCGATGATAACCGGTTGAGGCTTTGCATCGATCTTGATGTTCCGATTCTGAGCGTTATCAAAAAACTGCTGGTCCATTGAATTGTTCCTCCTAAATAACGTGTCCGACAGGGTCTGACTGAAGGTTTGCGATCCCATCGGAAACTCGTTTGATGAAATGCAGTGTAGGTTTTCACGGCCCCCAAGTCGCCCCCAAAACGGGGGGATCGCTGGGGGGATTTACAGCCGGTTAATGTGAAGTTGATCCATGCGCTTGCCGTCTTTGGCAACTCCGAGTAGGATAACAGGACATCGTCTTAACTCATGTGAAACCAGAATAGATTGCGCTTCTTCGCACTCAATGGGTGAGGAGCAAGATGCGGATGGATCATCTCAGCCAGCAATCGGGCGGGAATCAACTCACGCCGCGTGAGCTTGAAATTCTGCGCTTAATGGCTGAGGGCCTGAGCAACAAGGCCATCGCTGAGCAGCTATTCATCGGGTTTGAAACCGTCAAGTGGTACCTCAAACAAATCTACAGCAAGCTTCAGGTCAGCAGCCGTACCCAGGCCATCGCAGTGGCACGCTCGTCAGGATTGCTGGAGGGAATTTCGCCGCCACCAAACGACCTGCCACCGCAACCGGCGCCGTTCATTGGCAGAACACGCGAACTGGCGCAGCTTGGCGAACAGTTGGCCGATCAGGAGTGTCGACTGTTGACGCTAGTAGGGCCAGGTGGCATGGGGAAAACGCGCCTGGCACTCGAAGTGGCCGCGGGGCAAATCAAGCGATACAAAGATGGCGTGTATTTTGTTTCGCTGGCACCGCTCACGGATCCCAACCTGATTGTTTCGACTATTGCCGAAGCGGTGCACTTTGCATTTGCGCCCGTGGAATCACCGGAAAGACAGTTGCTCAATTATCTGCATGATAAGCAGATGCTGCTTCTTCTGGATAACTTCGAGCATCTCCAGTCCGGTATCGAACTGATCCCTGAACTGCTGCAAGCCGCACCACAAATAAAGGTCATGGTAACTTCGCGCGAACGACTTCAGTTGCAGAGCGAGGTTGTGTTTCGCGTTGAAGGCTTCGATATTAGGGATTGGACAACGCCCGAGGAAGCCGCAGAGTCCAGTGCTGGCAAATTGTTTCTGCAAAGTGCTCGACGTATCCAGCCCTCTTTTGATTTAAATCCGGATGCCGTGGATGGTTTGAGAGTGCTCTGTCGGCTGGTACGGGGAATGCCGCTGGGTATTCTGTTGGCAGCGTCATGGATCGATACGCTGTCGGTTGCCGAAATTGCCGAGGAGATACAGCTCAGCTTCGATTTTTTGGAAGGAGAGATGCGCGACTTACCGGAGCGACAGCGCAGTCTGCGTGCAGTGTTTGAACATTCGTGGAAGTTGTTAGGCGAGACTGAGCGCGCTGCGATGCGCTGCTTTTCCATTTTTCATGGCGGCTTCACCCGTGAGGCAGCACAGCAGGTAGCAGAGGCGGCGTTGAAAACGCTCACCGGCCTGATGAACAAATCATTCCTGAGCCGCGACCCCTCCGGGCGCTTTGATGTCCATGAACTGTTGCGCCAGTATGCGGAACGCGAATTGAACCAAATCCCGCAGGAACGTGAGAGAGTTCAGTCCCGCCATGCCGCTTATTATGCCGAGTTTATCGAGAAGCGGTGGGTTTCTATCCGCAACGCGAAAGCAAAGACAACTACTGATGAAATTGATATTGAAATCGATAACGTGCGCGCCGCCTGGAATATCCTCCTGGAACAGGCTCAGTTTCACCAAATAGCCATGACTGCACGAGTTTTGTGGGTCTATTTAGATTTGCAGCGCGCCCGAGCTGTTGAAGGGCTCAATCTATTCGAACGAGCCGTTCGCCAACTGCGCACACTTCCTATGAGTGAGGCACGTGACTTGGCACTGGGTGAAACGCTGCTGTATCTGGGAGAGTTTAATATCCTGAATGATTCGCCAGGAATAGCCAAAGCATACGCTGAAGAAGGTCTAACACTTTTACAACCCTATGATGTCGTCGAGACCAAACTTCGGGGCTATTATCCACTGTGCCTTGCCGAGTTTCTACTCGGCAAGAACCAAGAAATGAGACAACGTGCCCAACAAGCGATGATCGTGGCACAGCGTACCACCGATCCGTGGCACTTGTGGATACCTTCCTATTGGATGGGACTGGCCCTGTTTCTGGAGGGAAACTATGAAGAAGCCTATCAAGCGGGCAAGGAAGCACTCCATTTTTCCGAGCAGGCAGGATCGATCCACCTTCAGGGCGAAAGCAGTGGAATATTGTTAGCCCGATCGGCTTCTGGGACAAGACGTTATGAGGAAGCAAAGGCCTATTATCTGCGTGGACTTGATTGCTTCGAGGATATTCATCAGCCCTTTTATGCGGCGCTATTAACGGCGGAACTTAGCGAAGTACACGCCCGACTGAAAGAATATGGCGATTCTGAACGTGCTTATCAGCGAAGCCTGAGTTACTCGACCAAAGCAGGCCCAATGTTTTTACTCCTTTCGGCTGTACGGTCTGCCGCTACGCTATGTGAAATGCAAGGCAATTATGTGAGGGCCGTTGAACTGTTGGTTCGAATGCTCAACCATCCAGAAGCACTTGCGCCCGATGTACCTCTTGCAAAAATTGCCCTGGATCGCCTGCGCGCTAACCTGTCCGCCGACGACTTCGCCGCCGCACACGAACGCGGTAAAGCCCTCGACTTGGAAGTAGTTGTCGCAGATCTGTTGCGCGACACATAAACACCAGGTGAATTCGTCGGGCGCTTGTATCTGCTTTCCATTTTGGGGGCATTGTCATTTCCCTCAAGCTCTCAGACAAACAACACAATTACACCTACAACCAAGATCATTCGGGCTTCAGGCTTTGATCGGCCCCTGCGACGAGACTTGTCGCGCAAACAAAAGGCCAGTTCCACATGATTTACAGCACGGAAAGGACACAGCGTTGTTCACTGGGTTGGCGACCAAAATCGTCTATGGCGGTCGCGATCACGATACCGCTGACTTTTACAGCAAAGCATCCGGCACAACGACTGCCGACGCCAACCCCGATGCGCAGAAGGCGAACTTTCGCCAGCACCCGATCCTCACTGTATGGAAGATTGTGTTCCTTACACTCAGCAAACTAGCTTAGTAGAGAAGTAGTAGACACAATCAGCATTGTGTTCACTACCTTCCCATTTCTCCCTCAAAACCATTCTTTTTCAACGAACATTTTTGTTGATGTCATGTTTATAGTAGACACATCTGAGTGACTAGCTTATTTTGTTTGCTGCCTTACCCTGCTTGTGATCTCCTAAAAACGTTCGTTTTTGACAGATCCCTGCTCTTTCTCTTTTTCATCAGTTATGCCCTACTTTAGTCTCCCAAAACTGTCTCTTGAAACCAACTCTCGCAAAAGTTACACTGTACTTGAGTTTCAGGAGATACCAGATGCTTATAGGCTATGCCCGTGTTTCAACCCAAGAACAAGACCCTGCCCTCCAGCATGATGCTTTGGAACAGGCCGGGTGCGATAAGGTGTCTACGGAAAAGGCTTCCGGTGCACAGCGCGAACGCCCACAACTTATTGCTGCACTGGAGTACATGCGTGAAGGTGATACCCTAGTCGTCTGGAAGCTGGATCGGCTGGCTCGTTCACTTCGCCAGTTGATTGAAACGGTAGAAATGCTCGAATCGCGAGGCATTGGCTTTAAGTCACTGACTGAAGCCATCGATACTACCTCCCCCGGTGGTAAGTTGGTGTTTCATATTTTCGCATCACTGGCAGAGTTCGAGCGGGGCATCATCCGCGAGCGAACGAAGGCCGGTTTAGCGGCAGCCCGTGCGCGAGGCAAAATCGGTGGCAGACCCCCTGCCCTAGCCCATGCTGATCTGGCTGCGGCCAAAGCTTTACTGCGTGATCCAAACATTACGGTTGAGGAAGCAGCTCGCCGTGTGGGTGTCTCCCCTTCTACGCTGTATCGCCATCTCCCCGGCGGGCGAAGTGCGCTTTCTGAAGAGACTTAATCCACATTTTACCGACTGATTGAGCAATAAAAATACTCACTGGCCTCAAAAATCCCTGCAAAGACCATTTAAGTGCCATTTCCTGTGCAAACCTAAGCACCATGCATTGATCGCTTCGATCATCAGCGGCTTTACGGGTTATTAGGCCGCCAAACCACGAAATTGCCATTAACTCCTAACGGCAATTGCTCACTCCCATCGGCATTCATCAACCAAAGCATACCATTTCGTGAGGACACAATCTTCTGGTTAGATATCCAGGCAGGAAACCGATCCTCGTTCCTATTGTTGGGCAAACGGGTGTCACCAGATCCGTCCACATTCATAACATGAATTTCAAACTCGGGGCCGATTCCAGTCTCTTGTGGAGGAAAGTAATCACGCTGCGTGTCAAAGGCGATTCGTGCGCCATCCGGCGACCAAGCTGGCGACATGTCATAGGCCGGGTTATTGGTCAGGCGCGTCTCACCCGTGCGATTGGCATTCATGACATAGATTTCATAATTGCCATCGCGGGCGGTTGAAAAAGCAATACGTGTGCTATCGGGCGACCATGTAGGATATTCTCCGCTGCTGGTGGTCAGGCGTTGTAGGTCAGAACCATCCGGGTTAATCACGGCAATATCGGTAAACGGGTTATTATCAAAGAAGCGAGCAAAGGCGATACGCCTACCATCTGGAGACCAAACCGGCGACCAATCACTCAGAGGGTTGTTGGTCACATTGACCTGGCATGTGCCGTCTGCATTCATGACGTAGATCTCGTCATTCCCGTCACGCTGGCTTCGAAAGGCAATCTGGGCGCCGTTTGGTGACCAGGTTGGGTCGAAGTCTTCCGCCGGCGATGTTGTCAATCGTTTCATTAATTTGGCACCAACGCCTCGTAGCGCATCATCTACATTGACGAGATAAATGTCACCGTTCCCATTGACCTCTGCGCTGATGGCTAACCAGGATCCCTCTAAGGAAGGAGTATGTGGGATCGCGCAATCGGGAGCTGCCGACGGTGTAATCTGAGGCATACTGCTGGTTTCGGAGGCGAGTGGCGAACCTAAGTTGGCGCAAGCGACCATCCTTTGGCTATTGTCAGGCGAAATGCCGTAGATAACGACACTCAGCGAAGTGGGGAACAATTTGTATGTGGATGTTTCGACCGTTTCTTTTTTGTGCCCATTTTCAATGTCTGGCAGTGTAAAGACTGGCCTTTGGTTTAGTGCGACGCTGTTATGACAGTCGCTAAGGGCGAAAATTCCCCACGGATTGAAGTTATCCGCTCGGTCAAGTTGCACATCGAATGTAGTTGTTCCGTCGCCATTATCGCTGGCTGTGAATATTCCTCCAATTCCTGAAGGTTGGATAGCATCAAGAGGAAACGTACTGAATCGACCTCGAGGGGCGCTGCTTGTCACGCTTGGGGTCATGGCTTGTGTCCCAGCAGAGGAGGCGACAGACAAGATGCAATCCTGCCGCATCCAAGAGCCGCTATCTATCTGGTGGATGGCTGCGCTCATGTGGGCTTCAGGACGATTGGCGAGCAAACCAAACTGACTCCCCGTCACGAGCAAGTACGCTCCCACATTACCCTTCGGCTCCCAGACAGCCAAGATATAATGTCCTGCCTGGGGGATGTTTAGGCTGAGCATGTCGGGCGCATGGGCGGGAATTTCAACGGTATCGTTATTGGCAAGACCTCTCTTTGCGGAATCACCCATTGTGCTAAACACCTGTGCCCCTACCCCGTTAGGCAGGGCGAAGGGCAAACCGCCCGCTTGCGGTGTATCCAGACCGGAGCCGATCAAAGCCAGCGAGGGGTAAAAGGAGCGGAAATGGTCGCCACACATGGGGACGAAGAGTTTAACGGGCCAGCTTTGAGCTGCTTCGCCGAAATCAAAGGCGAAAGCATCCACATCTCCAGAAGGATCGAGCCGTCCGAACTGTTCCACAACAGCGGTTGTACTCCAAACAGACGTAGGGTTGTGGAGATCGTCCCATTCATTGGCGGGGTCTTCGATGTAGGGATCGCCCTTTGCCCGCGCGAGGCTGGTGAGCGCCAACAAGACCAACACTATCAGACTGACAATCTGCCATCTGCGAAACATAAGCTGCTCCTTACGGCGTAAACCGTTGCCCTGAATGTCGATCCTGCACGTTTTACACCGCGGGGCAGGAAGCCGTTCCCTATTATTTCAGGGATTCAGCTCTATGGATGGCACAGAAAGAAGCGAACGCGAACCAATGAACCTCGCCTGCCCCACTCACTATCAATCCCTAACGAGCTAATTTCTTATACTGAAAAGGTAGTCATTTCGGTTAAGAAAAGTTAGCAAAAATAGGAACCTTTTGAGTTCAGTTATGACCATTTGATCAGCTAAATATAATTGACTCAATTCATAGAAAGCTGCTCATCGCGTTGGTGTCTCCCATTCTACCCGTAATACCTTTGCATTCCAGAGGTCGCAGAGTGCTTATACTGAATAGATATAATAGTCCGTGCTACAGCAACAAATTTATGCCAAAACATTCTCTATTTATTATGGTGAAAAGCGGCACTATGAATGCCGCTTTCTACGTTTGGAATGCCGTTCATTGCTTCAATTTGAACTTGAATTTTTCGTACAGGCGGATTTTGGTACGTAAACGCATCTTTACTTTGCGGCGAACACGCTGACCACCCGAAGTGATGGAGGTGACAAACCCTTTTCCCTCTTCACGACTGATCTGCACCTTGCCAATACCTGGAATATCCACCCAACCACCAGAGATAATATCTTCCGCGAGCGCCTCTAAATAGCGCTCGACAGATTCACGGACG
>JBBSBS010000344.1:0-7344 GCA_038251045.1 Aggregatilineales bacterium | reverse complement strand
GGAGCGCTGTGCCAGTTCTTCACCGTGTTTGCCAAACTGCCGGATGAGTTTGTTTTCGGGGTAGCGGGCTATATCGCCAATGGTTTTAATGCCCAGTTTTGCCAATTGCTCGGCGGTCTTTGGCCCGACACCCCACAATTCACGTATACCAAGCGGTGACAGAAAAGCGGCTTCCTGACCCATTGAGATGACCATGATGGCGTTAGGCGGTTTATCTTTACCGGCTCGTTCCTTGCCGATGTTATTAGCAATCTTGGCGACCAGCTTATTGCTAGCAATCCCCAGCGAACACGGCAGACCTAATTCACTGTTGATCTGTGTTTGTAAGCGCCGTGCGATTGTTTCCGCATCTTCGGACAGCATGGTTACATCGAGAAAAGCTTCATCAATCGAAATTTGCTCGACAAATGGAGTCAGGTTATTCAAGCGAGTCATGACTTGTTCAGAAGCCGCGCGATAAGCTTTGAATTGTGGCGGACGAATGAGCAGGGTAGGGCACAGTCGTACCGCCTGTGACATCGGTAATGCCGACCGTACACCGAAGCGTCGCGCCGCATAGGAGCATGAGGATACCACACCCCGCTGATCCGGTTTGCCGCCGACAGCAAAGGGTAATCCACGCAGGCCGGGGTCTTGTAATTCTTCTACGGCGCAGAAAAATGCGTCCAAATCGAGATGTAATATTTTGCGGTTTGGCATGGCTCACCCACGAGCAATTGATATGTGTTGATTATAGCATTGTGCCAATGCTGCGTATGCATCGGGGTCAAATGACACGCTTATTAAAACACATTTTGCAATTATTTTTGATCGTAATTACAATAAATGTGACCGTTCACAGAATGTTCAACTGTTTCAAGGTGAACGTCCAGAAAACTTGTAACTTATATGACAAATATCCGTCGGCTTACCTTGCGCGATATTGCAAAAATGGCTGGTGTCTCCTACCAGACGGTATCGCGTGTCATTAACAATCATCCCTATGTTGCCGAAGCGACCCGTCAGCGGGTTCTCGACCTTATCAATGCCTTGGATTATCATCCCAACAAAGCGGCTCGCAGCCTCGCGGGGCATCAAGCCAATACGATTGCGCTCGTCGCCAGTGAAATCCATGATTACGGACCGGCACAGGTGGTCATTAACATCGAGCGTGCCGCCAAAACACTCGGTTATGAGCTGGTGCTTTCTATAGCAACCGATACATCCAGCAGCAGTATGCGGGCGGCAATTAACAGTATCCTGCATTATCGGGTGGATGGCATCCTCATCCTGAAACCCATCAGCGGAATTTCATACCCGGAAATGATGCAAATTAGCGGTGGTCTGCCGATTGTTCAAATCAACAGCCAAAATGATCCGGCTGCGCCTTCGATGATGATTGATCAGGATTATGGTATGCGGTGTCTACTCGATCATCTGATAGACATCGGACACCGTGAAATGGCCGTTATATACGGGCCATCCAATTATTATGATGCGATTGTGCGGCAGTTGGCTTGCGGAACTTTTTTACACGAAAAAGGATTACAGGCGGTTGACAGCCGGGAAGGGGATTGGACGGCGGTTAGCGGTTATCAGTCTATGAAGTCGATGTTGGAGCAGGGCAGGCATTTTACGGCAGTTTTGGCTGCCAATGACCAGATGGCGCTGGGGGCGATGCGGGCGATGCGTGAACACGGCTTGCGTATACCACAGGATATCTCGATAGTTGGCTTTGATGATGTGCCGGAAGCTGCTTTTTATGAGCCACCCTTGACCACTATCCGGCAGGATTTTGCGCTGCTCGGTGAAAACAGCATTGCCTATCTGGTTGAACGGATTCAGAAACCGGATACGCCGGTGGAATGCCGCCAGATACGCCCACAGTTATTCGAACGGTTAAGCACCGCTGCTCCGCATAGGGTGTAATGTAACACACATCGGTTCACACTTTTACGCTTCGTCCGGCCTCGTTAAAATCTCTAATTCGTTCAAATAAATCAGCGCTTCTGCGGCGGAAGAACCACACATTTCCTCACTCGGACGGAGTCGATTACAAATCGCCGGACGCTCCGGCAGGCCATATACTTTGCAGCGGTTATCCTCCGTCAGTTGGACGCAGCGCACACCGGCTGGTTTACCATCAGGCATCCCCGGAATAGGGGAAGAAATCGAAAGCGCGATACAACACGCGCCACAGCCCACACGACATTCCATGCTTTTGTTACCCGTTGATTTACAGAGCCATTCCTATCTGTTGATTGCCTACTATAGCATCCCGCGTGAACTTTAACCGTATTGTATTTGCTTTATATCATCCTCATTTACAGTTGTGCTTATGACGAAGGCATTACGAATGCTCAGCCTTTTGACTGAGTACGCTTCTGCATATTTAGCCTATGCCTAAATTCAGGCTTCTGCCACAGGATTAACAACACTTACTCGCTTACTATTGCATCAAAGTAAAACTGTAATTTGCAGCAATGCCGAAAGTAAGTGTAGGAGAAGTTGACATGATGTACGATCTCATTGTGATTGGTGGCGGTCCTTCAGGCGTAACCGCGGCGCTGCGAGCGAGCGAACTGGGAGCATCGGTCGCATTGGTCGAGCGCAATTTCTTGGGCGGCACAGGTATGAACGATGGTTGTGTTCCAGTGCGCGTGCTGGCGAAAGCGGCACGGGCGATCCGTGATGCACAACAATTTGCTGATTATGGGTTGGATTGCGAGCTTCCAACCGTTAATTTTCCGAATCTGCTGGAACGGGCGCAGCAGGTGGTTTATCAATTGCACGAAAAGAAGCAGTTGGTGAATCATTTAGCCAATATGCAGGTTGATGTGTTTGAGAATGTAGGCGACGCTGCATTTGTTTCCTCCGACAGCATCCAGATTACAGATGGCAGGCAGCTTACCGGACGCAAATTCATTATTTGCGTGGGTGGTCATTCACGGCGGCTGGAGTTCCCCGGCAGTGAATACACCCTGACTTATAACGATGTCTGGAGCATGGACGAACTGCCAGAATCCGTTATTATCGTTGGGGGTGGGGCGATTGGTTCTCAGTTGGCCTCGGTGTTCAATACACTGGGGGCACAGGTGACACTGGTGAATACCTCGCCGCGTTTGCTCGCCGTCGAAGATCAATCTATTTCGGAAGCCATCACCAAACAATTTCGCCGTCAGGGCATTGAAGTCATTTCCGGTGTACAGGGGTTGCGGCGGATTGAGCGCTACAACGACCAACTTGAATTGGTCTATGGGTTTAATGACGGTGAACAAAGCCGCACAGCTAAGGCAGTTATCACGGCTGTCGGTTGGCCGGGAAATGTCGGTAAACTCAGTTTAGCGGCGGCAGGTGTGTCGTTAAAGGGGCCATATATCGAAGTTGATGACAATCTGCGAACGACCGCGCCCAATATCTATGCAGCGGGTGACATCACCGGTAAGATCATGCTGGTG
The DNA here is from genome assembly GCA_038251045.1 of Aggregatilineales bacterium. GTDB lineage: Bacteria > Chloroflexota > Anaerolineae > Aggregatilineales > Phototrophicaceae > CFX2. The sequence continues at coordinate 3,907 of JBBSBS010000344.1, read as the reverse complement.
CAAACTGCCAGCCATCAGGCGCGTTATGCGGTCGAACATGCTTTGTTGGGCAGCAGTACACATCCGTTAGCGAGTTCGGTCCCACATGGCGGGTTCACTGATCCGGAATATGCCGGTATTGGTTTGACCGAGGAACAAGCCCGCAAAACCACCGATGTCGCGGTGGCGGTTGTTCCTTATGCCGATATGGATCGGGCTGTGATCGATGACCACAAGCTTGGCTTTTGTAAGTTGATTGTTGATGTTCGCACCCACAGGGTCATTGGCGCACACGTTGTTGGTGAGCAGGCGGTTGAGGTCGTTCAGATTGTGGCAACCGCAATGGGGACGGATATGCCGATTGAGCAGTTAGCCAATGTCAATTTTGCCTATCCAACCTTTGGCAGCATCGTGGGTGTGGCTGCCCGTCAGTTAGCCGTAGAATTGAAGTGGATTCCGGTTGAAGCGCAGTGGTATGGGTTAAGCCGCAATCGGCTCGCTGAGTGGGAGCGTACGGCTGGTGGTACATCAACTGGCATGTTCCGCCTCATTCGCAGTGAGTTCGGACTGCGTGCCGAGGCCATAGAACGCGAAAAAGCGTAAATCGCTTTCCTCCTGTCATTTAGTCAAGCGTGGATACCTGATGAAAGGTATTCACACTTTTATTTTAGGGAAATGGCGCTTAACCACGCATTAGCCAATCTCCTGTCTGCCCTCTATAATTGTTCCGTCAAAGATAACCTTATTGCTTTAAGGAGATATTTTCATGGCAGACGAAGCTTTTGTTCCTTCAAGTGGCGAATGGTATTACCCCTCTGAAGATGTTGTAAAGAATGCCCATATTCCCGACTATGATGCAGTGTATGAAGCATCAATGGCGGATACGGAAGGCTTTTGGGCGAAACGCGCCGAGACACTGGACTGGTATCAGAAGTGGGATACCGTACTTGATAAAAGTAATGCACCTTTCTATAAATGGTTCGTCGGCGGCAAGACGAACATTACCTTGAACGCACTTGACCGTCATGTCAAAACGTGGCGCAAAAATAAGCTGGCGATCATTTTTGAGGGCGAGAAGGGTGATAAGCAGACGCTTTCGTACTGGCGACTGTGGCAGGAAGTGAATAAGTTCGCCAATGTGCTGCGCAGTATGGGTGTGAAAAAAGGCGACCGCGTGACGATCTACATGGGGCGCATCCCTGAATTGGTTATTGCGATGCTGGCAACTGCTAAGATTGGCGCGGTACACAGCGTCGTCTACGGTGGGTTCAGCGAAAATGCGTTGGCAGATCGTATCGAGGATGCGCAGAGCAAGGTTCTGATTACCTGCGACGGGGCATGGCTGCGCGGCGGTATCGTTGAACTCAAAAAAATTGCCGATCAGGCCGTTCACCGTTCCCCGGTGGTTGAGCATGTGATTGTCATCAAACGAACCGGGCATGAGGTGCCAATGCAGCCCGGTCGTGATTTTTGGTATCAGGATTTGATGGCGCTGCCGATTGCCAGCCCGAACTGCGAAACCGAAGTAATGGATGCTGAAGACCCATTGTTTATTCTGTATACCAGCGGCACGACTGGTAAGCCCAAAGGTATTTTGCACACACACGGCGGCTATCAAGTATATACTTCGACGACGCTGGAATGGGTTTTCGACATCAAAGACGAAGATCGGTTCTGGTGTGCGGCTGACCCCGGTTGGATTACCGGACACAGTTATATCGTTTATGCGCCGTTGATATTGGGTGCGACCCAGATCATTTATGAGGGTGCGCCCAACTTCCCGTATCCTAATCGCTGGTGGAAGATGGTTGAAGAATACGGCGTAACCATCCTTTATACCGCGCCAACTGCCATTCGCGGCCTGATGCGCTTCGGTGATGCGTGGCCTAAGCGTCATAATCTGAGCAGCCTGCGGTTGTTGGGTTCGGTGGGTGAGCCAATTAACCCTGAAGCGTGGAAGTGGTATTACAACAATATTGGTGGCGGACGCTGCCCGATTATGGATACGTGGTGGATGACGGAATGCGGCGGCTTTGTCATTACTCCGCTGCCTTCAATGGCGCTCAAACCGGGAAGCTGCACCAAACCCTTCCCCGGCATCGACGTTGATGTGGTGGATGACGAGGGGAATTCCTGCCCGCCGGGAGTCGAAGGCAAGCTGGTGATTAAGAATCCGTGGCCGGGGATGCTGCGTACAGTATATGGCGATCCTGACCGGATGGTTAAAACTTATTTCAGCGCTTACCCTGAACAGGGATGGTATCTGGCGGGAGACTCTGCCCGCAAAGATGAAGACGGTTATTATCATGTTATCGGTCGTATTGATGATGTGATTAAAGTCAGCGGGTATCGCCTCGGTACAGCCGAAATTGAGTCAGGTTTAGTGAGCCATGCGGCGGTGGCAGAAGCGGCTGTTATCGGCGTGCCGGATGAGGTGCGCGGTCATGTGATTTATGCGTATTGTATGCTGCGGCAGGGCTTTACCGGCAGTGATGAGCTGGTGGATAAGTTGAAAGACCATATTAAGCACGAGGTCGGGCCGATTGCTGTGCCGACAAAGATTGAGTTCGTGAGTGTGTTGCCCAAGACGCGGTCGGGGAAGATTATGCGGCGGGTGCTGAAAGCGCGGGCGATGGGTTTGCCGGAAGGCGATACCAGTACGTTAGAAGATTAAATGTCGATAGATTGGTATCGGGGCGAAGTACGCTAACTTCGCCCCGATGCTTAGATAAACAGTGCCAGCAGCTTTTCACCGCGCCCCGTCAGATAATGATAGACACGTTTACCGCTGCGGTGCGGTTCGGTCAATCCGGCCTGCTGCAAGCGGCTCAGATGTTGGGAAGCTGCTCCGGCGGTAATTTCCAGATGATGCGCGATCTCACCTGTACTGGATGGGGTCGTCAGCAGTCGCAGTACCCGCGCTCGTCCTGCTCCCAGCGCAATTTCAAGCGATGAGTTGGGAACCGAGGTGTTGTCCATCCACCACAAACCCGTTCCGCGTGATTGATACGACAGCATCGGATGCCATTCAGGTTCGATTTGCCACGTCAGATTGCAGACGAAAATCGCCGGCACAAGTTGCACACCTCTTCCGACAAGTTGATAATTCCGCTTAAAGTGATCTGGCTTTTCCGAACCTGTATACACTAACTGGTTTTTGACCAATTGGAGTTCGGGGTGCAGGCCCTCAAGCACGGCTTTTGTACCATCCAGCGCCAAACTGCGTGCCCGATACAAGACATCACCATCCAAAACAGACATCATATGCGTCCAATGGTGCGCCAGCGTCCGCTGCCAGTAGATGCGTAATTCGTCGATCAAGCATTCCATTGCTTCACGCGGATAAGCCATGAAATAACCTAAGATTTCACCTTCACCTGCCAGTTCAATCGCATAGGTGATATTTTTGCGGATAACGTCAAGTGGCACTTGACGGAGGCGTGCCAATTCTTCCTCGATGTTTGTAATCATCATGGTTGGTGTCGCCGTCAAAAAGTCTGGAATGTAGTGGGGCACGGTTGCCATTGTATGCAAATAGGGCAGTTCAATATCGTCAACGGCTTGCTGTGCTTCATCTACCCACCATCTGAACTGCCCCTGCCGCTCAGGTTTGTGGAGGATGCGGTAACTGCTGATGAGTTCCATCATCGGCGAGTAGCCAAAGCGCACGTTGGCTAAGTCATTTGCGGTTACATCTATTGTTATCACGACCATTGTAAGCACAATCGCTTTATCTCTCTCAGATGTTGATAACCTCTATACTATTACATTTTTGAGTCGAATGGCTATCTATTTAGTAAATACTAAAAAGGTTCACAAAGGTTCTAACTTCACTTACCTTTGGGTTATCAAGAGATCAAGTGGTGAGGTTGTTCAAATGGATTACCGCGAAATCGAAAATCGGTTGGGGCGTAACCGGGAAATGATT
>JBBSBS010000343.1:0-7351 GCA_038251045.1 Aggregatilineales bacterium | reverse complement strand
CAGCCACACGATGTATCAAGCGGATGAAACGAGTGAGGCAATTCAGGTGACCTATCCGACCATCAAACGGCTGACGCAGGATTTTGAGCCGTACTTCAACCGCGTATTCGTACGCGGCATCGGTATTTTCCTCCCGCCTAGCGATGTCTACGGAGCAATTGAAAAACGCCCTCGGCTGTTAAAATTACTAATGGGTTTAGAGCAGCAATTTGGCGATTGGCGTAAACTCGCTCTGCTGGCTGATCATTACTGGATCGAATTTGAGCGAAAACAAAATCAATCCTGAAGGGACACGGTTATGTTATGGCGTTACACATTCTTGATTCTATGTTGCGTGTCAGTTGTTCCCGCAGCGAAAGGTCTTGCAAGCAATAATTCAACTTGCAACCTTGTAGCGTATACGCAATGCAGTCAAACCGATGTTTGTGCGAAGTTCTCACTATTTGAGAATAAGAACGACCAATATGTAGAGATTGACTCCTTAACGGCTGCCCCTGATTACAAATTATATTTCCCACAAAATGGCTCAACCAACCAACGTTACTCAATTTCACCCGATGGGCATCGTGTGGCAATTGCTCAAATCAGTCAAGCAGAATCTTTACCGATAGACAGATTTGTGAACATTGAAATTTATGATGTAACGACTAAATTCAAATCAATTAATACTTTGTGGGATATTCTTGCTGGAGAGGGCAACATTTGGTCACACGATAGCGATAAGTACATCTTTATAGATGCCTACGGACATTACCAGCCGAGTATGACCGATTTAAGCGGCAATACTTTGTGGTATTTGTGGCCGCCTGCTGAGCCACTGCGAAATATTAGTGCATTGAGTGTAGCGTGGTCACCAGATGATCGACACATCGCGGTTTATGGAGAAGAATACCCCTTTCCTGTGAGCGAAAATGCAGTGAATGATGTGAAAACCTTATATGTGGCGAGCCCCTTACCTGATAATTCAGCAGAGTACAAACCAATATCGAGCCCAGATTATGAATCGGGCAATTTTGTGTGGCTAGACAATGAAAAATTGGCGTTTACCCAATTCCAGTATGACCGTAAAAATAACGATGTAAAAAACAGCCAATTACAAATCAGCTCCATTGATGGCAAGATTCTTTATTCATCCGAAGGATATTATCTGATATACGGTAAGCTGCCTGACAATACGGTTTTGATGGCTAATTTGGATAAACCCAACGATACTATATTTCTAAAATTCGATTTCGAGGCACTCTCTTTCCAACCGCTGACCCAAGTACCTAGAACGCAAGATCGCGGGTTTCCAGGGGTGAATTTTTCACCAAACTACGCCTACATCACATTCATTGATCCAGAAACAAGTAAATTAGTTATTCGACATATGGATGATATGACAGATCAGCTTATTGCCCCGCCATTAGCAGGCAGCATTGGATGGTGGACACCCGATTCCGAGAATCTTCTATTCCTCAACTACAAGGATGACATCGTATACACTTACAATATTTCAACTAAGCTACTGGCAAGCAAAGTAGCGTCTGAAATGTTCCTAAATCAACCTCACATTCCACAACATCCAAATTGGCTGTGCCAAAATTAGTTTGCACAAGTGCAGCCCTTGAAGCATCTCAGCCGCAATACAGCTACCCTTTTATTGAGCAATACCGGCAGCGCTATATTGTCATTCGCATTGTCAGTGCTGATCGGGCGTGTATTGGGCAAAGATGGATTAGGTGTGTATTCAACCGCGCTGGCGTGGGTATTCCCCTTGTCGCTCGTGTCAGAATTCGGCCTCGGCACACTAATGACCCGCGAGGCAGCCCGCGACCAAAATGTTGAGGCTGATTACATGCGGTTAGCTACCGTTTCCCGTTTATGGTTAGGGGGCGGTCTGACGCTGCTCTTGATGGCTTCTGCACCTCTACTCAGCAGTGATACCAACGTAATACAAGGCTTACGCATCGCCGCCCCGCTGATCCTGATTAATCCCTTGTTCGGCAACTTCACAGCCATCTTCCGCGCCCGCCAGCAAATGTGGCCCATCCCTTGGCTCAACCTCGGTATGCTGGTGGCGCAGGTTATCCTGTCATTTTTGGTCTTCGGCTTAGGAGGCAGCGTATTATCGGCATTGGTCGTCAATACCATCACATCAGCCTTTCAATTAGCAGCCGCCTATTGGATATGGCGCAATTGGTTTAGACCAAAGCCGACTGACGGCTCACGGACGAATATCACCCTGCACCTGAAAATGGTCTTGCGTCAGGCTTGGCCCTTCGCGCTAGCGGCAGTCCTCGCCGCGCTGCAAAGCCGCCTCGCGCCCATCCTATTAGAAAAACTGACGGACACCGGCAGCGTTGGCTATTATGCGGCAGCCAACCGCTTTGTCGAAGCCGGACGTACCATCCCCAACGCGGTATTCGGTGCATTGTTCCCATTGTTGGCAGCACTGGTCGCCCAACCTGAACAGATGAAACAGACCTTTCGCAAAGTGATGCTCGGATTGAGCGCATTTAGCGGTGTGCTAGCAGTCATTTTTACCGTATTCGCCCCACTCATACTCAAGCTGACCTATGGAGCAAAATTCAGTCCAGCCAGTGACGTTCTGCAAATCGCCATGTGGAGCCTTGTCCCTGCCCTGCTGCGCTCAGGGTTAACGTTATACTGGTATGCACGGGGGCAGGAACAAGTGGTCAATCGCGTAGTGGCAATAATGTTGATTGTGCAAGCTGCCTTAAGTCTGTGGCTGATACCTCTCCACGCTGCATCCGGCGCGGCAGTAGGAGTATTGGTCAGTGAAACTGTCGGTTTTGGCCTGTTATTGATAGCGCTGCTCTGGAAAGCAACTTATGATCGCTCCTAAATCGTGGCACAAGCGCCGAGAATTGTCGATAGTTTGTGGCTTGTTTGTCATCAGTCTGTTCATACGGCTTGCGATTGTTCTGCCCACACACTTTGATGGTCTCTACGGTCAAGATGCCTACGCTTATTATGACTATGCGCAATATTTTACCCATAGTATCCAAACCGGAACCGACCTCAAGCCTTTCTTCTGGCCTCTCGGCTATCCAGCCCTCTTGGCAGCCAGTCTAGGCATCGGTGGAACCCATCCACCGGTAGCACAGGCCATCAGCATTTTGCTTGGCGCTGGTCTAACCCCTATGGTCTACGGACTCTCACGCCAGCTTGGCACAGGTCGTGTTTCCAGCCTCATCGCAGCCGCACTCATGACGTTGTGCGGGCAAGCATTACAATCGAGCATAGTCATCATGAGCGATATTCCAGCGCTGTTCTGGGTGACTTTGAGCGCTCTTCTGCTCAATTTTTACCTCAACCGATTCACGCCTAAGAAAACTTCGCCTCAAAATTACCTACTTATATTGGCGGCAGTCACCTTAGTTATCGCAGGCATAACCCGTTGGCTCTACTTCGCCTTGGGCATCCCATTCACCTTAGCCGTATTAATCGTCTGGCGTGGGCGCATCCGCTGGCGCGTAACGGGCGTTGCCATACTTACCGCCGGATTGATACTGCTCCCACAAATCATCTACAGCCGCACCAATCCTGCCCCCACACTCAATCATGAATGGGTCGCGGGATGGTCACCGGCGAACGCTTTCCAACGCACCTTCACCAATATTGACGGGCATTTTGAATACGAAAAAATCAACGCCGTTTTCTATGCCCAACCGTACTATGATCCATATTATCTATCACCGTTGTTTACCATATTCATGGTGCTTGGTTTATGGGCACTTACAAAACGTCATTTGTGGAACGGAATAGTGATCGGCGGCTGGGCGCTGCTCCCCTATCTTTTTCTAGCAGGCATCCCCTATCAGAATATCCGCTTTCCCTTGATTGTATTTCCGGCTGTGGCAGTGTTGGTCGGCAGCGGATTGCAAGTGGTGGCACAATGGTTGTCACAGTTTAGAATCAAAAAATACAACCTTACCTATGCCCGATGGTTGTTAGCGGCAATAGTCGTACTCGGTTTATGGCAAACATGGGGGCGCGCCAATCAGGTCATTAGCACCTTCATCAGCAACCAGCAGCGCGATAAACTTGCCGCTTCGTGGGCAGGTGAAAATATACCGTCCGGGGCGACAGTCTTCACTTTCGGCCTAACGCTCACGCTCAAACATTACACAACGCTGGATGTCTACGAAATCTATTACGAAACACCCGATACATTGGCGCAAAAATGGCAGCATGGACAATCGGATTATCTGGTTTTGAATGTCTGGAATATCGAAAATCAGTGGGCAGGTCGAGATCCTCAGCTAGACTATCACTGGCTGCGTGACAATCGCGGTCTGGAACAACTTGGCAAGTTCGGTAACTACACATTATTCAAAATACGGGGGTAATTATGGCAAAGCTCGATAGTTATATCGAACGCAAAGCAGAAGCACTTGCAGATCGCGCACGTGATTGGACGGCAAATCCCGACACAGCAGTCGCCACCATCAAAGCATCTTCCAAAGTAGCGGGTATCACCGGCACGCGACCAACTCGCGTGGGCGAATATATCATCGTTTCCGACTCTGCACCCGGATTAGCCGGACACTCCCTTGGACCAACCTCGCCGGAAATGCTGCTCGGCGCATTAGCTAGTTGCTTGGTACACACCTATCTCATACACGCTACCTTGCTCGCGATCCCCCTCGATGATGTTACCGTTGAAATTAGCGCCACGATGGATTACAAACCGGTCATCGGCCTACCGTCGCCATCGCGCCCATCCCTCTATGACATCCACTATAAAGCACAGGTCGAAAGCCCCGCCGACCCATCCACCATTGACCAACTTCATGCCACGGTAGAAGCCAACTGTCCCGTATTGAATACCATCCGCCATCCGACCAGCATCCAGGGCGACATCTAATGCACATCGGCATCTTGTTACCCGGTTTCAGCAGCGATGAACACGATTGGGCCATCCCTGTCCAACTGAATCTGGTGCGCGAAATGGCGACCAAAGATCATGTTCGTGTGCTGGCACTCCGTTATCCCCACCGCCGTGACCACTACACAGTTTACGGCGCACAGGTACATACGCTGGGTGTTGGACAGGTACGAGGCCTCCAACGAATCAAACTCTGGCTAGATGCCCTCTTGACGCTGCGACGCTTACACCGTGAACAACCTTTCGATGTGCTGCACGCCATGTGGGCTGATGAAACCGGATTAATCGCCGCATGGGCAGGCCATTGGTTACGCATACCTGTAGTGGTTTCGATTGCGGGCGGAGAATTAGTTGGCTTTGATGATATAGCCTACGGCTTACAACGCAGCGCTTTCAGCCGCTGGATTGTCGGGCAGGCGCTAGCTGGCGCGGATTGTGTCATAGTAGCGTGTAACTACGCCCGCAGTTTGATCGCCGAAGCAGGTTACCATATCACGCCCGACAAAATCCGCACGGTCACACTTGGGGTTGACGCTGAACACTTTCACCCGCAGCCCGCAAATGTATCACCCCAAAAACTGATTCACGTTGCTTCATTGGTCGCTGTCAAAGATCAACCCACATTATTGCGCGCCTTAGCACACCTTGAGGATCACGTAACGCTCGATATCATCGGCACGGGGCCACAAGAAACACATCTACATGCGCTGGTAAAAAGTTTAGGCATCAGCCATCGTGTGCAATTTCTGGGTGCGGTTGCCCACAATGACCTGCCTGCACATTATCACCGTGCCGCTCTAAATATCCTTTGTTCGCGTCATGAAGGCTTGGGGATGGTGACGCTCGAAGCAGCTGCCTGTGGTGTGCCAACAGTGGGTACTGGTGTCGGCCTCTTGCCGGCTCATGCCGCATTAGGCATGAGCGTACCCATTGCTGATGATGCTGCACTGGCAAATGCTATTCACGATCTGTTGATAAATGAGGAGCAGCGGTTGTTTCTGGGACGCGCCGCACGCAAGTTAGTCGAGGATCAGTTTACGATACAGGAAACAGCTCGCCAATTTCGCGCCGTGTATACAGAATTGGTGAGCGCACGCGGAGCGAACTAAACCGTTTTCCACCACACACCAGTGCATTCCGGCAGAATGACCCAGTTTTTACGCACCACTTCATCTGCCAGTTCATCCCCAAAGAAAAAGCGTGTTAGTTGCTCTGCCTCTTCCAAAGAGGCAAACTGATAATCCGTGCGAATACTGGTATTTTGGAAACCCTGTTCGTCTTCCAACCATAAATACAATTCAGCCAAACCGGCTGACGGCGCAAGCGGCGTTTCGCGTCCGGTACCGAGTGTTTCAAGCAATATCATCGTCCCACTGGGGCGTAAAACACGCTGCATTTCGCCCAACGCTTTACTCATCTCAGCGCGCCAACGGTCAGGATACCATCCCGCAAAATGCCCGAAGCTCCACCCCTCAATTGCCACATCAGCCGATTGTGCCGCCGCCGGAACATTACGGTTATCGGCAACCTCGGCCTGCCAGTTTGCCAGATCGAGTGCTTTCAGCTTCGAGATTGCAACGTCCAACATATGTTGTGAGCCATCATATGCCCGTAGACTCTTGACCAGTAGAGCCAGCATCACGGTCAAGCGTCCGGTTCCGGCTCCCCACTCCACCACATCCATGCCCGACAACGGACGAATACCTTCGAGACACTTCAGAATATTCCCTTGGTAATCTTCACGTTGAATCAGTGCCTCGTATTGGTCGGCATGTTGAGCATAAATCGTTTCAAAGTGGTCTGGCATCGCAATACATCCTGATGATTTGCATAAAGTTCACAAAAAACAAAGGCACAGTTCACACTTGAATGAACCGCGCCTGTTTGCAACAAACAGTTAGCTGAATGCTTTGACCTGATCCAGCAGTTTCGTCTGATCTACATCAGGATACTTATCCAGCAGATCAGTGAATATCTTAATGTACTCAACAATCTGTGGCTTGGTATAAGCTTCAAATCGCAGCGTGATAGCCGGTTGCGTGTTGCTGGCGCGTACCATACCCCAACCGCCGCTGAATGTCGCCCGAACACCATCCAGTGTGATGACCTCATACTGCTTGGCAAGAATATCCGATATTTCCTGAATGATCTGGAACTTGGTCGCGTCCGGCGCAGACAAAATAATTTCTGGTGTGGCGAACAATTTGGGGATTTCGTCGAATAATTCCGAAACAGTCTTGCCCGAATTAGCAATGATTTCCAGAGTCTTAAGCGCAACCAGCGGCGCATCATCAAAGCCATAATAATTTTCACCAACAAAAAGATGACCACTGACCTCACCACCTAACGGCGAACCAATCTCGTGCATCTTCTTTTTCATCAAGCTGTGACCGGTCTTCCACATAACAGGCACACCGCCGTATTTCCGAATTTCATCAGGCAGCGCTTGAGAGGCTT
>JBBSBS010000342.1:0-7360 GCA_038251045.1 Aggregatilineales bacterium | reverse complement strand
TCATCTAGCCATACATCAAATCCTTTATCCTCTAACTTCCTTTTTAATTTATCTCGAAATTCAGCCGCATCCACATGAGCATACGAAATAAATACATGCGCCATTCGCCACACTCCCTATGAGTCTCATTTACGGCTATAGTCCCGTTTACGGAGCTTTATTCATCTAGCCAGATGATTTATCATCTGGCGACTAATGTCTTATCTCCCCACATATTCTACGCTACATTTACTTTCGGTTTGTCCCACAAACCATTCTCCAACCACCCGCCAACCTCCACCACGCCCATCCTCCCTCAAAACCGTTAGCGCCGACCTCGCTTAACAGTTACCAAATGTTCTACCAAAATGTCACCCTTCCCATCAGGCTCTGTTCTATACTGGTCGATGAGTTTATCGTTATCGGTCGTCATCACTTTAACTGATTTCGACTGTAGACCGATAACTAACGACTGACGACTGCTTATTGGCAATCTTGGCGGCGGCAGACCAACTCACCATTTTCGCCAACATTGCCAATACTTTGACCGGGGACGAACAACTTTTGACCTACAAAAACCACTGCCATTGCCGAAATCGCCGCCAATTTTGCCATGCCGCCCACTCCTTCCTGCTCCCTCCATCCGTTTACGACGAAGGGCTGGGGTGGGGGTTCCGATTGTCACCACCGACACAAAACGACTCGACCTGTATTTGACGGTATACTGCCGCCGCCAATGCCGCCATGAATCCAAAAAGGAGCGCTTTCACGCCCCTTCCTGCATCCGTATTGACTAATGACTATCGACTACAATCCCAACTTGCCCGGACACAAAATATTGTTCGGATCAAGCGCCTTCTTAATCCGTTTCAGGCTCTCCATCCCCGCCCCATACTGCGCAGGCATGAACGGAGCTAACCGCATTCCTACGCCGTGATGGTCATTCATCACCGCACCGGCCTTCATCGCCGCTTCCACGCCAGCGCGGAAAATCGTATCGTGCAGTTCCTTGGCCTCGGTCAAGTCAGACGGGCCAGTCGGCACTTTCATCCGCGCATAAATCATCGAACCCCACTCGTACCAGTGCGAAAAATGGGTGTTGAGCGACAGGTTAAACTCTGCCGGGCAGGCCGCCCGAATCGCCCGCGTCGTCTCGGCATACACTGCCTCGATATGCTCGAAGTCCGCCACCACATCCACCGTCCCCCAGATGCTCGGCAGTTCCGGTGCATACGGCGGGTAATAAAACACGTAGCGCTTATCCCACCATATCGCCCCGATGCTCTCCGAAAGCACACGCGCATGATGATCTTGGCAAATTTCCAGCGCCGTCTTAGCCTCAAGCGCCACCAGCGCCCCATGTTCACCATCGAACATCATCACCAGCGTCGTGCTGTCCAGCTCTGCCCCCACTGCCCGCGCCAAACTGTGGGTCGCCGCCTCCGCGTCATACAAACGCATCACCGCTGGCTTCAAACCGCTGGTCATAATCAACCGTCCGGCCTCGACACCATCCTTCAACGTCGGGAAGGCCACCACCACAAACACCCGCTTCTTGGGCAAATGATGAAGCTTGACCGTCGCCGCCGTCACGATGCCCAGCGTGCCTTCCGATCCCACCAATATTTGTGTCAGTTCTGGCCCAGCCGCGTGCCTCGGCACAGCAGGGGTAGTCACCAGTTCGCCCGTCGGCGTTACGAATTCGAGGCTCAGGATATGGTCTTCAATCTTCCCGTACTTGGTCGAAAGCACACCCGACCCCCGCGCCGCAATCGAGCCGCCTATCGTCGCCCACTCGGTTGAAGCCGGATAATGCGTGAAGGATAGGTTGTCGGCGTTTAGTTCTGCCTCAAACATCTTGCAGGTTTTTCCGGCTTCCACCACGCACGTCAGTGACTTCTGATCAACCGACCGCACCCTGTTCAGCTTCGTCAGATCCAGCACGATCCCGCCTTGGTCAGCATTAGCCGCCCCCTGCACACCGCTGCCCCCGCCCCACGGCGTAATCGGCACACGGTAGCTGTTCGCCAGCTTGACGATCTGCGCCACCTGCTCCGGTGATGTCGGTGATACCGCCACATCCGGCACACTAATCGCCTCACCTGCTGCGGCTGCCGCTATCGCGTACCACCATTGGTCACTGGCATATTTTACCCGTGCCTCCGGCGCAGCCATCACATTCTCACTGCCGACGATCTTCCCTAACGAGTCAATCAGAATAGACTTTGAGTCCTTTGTTACCATGCTTTCCCCTCACTCCAATCCTGATTCTTGATGGTGACCTCGACCTTTTCGAGTTCTTCCACCGCGTCAATCAGATGATTGGTGAAGCGTTTGAAAGCCTCCTGACCTTTCTCGGCTGTACCCCGCTGCGGTACGCCCATCGTCCCCGAGTCGGTAAATTCTTCATGGTCAAATGGGAAGTTGAAATACTGGTAGCCTTGGAATTCCGCGTCGGGCATCCCGTCCTTCTTCGCCCACGCGTCACCTAGCCACTTCGGTGCATGTGCCTTATCACTTTTTGCCCGATCCAGCCGCACCAGTTTCGGGTTATGTGCCAACACCTGCGAGGTTTCCAATTCACCCGCGTGCCAGCCGGGGGTTTCCTCCACCGGCCCTTCCAGCACATCCTTCAACATGCCGATATAACGTTCGGCGTATGGTTTGTAGTAGGCGATTAATGCGCCGGTTTCATTCCGCAGCCGTCGCAGTACCGGATCAACCACCTTGACGTTCGACCCATGCCCGTTGACGAAGATCAGCCGCTTGAAACCGTGATGCACCAGACTGCGCCCGATGTCGTACAGGACATTCAGGTAGGTATCCGCCCGCAGTGTAATCGTCCCCGCCCCGAACCCCGGCGCGCGCATATGCTGTGGCGAATAACCCAACCACAGCGTCGGCGTATACATAATGCCCGCCTGCTCACCCGCCCGCGTCGCCACCTCGGTCGCCGTAATCGTGTCGCAGTACAACGGCAGATGCGGGCCGTGCTGCTCTAAACTCGCCTTCGGAATCAGAATAGTATCCGAATGTTTCAGATACTCCTGTATATCAACGTAGCTCAAATCCCCCATGCAAAACGATGGGAAATTGAGTGATTTTACTGAGCGTGTTGCTGCCATAATCCTGCCTCCTGCTCTTCTCTTGTATTTTCTCTGCGCCTTCTCAGAAAGTTGCTACCTCGACGGCTTCGACTCCCTCCCTCGTTTACGGGCTGTCGGCGAACTGAGCTTGCCGCAAGGCAGCCGACGTAGGGTCGGGGTGGGGGTTCTGAAAACCGTATTCTCTGTATCTTCTCTGTGTCTCTGTGGTTAAATTAGTATTGCTTTCAACTCTTCAAACACCACATCCGCAAAGGCATCATCATTAATATGGGCTTCAACCTCGCGGTATCGAATACCCGTTTTCAGCCCATTTTTGAGCATGTCCCAGCACTGGCGGTTCAGTTCCGGCATCCAGAACGCCCCGCCCTCAATATCCATCACCGAAGCCCCGCCCAACGGCACAACCACAGTTACCGCGCCTGTCGCTTGATTGAGCTTGTCCAGCACAAACTGCGTCGCTGCGATCTGCTCCTTTGGCGTAACCCGCACCAGCGTGAACTCCGGATTGTGGTAATACATCGGGCGGTCTTTGAATTGATCGGGTACTTCATGCTTTGCCCCGAACACGATGAAGTCCAAACACCCCGGCACGATCACCTGCGCCACACCGGATTGCACCGCTGCGTCCATCCGTCCCGCGCCGCCCACATGGAAGCCACCAGCAATCTGTCCCGCCACCTCGCTCAGCGTGAAATCCAGCACCGCTGCGAACTGCCCCTGCGCGATCAATTCCTCCATCGCCACGCCGCCCACACCGTTCGCGTGGAAGATCACGAAATCCATATCGAGCGCTTCCACACACGGGCGCACCCGCATCAACGGTTTGGTCGTATTCCCCAGCATGGTTGCCGCAATCGCGGGTCGCTCCAAGTTGCGTTCGCTGTTTACGGGAAGGGTTGGGGAGGGGTTCTTTGTTTGGTAGGCTCTCGCCATCCCCGCAATCGCCGCGGCAGCCCCCTCAAACACCGTCCGGCTGATCGGGTTCAAACCCAAAATATCCACCACCGAGTGCATCACCATCACATCACGAGTTCCCACGAACGGCGCGAACTTACGCTGACCGGACGCAATCGGCGACACGATCAATTTGGGGAAACCAATCGGCAGTTCCTTCATGGCTGCTGCCGCCAGCACCGAGCCTTCCGCCCCGCCCAGCGCCACAGCCCCATGAATACTGCCCGCCGCCAGCAAATCCAGCGTCAGCTTACGCACACCCTTCAACATGCCCTCGACCGCTTTTCCGCGTGTGCCAGCCTGCCGCAGCGCATCAATCGTCGTTCCAGCGGCAATCGCCACCTGCGCCCGTGTGAAATCCGCCTCGATGCCTACTGCCTCGCCCAGAATACCCGAGTCCAGTACCAACGTTTCGCAACCCAGTTCACGCACGCGGTCACGCAGGTAAGCCGTTTCCGGTCCTTTCGTGTCCAGCGTACCGATTAATAACACGGTCGCCATAAATAAAATCCTATTTCAAATAAACATCTCTGTAGGGGCGTACAGCCGTACGCCCCCGCATTTTCTTTGTAGTTAAATCCGGTTGCGTCTTACGCCCCGCTGGCACGCAGATGCTTAATCGTGTTCTCGACATGCTTCGAGTATTCCGCATCTGGCATCAAGTCGCTGCCGTGGTCGCGGATGAACTTGAGTTCGGCATCGGTCGCGGTCGTGCCGGAGTCTGCCATTTTGGTTGCCAGCGGCGAACGATCCAGCGGCACCACAAACTCGCTCGTCAATTGGTCGGTATAACCCGACTCTTTCAAGGTCGAAATAATCTTCTTCCAATCCAACGAACCTTCTCCCGGTGCGCGGCGGTTGTTATCCGCCACATGGAAGTCCACCAGCCAACCGCCTTTCGCAGCGGTCGCAATCGCTTGATACATATCCGCTTCCTCAATATTGATGTGGAAGGCATCGAGGCATATACCTACGTTTCCACCAACATCCTGTGCCAACCGGATCGCCTGATCGTGACGGTTGAGGAAGTTCGTCTCGAAGCGGTTCAGCGGTTCTAACCCGATGCGGATTCCGAGCTTTTCGGCATGACCCGCCACCTTCTTGATGTTCTCAACTGCCCAAGCCCACTCGGTATCTGCGTCAGCCATTGCCACAATCTTGCCGACTTCGCTGGGAACAAGCGTAAATATCTTGCCACCCAGCGCGTGAACCATATCCAGACATTCATTCAGGTAAGCCACGCTCATCTCGCGATACCACGGATCAGCATGAATGAGATCACGCCCGCGCCCCATGATGCTCACCGAACCGAAGCATTGGAGGTTATTTTTATCCAACAAGCTGCGCACCTGTTTCCAGTCATATTTACGCGGCTCACCCATAATCTGAATGCCGTCATAGCCATAGCGCACCATACGGTCAATAGTGTGTTCAATCGGTTCAGGGCGCATCCAGTTATGCATACAAATCTTCATTTTTTGGTTCTCCTATAGTTTTTTCATAATAAACGTGGCGTACCCATATCAGTACTCACGCAGACTAACCCTATTTTGATAACTAAAAGGGCACACGATTGTGCGCCCCATCTCACACCAAATTTACTGCCCGTACATTAACTTATTAAACATACTCTCGCGCAAAATCGCGAGATGGTCGCGCATCGCCTCTTCGGCCTCTTTTCCATCCCGCGCCAGCAGACCATCCACAATACGCCGGTGTTCAGCCGTACAAGCCGCCAACCGTGCCGGATTGTGCCGCGAATCCGTTTTGGCAAGGTGATGCACCCGGTTGCGCAGCATAACCACCATTTCGCCCAACAGGGGGTTGGGGCAGGCTTTGCTCATCGTGTCATGAAAAATCACATCCGCTTTTGACCACGCATTGTAATCATCATCCCGCAGCGCGTCTTCCATATCAGTCATCGTTTCGCTGAAGGTCGCCCGCTGTTGATCAGTAGCCGACTCCGCCACCAATCGTGCCAGTTCCGGCTCCAGCAGCGACCGCATATGAATCACATCCAGCACATCCTGTACCGAACGCGAGGCGACTGTCACCGCCCGTCCGGGGATAACCTGTACCAAACCTTCCTGTGCCAACTGCTGCAATGCTTCACGCACTGGCGTGCGGCTGATGCCCAACATTTTCGAAAGCTGCGGCTCGGATAACGGTTCACCCGGTTCTAACCCTGCATGTTGAAGCGCATCTTTGATTCGCACATACGCCACTTCGCTGCGCCGCATGGAATCGCCATCCAGCAAATGCTGCGTTTGTTCAGCCAGATAATGTTCAAGTCTGCCCATAATATGTTTGTCTTTAAACACTCATGAATAGATAAAATGACGAGCGCTTATATTAACCTTTTGCCTGTATGACCAATAATCCAATGTACAGTATACAGCCTGTATACAGGCCAACGGCGCATATTGTAACACGCTTAAAAATCCTGTCAAAAACCAGTCCGTACTACCCCAATTCCAATCCTTTGAAGGCCGCCACCTGTGCCGTAATCGCCCGTTCAATCGGCAGGCGTTCCGCACTGGATGCCCCATAGAACCCCGCGATCCCCGGCATCTGCTTGAGCGCCTTACCCACGTTATCCGGTTCATCAAACGGGCCACCATGACAAATCACCAGTGCATCCTTACGAATCGTCCAGATGGCATCCGCCATTTCCATCACCCGCTTGATGGCATCATCCAGTGACGGAGCAACCCCCGCGCCAATCGTTCCCGCTGTTGTGAGTCCGAGGTGGCACACCAGCAAATCCGCACCTGCGTGGGTCATTGCCCGCGCCTCATCGGGATTGAACACGTAAGGCGAGGTGAACATATCCATCTGGTGCGCCATGCCGATCATCTCAACTTCCTTGTCGTAGCCCATGCCGGTCGCTTCCAAATTTTGCCGCATGATGCCATCAAACAGGCCAATCGTCGGGAAGTTCTGCACCCCCGAAAAGCCGATGTCCTTCACCTGTTGCAGAAAATAGGGCATCACCCGAAACGGATCAGTGCCGTTGACCCCTGCCAGCACTGGCGTATGTTTGACGACCGGCAGCACCTCACCCGCCATCTCCATGACAATCGCGTTGGCATCTCCGTAG
Source organism: Aggregatilineales bacterium (assembly GCA_038251045.1). GTDB lineage: Bacteria > Chloroflexota > Anaerolineae > Aggregatilineales > Phototrophicaceae > CFX2. The sequence continues at coordinate 220 of JBBSBS010000342.1, read as the reverse complement.
GCCATCAACCCTGCCAGCGAACCACGCCCCGCCATCCGGTAGCGTCCGGAATTGTAGATAATAATCAGGTCGGTACCGCCTGCTTCCTCAAACTTGGCGGAGATGCCCGTTCCTGCCCCTGTACCGATGATCGGCTTGCCAGCGGCACGTTGAGCCTGTAAACGGCGGAGAATTTCATCGCGGGGAATAGCCATAATGCTTCCTTGTTATCCTTTTGTCG
>JBBSBS010000341.1:0-7375 GCA_038251045.1 Aggregatilineales bacterium | reverse complement strand
TTTACTCTCGAAACTGACAAGGCTTACTGCCTTGCTGTATTACTTGGCTTGATTGTTTTTCTTTGTCGCAGTGTCAATCCACTGCGTCTTCCATCTCACTCTTCTGTTGTTAAGTTGCGTATCACGTTTGTTTGTCCGCGATGAACAGTAGGATACCACCGTAAAAAGGCGTGTCAACCCTGATTTTCACACAATATTAAAGAAATTAGGGGCAAATTGCCCTTAATCACCACTTGACAGCAGTTCAATTTCACCCATTGGGGGGTTTTCAAGCGATTTATCACCCAAAATGTCTTTGACGTAAACTTCCTGCACTAGAATCAACAGGATGGCGATAATAGGAACCGCGAGCATGATGCCCAAGAAGCCAAAAAATATGGCGGCAAAAATTTGCCCAATGAGAACGATGACTGGCGGCAAATTGATGCTCTCTTCAAAGAGTAAGGGTGCTACAAGCTGGCTTTGCAGAAAGGATGTGCCATAAATGATCAGCACTATCCAGCCAACGTGTTGAGGAGCCTGAACAAGGGCAACAACAAGGGATGGAACCAAGGCGGCAATCGGGCCAAAGTTGGGGACAAAAGAAAACAGTCCAGCCAAAACACCGAGTGCTAACGCCTGTTGAAGACCGAGAATGGCCAGACCGAGCCACGTTACGAAGCCCACAAAAATCATCAACAAAAGCTGCCCCTGTAGCCAGAGGCGCAAGGTGAAGTCAATGCGATCAATGATGAAACGAACGCGGGCACGATACCATATGGGAAAGAGCTTAATCGCCCCCTCTTCATACTTATGGGGTTCAGCCAAGAGATAGAGACTTAGGAATATGACGATTATTAGGCTGAGTAAGGTACTGGCTACGCCGGATACAACGGGCAATACAGAACCACCGAGCTGCCCGGCGGCCTGCCCTAATTGGCGCGTGACTTCAGCAAAAATTTTGTTGAGATCATCTTCCCCAAACACATTTTTCATTACGTCCTGTAAGGTGGCGACATATGGGAATGTTTCGCGCAGTTTGGGGTCATCTTTAATCAACTGCCATTGTGATACGACTTCGCTTACGCCCTGCTGAAAATCAGTTCCCAGTGTTGCAAACTGCTCAAGCAGCGAGGGTAAGGCCAAGAGAATCAGCAGAATGACGATGCAGAGCATACCGAGTAAAGAAATAATAGCAGCCGGTGTGCGCCGGAAACCGAGCCGAATGAGAAACCGAATGGGCATGGTAACCAGAACGACGAGGATGATGGAAGCCAAGACTAACAGTAAGGTTGTGTGAACTTCCCACACAGCCAGAAACAAGATGACCGTGCCTAATGCGGTTAATACCCAACGCATGATGCGATTATCGCCTGAGTTAGGGCTTAATCCGGAAACATTCATGCAGACCTCCGAAGCGGATTTATACTCAGCCGACGTAACGGACGACCATCAATGTGAGGTCATCAAAGGGAACCACTCCCTGACCAAATTGGTCAACAGAGTCCAATATATATTGAAGAATATCAGCAGCAGACTGTGAAGCGACTTCTTCAATGGCACGACAAAGGCGGGCTTCACCAAAGTTCTCTTTGGCGGGATTTTCCGCATCGGTTAGGCCATCGGTGTAGTAAACGATAACGTCGCCGGCTTGAAGCTCCAGATGAGCTTCGGACAAGGGATTTTCCGGGAACCAGCCAATCGCCCGACCACCCTGTGACATTAGGGTGGCTGTGCCTTCTGCTGCACGGAACAAGACGGGAGGGTTATGTCCGGCATTGATGTGGATGCTGCGCCCATCTTCATAGAATACGCTGTGAAAAACGGTGACGAACATACCACTTTCAGCGTCATCCAGAATAAGATCGTTGGTCTGGCTAAGGGTTTCACGCGGGGATAAGCCAGCGAAGGCATAGCTACGAATCATGCTACGGGCAACAGCCATGAACAGCGCTGAAGGCGCACCTTTATCCGAGACATCGGCAATGACCACGCCAAAAGATTGTTCGTTTAGGGTGAAATAATCGTAGAAGTCACCAGCCATTTCGCGGGCAGACTGCCAGACAGCTTCGACCTCATAACCGGGTAAGTGCGGTTTGCGACGCGGCAGCAATCCCTGTTGAATTTCACGGGCGAGGTTGAGTTCATGTTCCAAGCGCCCCTTCTCGACCGCGACAGTATATAGGCGCGAATTTTCGAGTGTAATACCGGCCTGATTAGCGATGGCACTGAGTAGATCGCGATCCGCCTCGGTGAATGCTCCAGTTCGCATGGAAGTATCGACATAGACAACGCCAACTAACCGATCCTGCGCCATCATAGGGGCGCAGAGGATGGCGCGTAAACCACGCATGATGATGCTCTGACCGGGTGTGATGCGGTCGTCAAACATGGCATTGTTGGTAAGCATTGGTTGACGGGTTGATACGACCTGATTGACGATGGTAGTACTGTAGGCTTCCTGCTGTGCCAGTTGTTCGCCAGCAATACCACGCGCACCTAACAGGCGCAGCTCTCCTGATTCCTCATCAAAACCCATTAGTACGCCGCGTTCGGCTTTGGTCGCAAGCATCATGGCATCAATGACGTTAGCAAGTGCTTCGTCGAACTGAAGGCTGGAGTTCATGGTCATCGAAATCTGATACAGGGTCGTGAGGTGTTCTAAGTTGAGCTTGGTAGAGAGGGTGGGAGCGGTCATAATTGGCCTTTACGAAACAGGTGTTTTATCAGCCGATTATAGCATCAGGCAGGTGGCCTAGCGAATTGGAAAAAGACGAATTACTATTTGATACTCAGAAGTACCTAGATAGAGTACAAAATGCTATTTGATGTCACGATATTTCCGAAGGATCTGAATACGGTTTGCAGCCTTGCAAAGCAGGTCGAAGATTACGGTTTCAGCGGCCTGTGGACGGCGGAAACTTCGCATAACCCTTTCCTACCACTAACCCATGCAGCAAGTGCAACCCAGCGTATCAATGTGGGAACCGGAATCGCGGTGGCGTTCCCACGTAGCCCGATGGTGATGGCGAACACTGCGTGGGATTTAGCCGAACAAGCTAAAGGACGCTTCATATTAGGGTTGGGAACTCAGGTGAGGACGCACATCACCAAACGGTTTAGCAGCGAGTGGAGCGCACCCGCGCCGAGACTACGGGAGTATATCGAGGCGATGCGGGCGATTTGGAATACGTGGCAGACGGGTGTTCCACTGCGGTACATCGGTGAAAGCTACCGCTTTATTCTGATGACACCGTTTTTCTCGCCTGATCCGATGCCATATGCAGATATACCGATTTATATTGCGGGCGTGAATGAGGGGTTATGCAGGCTGGCGGGCGAGTTGTGCCAAGGATTTCATGTGCATCCTTTTCATACGACTCGCTATTTGAAAGAACTCATCATCCCGAACATTGAGGCGGGGGCACGAAAGGCGGGTCGAACCCGAAATGACGTGAAGCTGACGTGCATGATCTTCGTGGTGACGGGAAACACTGCCGAGGAAATCCAGCAAAATACGATTGCGACCAAGACACAGATTGCATTTTATGCCAGCACACCGAGTTATAAGGCGGTGCTAGAAATGCATGGCTGGCAAGACCTTGGGGAGCGACTGGGCAAAATGATCCGTGAAAATCGGTGGTCAGAGATGTGGACGGAAATCAGCGACGAGATGTTGAATGAGATTGCGGTGGTCGCATCACCGGATGAATTGGCACTTAAGGTGAAGGAACGTTACGACGGTTTACTCGACCGGGTCGGGTATTACTTTCCGTTTGTGCCGGACGAGGTTGATAAACGGGTGATCTGGGAGCAGGCGGCGAAAGTCTTTGGTCGATAGAGAGGCGAGTTACACGTTTCAAGAACCGATTGTAAGCTATGAGAAACTTGTGGCGGTTACGACACAAACGACACAAATTCCGCTGAAATGGCAGGCGGGAAGCAGGCGAGAAACCGCTGAAACACCAAAGTTACGACGCGGCTCGTCCGGTTGATGCCGCTGAAATGGCACAAAAGCCGCGATTGGCTCCCGTGTGTCTGCCGCGTCGCAATTGTCACTACTGCACAGCGGATACAAGGGAGCAATCCGCTGCAACTTCAAAAGTAAATGCAATACAATCAACAAAAAAGAGACAATGAAAAGTAGAGAATACACCGTAACACGTCCTACAAAATGATTTTGCAAGTTTCATTATTATAGAACAAAAGTTTCACGCGGTCAAGTTCAGGGTTGGTATGAATCGGGTTAGGATTGAGGGAAAGATGAACAAGCAGGCATTGGATTATGTAGAGAGTCATGCAGCAGCATTTAAAGCACAGTTGAAAGACCTGTTAAGCATTCCAAGTGTGAGTACATTGGTGAAGCATCAGGTGGATTGTGAACGTGCGGCAGAATGGCTGGCGGCGGATATGCAGCGAATCGGTTTCGATACGGTGGAGGTGATTCACACGAAATGGCATCCGGTGGTGTTCGCGGAATGGATGGGCGCGGGTAAGGATGCGCCGACCGTTCTGGTTTACTGCCATTATGATGTGCAGCCTGCCGACATGAGCGACGGTTGGCATACACCGCCATTTGAACCGACTGAGCATGATGGAAAGATATTTGCGCGAGGGGCGATTGACAGCAAGAGCAATGTGATGGCGCAGTTAAAGGCAGCGGAAGCGGTTATCGCTACGGGAAGCTCGCCGGTCAATATCAAGCTGATGTTTGAAGGGGACGAAGAGTCAGCATCGGAGAACATGACGGCATTTGTGGCGCAATATCATGACCGGCTGAAATGTGACGTGGTGGTGATCTGTGACGGGAGCATGTCCGACCGCGAGCAACCGGATATAGCTTATGGGCTCCGTGGTGTGGTGACGATGGAATTGGAAGTCAGAGGCCCGAAACAGGATTTGCACAGTGGACACTTCGGCGGGACGGTACATAACCCGATACAAGCACTGGCAGAAATTATTACGCAATTGCATAAGGCTGATGGCAGCGTCAATGTGCCGGGGTTTTATGATGAGGTGCTGCCACTCGACGAGGAAGAACGGGCAGAACTGGCAAAAGCCCTACCCTTCATTGAAAGCGAATGGCAGGATGTAGCGGCTGCGCCACAGGTCTGGGGTGAAGCCGCCTATAATTTGCATGAACGAATCGGGGCGCGACCGACACTGGAAATCAACGGGATTCGGGGTGGCTTCGCGGGGGAAGGTTTCAAGACGGTGCTGCCGGGGATGGCACTGGCTAAGATTAGCTGCCGATTGGTTCCAAACCAAACTTCGCAGGTCATTTATGAACGGGTTCGGGATTATATCTTAAGCATCACACCGCCTACGGTACACGCTGAACTCCGGTTGATCGAGATCGGGGAACCGGCACTGATTGACCGCCACAGCCCTGCGGTTGAGGCCGCGAAAAATGCCTATGAAATTGTGTGGGGTAAGCGCCCGCATTTTGTGCGCGAAGGGGGCAGCATTCCGGTGGTGGTGGATTTGCAACGAGCGCTGAATGTACAAACGGTGCTGCTATCATTCGGTTATAAGGGGTGCGCGGCACACGGACCGAACGAGCATGTTTACCTCGATATGTGGTATAAGGGCATGGCAATTACGATACAGTTTTATGAAGAACTCGGTGAAAGGATGAAACAGGCGGGGAACCCCCACCCCATCCCTCCCCTGTAAACAATGGAGGAGCCAATTCTTATACACCAACTCTTGTCTTGATATATTGAGAACTGATTTCAGCAAAAGGATAAACACAGATGAGTCAAGCCCATGACTATGTGAACACACATTTCGACACGTTCCAAGAGCAGCTTTTCGACCTGCTGCGAATTCCGAGCATCAGTACGTCGCCTGATCATGCGGGGGATGTGCAGCGAGCGGCAAACTGGCTGGCGGATGATTTGCAGCGGATTGGAATGCACACGGTAGAAATTATCCCCACGTCGGGACACCCGATTGTGTATGCTGAATGGTTAGGCGCAGGTGAAGATGCAAAAACTATCCTTATTTATGGACATTATGATGTGCAACCGGCGCTTAAAAGTGACGGGTGGCTGAATGAACCGTTTGAGCCGACCGAACGAGATGGGCATATTTATGCGCGCGGGGCTTCGGATGACAAAGGGCAAATCTTTGCGCACATCAAGGCAGTGGAAGCAGTTCTGGCAAATGGCGGGCGATCACCCGTAAACCTGAAATTCTTAATCGAGGGCGAAGAAGAAATTGGTTCCAGCCATCTTGGCGATTTTGTTGCACAAAACAAAGCACGATTAAAGACTGATGTATGCGTCATCTCCGACAGCGGGATGCCCACACCTGACCAACCTTCGATTGTGTATGCGCTGCGCGGTATTTTGACACTGGATGTAGAGGTATTCGGGCCAGCGACGGATTTGCACAGCGGGACATATGGTGGTTCGGTGCATAATCCGATTCAAGCGCTGGCAGAAATTATCGCGCAACTGCATACGGCAGAAGGCAAAGTCGCAGTACCGGGTTTTTATGATGATGTGCTACCGCTTTCTGATGAAGAACGCAGTGAACTTCAGAAAACAGGGATGACCGAAGCGGTATGGAAGCAGACTACAGGCGCACCGCGACCCTGGGGTGAACCTGATTTCGCTATCCACGAACGAACAGGCGCACGACCGACGCTGGAAATTAACGGGATGGCAGGTGGATACTATGAGGCGGGTTTCAAAACGGTACTGCCTGCAAAAGCGTGGGCAAAAATCAGCTGCCGGTTGGTTGCAAACCAAGATCCGGAAACTATCGGCAATCTGGTACGCGACTTTATTATGAACATCAGCCCAAGTACGATTCGCACCACGATTGAAGTCGTCCGAGGTGGACCGGCGGCATTCGTCGATATTCGTACGCCAGCGATGCAAGCGGCTGTGCATGCTTTTGAGCAAGGTTGGGGGAAAAAGCCGGTATTCATGCGCGAAGGTGGCAGCATTCCAGTGGTTAGCGATTTCCAACAAGAACTGGATGCGCCAGTTATCTTGATGGGATTGGGACTGAATGATGACGGGGCGCACAGCGCGAATGAGCACTTAATGGTTGAGATGTTCCGTAAGGGCATTAACACAGCAATCTATTTTTACGAAGCCATTGCATCAGGAGAATAATTGATGGCAACCCCACATGAATATGCGAAGGCAAATGGAGCACAATTTGAAGCGCAACTGGATGCACTGCTGCGAATTAAAAGCATCAGCACGCTGCCGGAATGTACGGCCGATGTTCGGCAGGCAGCGGAATGGGTGGCGGCGGATATGCGGCGCATCGGCCTAGCCACTGTAGAAATATTGCCAACGGGTGGGCATCCAGTGGTGTACGGTGAGTGGCTGGGTGCTGGCAGCAGCGCACCTACCGTACTCCACTGGATGCCCAC
>JBBSBS010000340.1:0-7381 GCA_038251045.1 Aggregatilineales bacterium | reverse complement strand
TGTTGAAAGATCATAGCAATCAAGCATTGTATCTGGGCAGTTTAGGCAGCGCCTACCGCGACCTGAGCCTGATTAAAATGGGCATGAAATATTACAAGCTGGCGCTCAAAATTTACCGTGATTTAGGGGATACCGCCGGCGAGGGTCTCACGTTAGGGCGCATCGGTATCGCCCATCGTTTATCAGGGCAGGCACAACCAGCGATTGAACATCTGGAAGAAGCGCTGACGATTGCGCGGCAGGTGGGCAACCGACGCACCGAGGGGATTAACCTCGCTAATCTGGGCATCGCCTACCGCTTGGTTGGAAAATCCGACATGGCGATTGACCATCTGCAACAGGCATTGACAATTGCGCGGGCGCGCGGTGATGTACGCGGCGAGTCGATTAATCTGGGCAACATCGGCGACATTTACCGCGAACAAAATAGGCTTGAAGATGCGATCCGCACCTACGAACAAGCGCTAGCGATTGCCCGTGAAACCGGAGACAAACGCGGTAGTGGGATCAATCTGGGACGGTTGGGGGATGCTTACCGCGGCCTCAAACAGTACGCGCGGGCAGCCGAATATCTGGAACAAGCGCTGACGATTGCCCGCGAAACGGCGGACAAACGTGGCGAAGCGATCAACCTCGGACGCTTGGGCGATGCCTATCGCGATCAAGGCCAAGTTACGGCAGCGATTACCCAGCATGAACGCGGGTTGGCGCTGGCACAGCAAATGGACGACAAGCGCGGCGAAGGTTATGGGCTAGCTGATCTGGCGATGGATTACGGCTTGCTCGGCGAAACCGACAAGGCGGCCGATTATTTCCAAAAAGCACGGGCAATCTTTGACAGCCTAGACATGAAGCACATCGTCAAAGGACTTGACCAACAGATTGCCGAACTTGCCGGACAAACCACAACCTAACTGCCGAATGCTTTATACCGAGATGAGTTGGTAGAAGGTCGCTGTGACTTCAACCTCTGCACCCGACTCCAATTTTGCCTTGAAGTGGATGGTGCCGGTCATCGGATCAGTCGATTGCAGGGTCAGTGTGCCTTCGGAAACGATGGAATACACATCGACCCCACTGGTGCTGGCAAGGGAACTAAAACTGGCTCCCACATCGGTAATTTTGTTGGCATCGGTGTCGTAGGCATCCGCATATGATTTAGGCGTATAGACACCGCCGCTGGTTCCAACAGGCAGGATGATAGTCACATTCGCGCCTTCTAGCCCCTGCGCAGCCACCAGACTGATGAGCAAGCCACCTTCTTCTTGTTTGAAGTAACTGCCCGTACCGCTGATATCACCACTAACGGCACCGGTCACCGTTCCCTTAAAACTACCCACAGGGATACCACTAACATCCACAGTTGGCCCCGCCGTTTGGGAAGCCGTACCCCCACAAGCAGCAAGGAACAGGAACAGCGTCAGTAAAAATAGAAGTGAGCGCTTCATACGTCATGTGTCCTTAGTTGGAATAGTAGCAAATTCAATTTGGCAACCGGCGCGTTATGGTAAACCCAAACCTCAGGCATTGGTCAAGATGGTTTTGAAATGGGTGATTGCATCCAGATGCTCTTGCAAACGGGTATGCCCCATGCCCATCGTATTGATGCAAACATGCGTTGCGCCCATCTCCTTCAATTGAGATACCTCGCCTGCCCATTGATTTTGAGGTGTATATTTGCCCTCAATGCGGACATCCAAACCAAAATTGTCTGGCTCTCGTCCGGCCTCACGCAGGTAAGAATGCAGCGTCTTTAAGCCCGCTCGCAGTTCATCCAACGGCATAAAGTTAGGGATCCAACCATCGCCCATGCGGGCAGTGCGGCGTAATACTACATCTGCACCGCCACCAAACCAGATGGGAATGGGCTGCGCGGGAAGCGGGTTGAGTCCTGCGTCGGGGATGGTGTCGAAGCTGCCGGTAAAATTAACCAGCGGCTGTGTCCACAGTTCACGCAAAAGGGTGACCTGCTCCTCAAGGCGTTTGCCGCGTGTATGGAAATCTTCGCCCAACGATTGGTATTCAACTTGATTCCAGCCAATACCCACGCCAAGTCGTATGCGTCCGCCAGAAAGTACGCTGATCTGGGCGGCCTGCTTGGCAACCAGCGCCGTTTGACGCTGCGGCAAGATGATGATACCCGTCACAAATTCAAGATGCTGCGTCAACGCGGACATCCAACCAAAGAGCACCATCGGTTCGTGGAACATAGTCTTATGGGTATAGGGGCCAGTCCAGCCGCCGGGACGATCCGGATTTGCACCTAATACATGGTCATAAACCATTAGGTAGTCATAGCCAAGGGCTTCGACAGTTTGCACATAATCACGCAGCGCGATTGGATCCGCACCGATTTCGGTTTGTGGGAAAACGACACCTGATTTCATATCACGACTCATTTCTAGAAGTTTGTTTCAAAAATCACATCTTCTGTTCGGACACGTCACAAGGGGGCGGTCTTACTAACCAGCTGCGGTCGGCTGCGCACTGGGCACGGCAAAAGTCTCGGCCTGTCTGGATGCGCTCGGCGTTAACGTGACCGGAGGAACCGCCGTAACCGGACGCACTGTAGGCGTTAAGGATGGTACGGGGGTCAAAGTCGGTGGCGGCAAGGTGGGCACATTCAATTCCTTGACCAGATCAGCCGGATTAAACGTCTGAGCACAGGCGAACTCCGACCGGACACCCCAGCCCGAAAGACCACCCTGTAGGCGTGCCCGCAGCCATTGACCGCTGCCATCCTGCGCATCAACCACCACCGTGCCACCGGACGGAACCGTACCGACAACCTGATAACGGGCATCAGGGCCGTTAAAAAGGGTAACGGGCGGGCCAGCCGGCATACATTCAGGGCTAATGACAGTAATATCCAACGTCTGCTGCTGTTGATTGCCGGCAGTATCTTCGGCATACAGGACAAGATGCAGCGGTTGGTCTGGAATACCGACGAGGCCGGTTAAATTACCGTCAGCACCATATTCGGGTTGCAGCGCCGCATTAGTAAAGGCTTCAAGGCCGGTCAAGCGGGTGCTGACTGCACCCGGAACCGTCCATGTGACGGTCAGATTTTGCACTACGTAGCGCACAAGCTGCGAAGGCGAGGCGCTTAGGCTGATCGTGCCTAAGGGTTGATAAACGGTGATGGTCTGGGCGGCAGACGTTTTCTGCGTTCCATTCTCACCGACTAATTCCAGCACGACATTACCGGCAAGGCCGCTGGTATCGAGGGTGAGGCCGGTGGTTTCGGTACTAATGCGCTCGATAACGATTTTGCTGTTCACACTCAGGCTGAGGTTGCTGACATCGGTGACATTCCAATTTAAGGCAATGTCTTCGCCCTGTGCCACCTGCACATTGTTCACGGTGAAGCTCAAAATCTGCGGCGGGCGAACGGGTCGTAAGATCACAGCCAGTGCCAGAATTACGGCTATCACACCGATGATTCCCCCTGCCAGCAGCGCCAGAGGTGTCCACGCAGGCAGCATAGGCTTTTCGATGAATTTACCACGGGTGACCGCCAGAAAATGAGCCGCATCGCCTGATTTAATTTTGACATCAAAGCTGTGCGAACGTGGTTTGCCCCAGAGCATCGGTTTCTGAGGGGTGATTTCCCCGAAGAGCACAAAGCGTGCCCCCGGCATCAAGGTTGATTGACTGGCAGGCAGCTTAAAACGCAGGTCATTGTTAAGGGCGCGGCAGGTGGCAGTCAGGTTGAGCGATGCGCTGCCTTGATTATGCAAATGGAGGCGAAAACGTTCACCACTGGTGATGGTTGATTTTTCAAGCGCCATGCCAAAACCGGCGAAGGGTAGAACCTGAACAATCATCTGGGCATCAAGTTTCAGTTCGGGTTTATCGGCGTGGGCAACCCGTACCAGCACTTTATAGTCACCGGGGCGGCTGTCACTGCGGCGGGCAGGACGGAAGTTGATAAGCACCTGTTCACTTTGCTGGGGGTCAATCAGCAGTTCACTGTGGTCAAGGCGTATCCATTCGGTAGGCATGCCGGTCACTTCGACGCGGTACAGTTGTGGCTCGGCAGAGGTGTTGGTAATGTTGACTTCGGCGGACATATGTGCGCCGGGTGAGAACGGCGCGGGTGGGCCGATGACATCCAAACGGAAACTGAGCGCGGCGACTTCGATGCGCTGGGTGGTTTCATCCACCGCTCTCATGGGTTGAGTCGCCATTTCATCAAGCTGGTGATAAATCATACGCAGATGACCGATTTGGATTTCGTCGCCACCATCCAATTCACGGGGGGTATTGGGAGCGAGACGCTCACCATCCACGAAGGTGCCATTGGCCGATTCCATATCGGTGATGAGGGTTTTGTGACCATCGTGGGTGAGGCCGAAGTGGTAACGTGAAATGGTGTTGGTTTCCAACGCAACGGTATTACCCGTCGAGCGCCCAACTGAAATGGAATTTTCAACCAGAGGAAAGGTCATAAACTGACCATCCGGCCAAAATACGTCCAATCGCCCATATGCCATAACGCGAATGCTCCAGTTTAGACCACACTACGCCCATTGTAACCGGATGCAGGGCATAGGCAAAGGTGGACGGTGGTACTTTTACCCAACGATGGGACTACGGAACGGTCAAAGGTTAGTGGTAGGGATACGGGTTGACCGTGCGTTAAGCCCAAATAACGATATTATACAAAAAAGCGTGTTCCAAATTTGTTGGGTCATTTCATAGTATCCAGCAAGGATATTGGTCATTATCGAGTGAATATTTTGGATTGCGAGGATTATGATGGCTGCAAGTATTCGGTTGGTGACGGAAGCAGATACGCACGATATTCTTGAAATTTATGCCCCGATTGTGAAGGAGACTGCAATATCTTTTGAGTACGAGGTTCCGGATGAGCATGAGATGCGTCAGCGGATTCGGAGCAAGCTGGTACATTATCCGTGGCTGGTCATGGAGCGCAACGGTGAGATGCTGGGTTATGCTTACGCGGGGCGCTGGCGAGAACGGGCGGCTTATAACTGGTCAGTGGAAACCACGGTTTATGTCAGTTCAAACGCCCGACGTGGGGGAGTCGGCAAAGCGTTATACACCACATTGTTCGACGTGCTCCGTTTACAAGGTTTTGTGCTGGCAGTAGCGGGTGTGACACTTCCTAATGACGCGAGTATGGGTTTGCATCTGGCAATGGGGTTTATGCCGACCGGTGTGAACCATACTGCGGGTTATAAGTTTGGACGGTGGCACGATATTGCGTTTTTCGAGATGACGTTACAGTCCCCGCCGGATGAACCTTCTCCGACCCGTAATGTGAATGCGTTGGTGGGGACGGCAGCGTGGGAGTCGATACTCAACAAAGATTTGGATTGAGGTCAAAACACCTTTGCAGTGATGGCATAAATTGCATAAAATCCGCTGAATTGTCGCGCGGGAAGCACGGGAGAAACTGCTGAAACGACACACCTGCGACACGGCATGTTCGGCTGATGCCGCTGAGCGCCGCGGTTGGCGGGCGTGTGTCCGCCGCGTCGTCGGTTGTATGCCGTTGCAGCGATTGTGAGGGAGTGAGGCGCGGAAAATGCAAAGGCCGATTGACGTGCCAAAACGCCAAGAGCGCCAAGAAAATACCGAGAAAGACGAGGAAGAGTTACCATACAAACTCCCAGAACAGACATAGAGCAACGATAAGGAAATCGTAGCACAGGTTGAAGGCTTAAGGGTGACATTTTGGTAACTCTTAAGCGGTAAAGCTACCAACGGTTTTGAGGGAGCACAATCAGCGCGAGAGTTGATGGATGGTTAGGAAATGGTATGGGAGGCAAAAATGCGTGTCAATACATCCCAGAAATTATGGTTTTAAATCAATAATCACGAACGCAGCGGAAACCATCATCATCGTTCCCATAAAGCGGGGCATTGAAATTTCGATTAGCGGCACGAACATCGTCCTCCATAGCATTCCACGCGCCACCACGCAAAAGGCGGCTGCCAGCCATACCATCATCATATACTTCGCGACCATCATGCATATCATAGGGATAAGCCGCGAAGATGCTATTCACCCATTCTGTAAGGTTGCCGCTGAGATCAGACGCACCCACCCACGAATTACCTGTCGGACGACTGCCGACCTCTAAAGTCCCTAAATGGTAATTCTCGCCTATATCGAATATCACCAAGTTATCAACCAGATAATCATTGCCCCATGGATAAATCAGATTATCCGGACCGCGGGCAGCATATTCCCATTCACGTTCTGTTGGGAGGCGACCCCCTCGACTGAGGCAAAAGTCGCGGGCTTCAAACCAAGTTACTGAATCGCGTGGGTGATTATTGCCCTTGAAATACCCTTCAGAGCCATATTGTTGGTTGGTGACTTCATAACGGTCAATCCAGAAAGGTTGGTCAAAGCACTGCTGGTAGGCGGGTTTTTCTTCATCCGGGCCATCATCGCCCCCCATCGTAAAGCACCCGGCAGGAACCAGCGCCATTTCAACACCGTCAAAAGTTTGATATTGAGGTGTCCAATCGCTGTTGTGAAGGACTGGGTTGCCGGCAAAACCCAGTGGGCTGGGTGTAGAACTGAGCTTAGGAGCCTGTGTGTGCGTCGGTGTGGATGTTGGTGTCACGGTGACAACCTGCCGGGTACGGTTGGCCTGGATGCTGGCGGTTATATTGGGTGTGGGCGTGGCTGTCGTCGGCACGGTTGTATGGGTTGATTCTTCAAGTGCTGCGGTTAAGGTGGGCATGATGGTGGATGTGATAGTCGGTGCGACAGGTTCAGTTGGCAAGTCTGCAGTCGGCGATTCAGAGGGAACGACTGCGGCATTAGGGATTGTCGGAGTAACGTTTAAAACAGGTGGATTGAGGCCGTGTAGAATGACAGCAATCAAGATGATAACCACAACAGCGATTAGACCAGCAATTAAAGCAGGATGACGGTAAAAAGCAGCATTTATACCGGATGCGGCAGATGGCGATGGGTTGACCGTTTTAAGAGCAGGAGATGGCGCAAAATTGCGAAGGAGGCGCTTCATGCCGTTTGCACGGTTACGTGTAAAGTCAATATACTGCACACCGGCAAGCTGCACCGGCATACGCGTATCCTGTGCCATAATCGGGATAATAGATTTGCCTTCTTGCTGGGCGTAGTCAATTTCATTCAGTACAAAACTGCGAAGTTGTTTGCCTAAAATGGGTCGGTTGACATCCGGGGACAGCAAAACAATGACAAAATCTGCCGCGTCTATTTCCTCTTGAATCTGGGTTGCCCAACTTTCACCGGGTTCAAGCGACTCGTCCATCCACGGAATAACATTTGGCAGCTTGCTGAAGGCATCACGAAGTTCAAAGGCGAGGTCGCGGGTATCTGCTTTGGCGTAACTGATGAAAATACGCATTATTT
>JBBSBS010000339.1:0-7388 GCA_038251045.1 Aggregatilineales bacterium | reverse complement strand
CGCAGCTTCGGTTTCCTTGCGCAGTGTAACATCCTCAACCACACCCAAATACTGTGAGGGCGTACCGTCATCATGACGATTGAGCACTATGCTGCGGTAACTACGCCATATCCAAGAGCCATTCTTATGGCGCATCCGGAACTCACCCTTAATATAGGCTCCATCAGCACCGGCTTCCAGCCGTCGATTGAAATCCTCGTAAAGCGGGACATCATCCGGATGCACGAGGTTTTTGAAAAAAGTGTCATCGGCTTCTGCTGTTAGATGAGTGTCCAAACCCAGTGTTGAGGATCGATTGGAGAATACACCCCGGTTCAAATCGGCATCAAAAATGTAGATGTCGAGTGGCACAGTCGATGTGACTTGGTGCAACACCTGTTGACTGTTGCGCAAGGCAGCTTCAGTATTCTTGCGATCCGTAATATCCTGAATTGAACCGAGAAATTGGCTGGGTGTACCATCTGTGTTGCGAGCAAATACAATGTCGCGGAAGTAATACCAGCGCCATTCGCCGCTGGCATGTTTCATGCGGTATTCACTCTCCATTAGTTCGCCGTCTTTTGCCGCTCGCAAGCGTTTCGCATTTTCGAGGTGTTTATATAAATCATCGGGGTGGACGAGGGTGGCGTAGAAGTCGCCTGAATTCTGTGTGTCGATCACATCAAGCGGGTAGCCCATATTCTCGGTGCGGTTAAAGAATATATTGCGTTGTTCGTTCGTATCATAAATATAGATATCCAGTGGAATGGTATCGGTTATTTTCTGGAGCAGATGCTGATTTTGACGCAGGGTGTTATCGGCACGTTTGCGCTCGGTAATATCCTGCATCGAGCCGAGGAATTGGCTAGGTGAGCCGTTTTCATCACGTTTGAAAACCGTATCGCGGAAGTAGAACCACGTAAAACTACCGTCCAGTCTACGTACACGATTTTCACTTTCGATGACCTCGCCATCTTTCGCTTCCATGAGGCGTTTCTGATGCGCTCTATGGCGTTCTACATCATCGGGGTGGATAAAATTGTCATAGAAGTCACCGGCAGGATTTTCAGGAGTTGATTCTTGCGGTGCTTCTTCAATAAGGCGCTGATTGTGATAGACATCGCGGTGCTGGTGGACATCGTAAATATAAATACCGAAGGGCGCGATGTCGGTGATTTGCTCCAGCATTTGCTGATTTTCCCGCAACGATTCACGGTTCTTGCGACTAATGGTTACATCACGGCAAGAAATGACGATGGATTGCATTTCACCTGTATCATCTGCGATCGCTTTGCAAATAATTTCCAGCCATAAGTAATGACCGTCTTTGTGTAGCAGTCGAAATTCCAGAGGCGGAGTGGGCGCATTTCGCTGCGATATTTTCCCAAAATATTCAAATACGATGGCAACATCATCTGGATGAACCAGTTCAAGCTGCGAGCGCCCGATCAACTCCTGTGGTTGATAGCCCATAATCGCGATACAGGACGGGCTTATATAACGGATGAGTCCATCAGAGGCAATTTCCAGCACGATATCCAGCATATTATCGGTAACAAGACGCAAACTCTGTTCGCGTTCGCGCAGCGCAAACTCGGTTAATTTATATGTGTGAATGTTGCGGATCACCGAAACCAGCGTGATTTCTTCCTCTTGCTGGCGATATACTGTTCCAAGTAGGATTTCACACCATACATATTCGCCTGTCAACCGACGGATACGTAGTTCGCTCTTAACGCTTTTTGCCTTTTGTCGAACTTCATCCATTGCCGCTAGCAAAATATGGGTATCCTCCTTGTGAACCCATTCATGCCAGTGGTTACCAATGATTTCATCGGGAGCATAGCCAAACGTTTGCTGCACTGACTGACTAACATAAATGAAATGACCGGTGCTGGAGGTAATGATCATTACATCAGGGTTATTTTCCAGCAGCACATCGCCGCGGGCCTCGCTCATCAATAGACTATTTTCAATCTTGCGAAAGGAAGTGGTGTCGTTGAGCGTTAACATTACCGCCATGTGCCCACCATAGGTGGTGGCAGTAGCTGAGATGCGTACCCATTGCAATGATTTTTTGGATGTAGCGAGTTGAACGTCGATTGACTCACTGTTTTCTTGAAGCGGTTGTTGTGAATACCAGTTCTGGAATATGGTGCTGCTGGACGGATTAACGAGGTCAGACACACCCATTGAGAGCAATTTCGCGAGGGGATAGTCTGTTAGATTCTCGGCGGCATGGTTAGCGAAAAGGATGTTATTATTCAGGCAGATGAGTATAGGGGCAGCGACGGCATCCAGAATTGTGTTGATAGTCGGGTTCTCAATTATCATAGATGTCGATCTCGGATTGTTCCCTATTGGCTCGTGTTGAATGTGAATGTGTACCTAAATTGTGTTAAAGGAATATCTACGTCTCATTTTTTCCTTTATGGGCAAGTTAAGGAACGTAAATCAGTTATTGAGGAAAAACATGCAAGACTTAGAACCCACACATGAAAATTATAACACTATTCATTAGCAAACATCGCAACGGTTAAGGCAATCGTAAAATCTTAATTTGAATTTAAGTTTCAATGAGGCGGATTACGAAGATGGGTAAGATTGTTACACCTGAGTGGGTTAAGGATGCCGTATTTTACCAGATTTTTCCAGACCGGTTCGCTAAGAGTGACAAAGTCCTCAAGCCCCACAATTTAGAAACATGGGACAGCTTGCCGACCGTGCAAGGGTATAAGGGAGGCGATCTGTACGGGGTCATTGACCACCTTGACCATATACAAGATTTAGGGGCAACAGCGGTTTACTTCACGCCAATTTTCCAGAGCGCGTGTAATCATCGTTACCACACACATGATTATTATCAGGTGGATCCGTTGTTGGGCGGCAACAAGGCGTTTTATGCGCTGCGGGATGCGATGCAAAAGCGCGGTATGAAGCTGGTGCTGGATGGTGTTTTTAACCATGCCAGCCGTGGCAATTTTTACTTCAACGATATTCTTGAAAATGGGCCAGCGTCCGCGTGGTTGGATTGGTTTATTGTCCATGATTGGCCGTTGACGGCATATAGTGGTGAACGTCCGGCGAATTACGAGGCATGGTATGGCAATCGGGCGCTGCCCAAGTGGAACACCGATAATCCACAGGTGCGCGAGTACATCATGCAGATTGCCGAGCATTGGCTGCGCGAGGGGATAGATGGTTGGCGCTTGGATGTGCCCTTCTGCATCACCAGCCCCGGTTTCTGGAACGAGTTCCGTGATCGGGTGAAGGCGATTAATCCAGAGGCGTATATCGTCGGTGAAGTGTGGTGGGACAGCACCAATTATTTGCAGGGCGACCAGTTTGACGCGGTGATGAATTACATTTTCACCGAGCCAGCTATTCAGTTTTGTGGGCAAAATCATCTGGTGCGGGAATTGGCGGTGACGGGACATTCGTATGATCCGTATCCAGCGATTGATGGCGAACACTTCGCAGTCAAGTTAGAGAAGGCGTTATTTCGCTACGATTGGCAGGTTTCACAGGTGCAGCTTAATCTGCTGGACAGCCACGATACGGCACGACTGCTTTCAATGGCGGGCGAAGATAAGGCCACGGTACGTCTGGCAACGATTTTGCTGATGACCGTTCCGGGTGCGCCGAGTATTTATTATGGTGATGAAATCGGCCTGCCGGGTAAAGATGATCCTGACTGCCGCCGGACGATCAATTGGGATAACCGCGAAAGTTGGGATATGGAGGCGCTGGCGTATTACAAGCAGCTCATCAGCATCCGGCGAGGACACACGGCGCTGCGGCGAGGGTCGTATAAACGTTTGCACACGGGGGCACTGAGCTATGCTTTCAGCCGCGAGTTGGGTGATGACAAGCTGGTGGTGGCACTGAATGTGGGCGACAAGGCGCAGAAACTTGAAATTCCGGTGAGGGGGTTGGTGGAGGATGGCGTAACGCTCAAGGCGATTTACGGCAAGGGCAGCGTAACGGTTGAGGGCGGCGTGGTGAAGATGAATGTGCCAGCGCGGGATGGAGTGATATTGACATTGAATTAATCGCTCTTTACAGATTTGTTGTGACCCATTATGATCTCTCGGTGTTGAAAATAGAGGGAAAATCATGAGCACTATTACACTACCTGCGCTAAAAACTGGTTACACCGTTCGCCCATGTACGATAGAAGATGTGGAAGCGGTCGTGGGGTTGATGAATGCTTGCTCGATGGCGACGATTGGCGAAGCCGATGAGACGGTGCAAGACCGGTTGGCAGAGTGGCAAACACCGGGTTTCGAGCAAGCGGCGAATCAGCGGGTGGTGTTGACGGCTGATGATCGGATTGTGGGATGGGGTGAGGTTAACCCGTCAGACGTAGTGATTTTGCACCTCGACATCTATGTGCATCCTGAATACGAAGACGAAGAGATTGGCGCGTATTTATTTGCATGGGCGGAGGAACGCGCCCGTGAATACATTGCCGCAGCGCCAGACGATGCGCGGGTGGCGCTGCGTGTCTATACCTACTCGCAGGATGTGGATGTATGGTACAGCGCATTACTGCGGGCGGCAGGGATGCAGATCATCCGGCATTTCTGGCATATGGAAATGGATCTGGATGCGCCACCGCCCAGTCCAAGTTGGTCGGATGGAATTACCTTGAAGGTTTTTGATGCGGCGGACGATAAACGCCCTGTTTTTGAAGTGCGACGAGAAACCTTTCAAGATCAGTTTGGGAATGTTGACCGTCCGATTGAAGAACATTACGCCGAGTGGTTACATTTCTGGGAAAGCGAAGGCAACTTTGTGCCGGGGATGTGGCTGATGGCGATGGATGGGGAGCGGATTGCCGGCATTATCCTGTGCAGGCCAAGCCACAACGGTGAGGAAGATCGGGGTTGGGTACCAACATTGGGTGTACGGCGGGAGTATCGCCGCCGGGGCATTGGTGAAGCGCTGCTTTACTCGGCTTTCAAAATCTTTTATGAGCAGGGTAAAAAGCGAGTCGGTCTGGGGGTGGATGCCAGCAGCTTGACCGGTGCGGCTACATTGTATAAGCGGGTGGGGATGCATATCGCCAAACAATTCGATTTGTACGATAAGGAATTACGCCCCGGTATTGATACGACGACACATGGGTGATGGATGTCGTGGTTTTGAGGGCATATCGGCTGGATATGCCCACCATCTTTGAGGACTAGAGGAAAATTTGAGGACTAGAGGAAAAAGCGAATGTGGATCGGCAGACCGTTTGCGATACTTGCCATATAGCCGACCATAATCAGCAGGACAATGCCCACGAAAGCGACCGTACGGCGCTTCATTTTTTCGTCCCACACACCACTGAAGTTAAACATTTACAGCATCCTTTTTGCCATCTATGAGGGATTTCATAGCTATGTTTAGGAATAACCGCATCTTTATTGGTAAATTGTGCTATATAAAACGTCAAAAATTTATACAATTTTCACGATGAAAGATGGAATATTCGGTCACTTTATTTAGATTATCACGAGAGTCAGGTAGAGAGTCTTGAGCTTTTGAAGACTTAATAGTTCGAGAATCTGTGTGGACAGGTAAGCGGTTATTTGGATTTACTCATTTGAAAGCTGGATACGAGGTTCTACAATATACATCTTTACCCTTTTACTCCGGTGCGGCGTTAGCATGTACCGTGATTTTGGAAAACTATGACCTATGTTCCGCGTCTGGACTTGACCACTGGAATTGATGAAACGCGCTTGACGGGCGATTGGCAAGTTTGCCCTGTCCCGTTGAAGACCGATCCGATAACCATGACATCTCAGGCTGAATGGATCAGCGTGCCAGAGTGTGCCCATTTGCAAACGGTGTTGTATCCTGACCGTCCCTACTGGGGGGAGCATTTGCGGGCGATCAACAACAGCGCGTGGTTATATAAGCGCACGTTTGTGATGCCGGATGCTGCACACCGCCGTGCTCGACTGCGGTTTGAGGGAGTGGATTATTACGCATCAGTGTGGGTGAACGATCAATTTGTAGGCGAACACGAAGGTAATTTCGCACCGTTTGAGTTCGATGTCACGGCATTCATCCATCCACAAGCAGAAAATACGCTGGTGGTGCGGGTCAGTTCGCCGTGGGATGAGCCGAATCCGCGCGGCAGTTATCCGATTGACCATGTGATTCGCGGGTTGGTAAAGGGTTTGTATGAACATGGTGAGGGTGTGATTCCACCGGATGTGAATCCGATTGGCATCTGGCGACCGGTGCGACTGCTAGTGGATGATGGCGTGAGTATCGACCGTGTTCGCATCCGCACGCAGCTTGATGGGCAGGTTGATGTGCAGTTGACTGTGACCAATGCCACTAAGGCGGTGTTTGACGGTTCGCTGGCTATGGTTATCAAGGCGGATAATCATACGGGTGAAGGCGTTACATTACGGACTGAGGTGCAGTTGGCAGTGGGAACACAGGTGATTGAGCAGCAGCTCACGGTTGTTGATCCGCATTTGTGGTGGTCATGGGATCACGGTTCGCCAGATTTATACCGTTTGGATTGCAGCCTGCACGACAAGACAGACCGTGTTCTAAACAGCCACAGTGAAATTTTTGGTATTCGCACGGTGCGGCTGGAACGCTCGGCGGAACGCTTCACGTATTATCTCAACGAACGTCCGGTTTTCCTGCGCGGTTCGTCGTACATTCCGGCGTTGTATTTATCAACCTGTACACCGGACAAGTTGGAACGCGATATTCAACTGGCGCGGGAGGCCAATTTGAATTTGCTGCGGGTGCATGTGCATGTTTCGCCGCAGGAGGTGTACGACCTGTGTGACCGACACGGAATGCTGATCTGGCAGGATTTTGAATTGAATTGGGTACAGGATTATTCGGTGGCGTTTGAGCAGCGCGCCCTTAAGATGCAGCGCGAGATGATTGATTTGCTGGGTAACCATCCGGCAGTCATCGCGTGGGTGTGCCACAACGAGCCAACGATGATTTTTACCCGCCGTCAAAATTTGGAACTGCATCCTGATCCGGCACTGTATGCGGATGCTTGCCAGCAAGACCCAACACGTCCCGTATTCATTTGTTCGGGACAAATCGAGGATGATTGGCAGCGCGGAGGTGATGTCCATTCGTATTACGGTTCGATCTGGACGGCACGTTACACCGACATTGCTAAACACAGCTTCCGGTTGAATACCGAGTTCGGATTTGAAGCGCCTGCCGCGTTGAGCACCTTGCAACAATACCCTGATCTATGGGAACGGCTCAAGCATCTGGAAAGCCAGATTGATGAGTTGTGGGCTTATCAAGCCGAGTTGATTCAATATCAGGTAGAGTATCTGCGGCGGATGCGGTCTACTGCCTGTACCGGTTTCATTCACTTTTGGTTGGCGGATATGGTTCCACAGGTCGGATGCGGGGTGCTG
>JBBSBS010000338.1:0-7408 GCA_038251045.1 Aggregatilineales bacterium | reverse complement strand
TCTCGAAACACCGGTATTGGGTATTCTGACCCACGCCAGTCGGGTTGCCACCAATGTCTATAATGTCGTGAAAGCTGCACGCGGCAAATCACTATTGTTTTTTCCTGCCCGTTTCGATTTACCCGAAACACAAGCGGTTGACGGCTATGCGTATTGGCTGGCGATTCAGCGATATAACGCTGATAGTGGTGCTCATGTTAACCCGTTTGTGAGTACCGATGCACAGGCCGCGTGGTGGGGCGGCAGTGCTGGTGGCACAGTTCCACATGCGCTTATCGCCTGTTTTTTCGCAGATACCTCCGAGGCGATGCAGGCTTTCGCTCAATATGTTCCCCCACATGTACCCCGTGTTGTATTGGCGGATTTCAATAACGACTCAATCGGTGCATCGATTTCCACTCTCGATACCTACTGGTCGCACTATCTCACCGCCTTACAAGCTGACGATGCTGAGGCACAGAAACGCTGGACACTTATGGGTGTTCGGTTGGATACCGGCGCTAATATGCGTGATATTGCCCTTCAACCGGATGACCCCACAGGCGTAAATCCCGTACTAGTTCGGTTGCTTCGTGATGCACTGGATCATGCTTGGGAACGCTGGGATGTTCCTCAACGTTATGCGGATGTAGCTAAAAAATACTGCCATAGTGTGAAAATAATTGTGAGCGGCGGTTTCAGTGTTTCGAAAATTGGACGATTTGAAGATGAATCGGTGCCTGTGGATATGTACGGAGTAGGCTCATCATTATTGCGTAATGCTGAGGATGTGAACACCGATTACACGATGGATGTCGTTCGCGTAAACGTGCGTGGTACGTGGGTAGATATTGCCAAACTCGGACGCAAATCAGATGATAATTCTGATCTCAAACCCGTCAATTTTGACTGAGCAAAATAACCAATAGAAAAGAGGTGCCAATGTCTGAATCTTCAGAAAACAACCATGTCCCTGCATCAGATAACGGCGTAAATGACGGTGAACATGAGGCAGATAGATTTCGTTTGCCTGAACTACTGCCCTCGCAGCTCGGTAATCGCTGGGTCTCCATAGCCGCACTTGTCGAACAAATAGAGTCTTCTTTTGTAGAAACCTATGGTAGTGAGTCGTCCGAACTAGCCGAAGCGGATACGGCCTCCAAACGACTTAAGCTGGTACTTGAAACTGCCAACTATATTATTGCAGTGGAGTCTGTTCAGATCTCGAATGATGAAAAAGCCGAAATCATCAGTCGTGCTTACAGCAGCCTTTTCGGCTATGGCACACTCGATGCGCTTTTTGCGGATGACCATATTACAACAATTTTGCTGGAAGGCGCAGAGAAAGCATCCGTCCGTTATGGACATAGTGACTTGGTTTCTATTGGCCCCATTTTTCAAGATAGCGATCATTTTCAGCGGATTATCAGTCGATTAGTGGCTGATTCCGGCGCAGAATTACGTCCAGATAATCCGTATATGGAGCTTGGCTTATCGGTTGCTAATCGTTACGTATCGGTAAATCTTGTCGCACCACCTGTTACTATTCAGATGGTAGTCGATATTCGTGTCCATCCTGAGCAACTTCCAACGTGGGATATGTTAGTGGCTTCCGGCTTCATGACCAACAAAGCCGCTCATTTCCTCAAATCCTTAGTCGCTTCAACTTATGGCTTTTTGTTAATCGGTGAACCTGAGTCCGGCAAAACCACAC
Organism: Aggregatilineales bacterium; assembly: GCA_038251045.1. Classification (GTDB taxonomy): domain Bacteria; phylum Chloroflexota; class Anaerolineae; order Aggregatilineales; family Phototrophicaceae; genus CFX2. Next base: position 5,715 of record JBBSBS010000338.1, on the reverse strand, counting down.
TCCTTAATTTACTCATGAATGAACTCCCCCATCCAGAACAGACGATTTCGGTTGAAAGGGCAGGGGAAACCCGTTTACCCGCTGGTATGAAGCGCCTGATTGCCAAATGGCCTGTTGGCGATGCCCCTGGTGTGTCGTTCGGCGAGCAAATCCTTAACGCGCTTGAAGATAATCCGGCGTGTATCCTACTTGACGAAGTGCGCGCCGATGAGCCGCAGACAATTGCGCCGTTGCTTCAAATGTCCGATGCGCCCCGTCAAATCTGGTCGTTTCGTGGCGCGATTTTCGCCAAACGCCTCCAAAATGCCCTCGGCATGCTTGCACGTCGTGCTGAAGTAGGCGGTGGTGAGGCCTTGATACGCCCCCTGTACGAACGCTTACCATTTGTAATCGCGGTCAACCGTGTGAACGGACAATTACGCTTATGGAGTATCGGTGAATGGCAGTTCAAGCACAGTCCTGATTATCCCACCTATGTTTCTCTGATGCAGATTGAAGACGGGCAGCTTAAACTGACGGGTGAACCATCCTTGCGACCCCTCGACCTAGCCGATGACTTCTGGACGCGTGATTAAATTAGACCTGTTCGCCTGCTACAACCCGCTTCAAACTCTCATTGAACGGCGGTCGCGCAATTCCATTCTCGGTGATAATCCCTGCCAAATAACGATTGGGTGTCACATCGAATGCCGGATTGCGGGCATGAAAATGTGCTGGTGTAAGTGGATTGCCATACGGTGTCAGCACCTCATCCTTGCTGCGTTCCTCAATCGGAATTTCCGCACCTGTGCCGAGGCTCAAGTCAATTGTTGATGTCGGCGCAACGGTATAAAAGGGGATGTTATTCTCTTTTGCCAGTACCGCAACTTGATATGTGCCAATCTTGTTTGCGAAATCACCATTGGCTGCCACTCGGTCAGCACCCACCAAACAAATCTTGATCTCACCCTTTTGCATATAATATCCCGCTGCCGTGTCTGGCAAGATGTCGTAGCTCACCCCAAGCTGCTCCATTTCCCATGCGCTTAATCGCGCTCCTTGCAGGCGAGGGCGGGTTTCGTCCAACAGCACATGAATCTTTTTGCCCTGCTCGAATGCTGCCCGTACCACGCCCAGTGCCGTACCATAGTCAACGGTTGCCAGTGAGCCTGTGTTGCAATGGTGCAAAATTGTATCACCGTCTTTAATCAGTGCTGCACCATTCGCTCCCATCTTTTGATTGATCGCTACGTCTTCATCGGCTACTCGTTGAGCCTCTGTCAACATCCCCTGTCGCACTTCATCCGCACTTTGATAATTGCTGTTTTGCGCCAAAGTCAGCAGCCGGTCAACCCCCCACGCCAGATTAACCGCCGTTGGGCGCGCGGCCTTCAGTACGATTGCCGCTTGTCCCAGATCATTCAGCATCCCCGCCACCGTATCGGCTTTGCTCCCCTGTGCCGCCAGTGCCATCCCAAATGCCGCAGATGCGCCTATCGCGGGTGCGCCGCGCACCGTCATATCAGTGATCGCCGCCGCCACTGCTCGGTAATCTGGTAAATCAACCATTTCGAATTTCCAGGGCAGCGCTTTTTGGTCAATCATCCGCACCATGCCGTTATACCATTCAACTGTTCTCATAATGTCATCCTATAAGTTCCCGGCACTAGGCAAGGGTGTAATTTCACTAAAAATTTCAACGCCATTTTGCATCATGTTATAAAGGAACACGAGGTGCAGAAAATTGGCATCATGGGGCACGATTCCCAATTCATTTGCAATTTGAACCGGTAAATCGTAAGTATCTACTGTATTTACAGGTAGTACAACCCGTACATCACGTAATTGATTCTGGTTCGCCCACAACCGCATGTGCATCGCCAGTTGGTGCGTGCATAAATCCGTGCAATCCCCTACCACAATCCATATCTTAATCTGCGGTCGTGCGGCAGTCCACTCGCTAAACCCGGGCGCAAAACCGCTGTTGATAGAGTTCTTAGGCAGCACCGTCATCTGCTCGAAAAATGGTAGCTCCTTAAATGCCGCCACCGTTTCAGACTCTACCGTCCCCCGTACACAATGAGGCGCGTATTGAGCGAATTCTACCGCATCTGTCGGATGAGTATCCTGTGTCAGTAGTATATCGCGCACGCCGAATGCCCATGCCTCCCTAAACAACGACGCAATCGGCTCTACAATCGTATTCACACGCGGCGAAGCTAATGAGCCAACCGTGCAAAACCCGTTGATGACATCTACCGAAATAATGCCAATCGAACGCGGATCGTCGTTATGTGCCAATGAACCCAGTGTTGCAGGCTTTAAGTTTGCCTGCCAGTCCAGCATCCATGCCATAAATGGTTTGCTTTGCTCAATAAATGTCTCCACATTCATTGAATCACCTCCTAGTATCCTTTGCCCATATTCTAATCATTAATCCCGCATCGCATAGGCCGCCAAATAAAAAGCCCGCTAAAGAAGATATAGCGGGCAAATGTCAAATCATTTAACTGTGCACTTTATTGGATCTGTGCCATATATTGGCTCAATACATCAAATGATGGTCCGCCGGTATCGTTACTTTGCCCGTTAACGATCAACGAGCCAACGGTACCGTCAGCGCTGCGTACTCGGATAGCTGGCGTGCCATGAACGCCCAATTTTCCTGCCAATGCTACATCAGTGGCAACTTGGGTTTCATTTTGCGAACAGTTGAGTGCTTCTGCATAGTCAACACCCAGTTGGCTAGCTAGGTTCCGCAACATCTCTGTACCATAATTACCCGCCGATGCCTGCTGGAATAAATAGTCGTGCGCTTTCCAGAATGAGCCTGCCTTCTGGTTCTCCATACAGACCAGCACGTTCCCAACAAATTCTGTTGTGGCACCGCCTGCTGTCGGTAATATCCGGTACTCAAACTTAGCCTTGCCGGTCTTGACATAGGTTTCAAAGAATTGATTCATTGTCGGCACATATTCCTGACAATGTGGGCAAGCATAATCTGCAAACTCAATAATGGTCACTTTGGCATCCGGATTGCCTACCACGAATCCGCCGTCTGCCAAACGACTTTGAGGCAAATCACCATAAGCACCAACCGCCGTCTGGGTTGTATTATTCAATGAAATAACAATGAATATAACTGCTGCTATCACAGCCAGCCCAATCACAATCCCAATAATCAGTCGATTACGATTCTGATTTGGGGGAGTTACCTTCAGTTGTCTAGGGAGGCTTTTTTCCATCTTAAACCTTACTGTGCATACTATGAAAAACGTTTACTGTTTTTAACCGATAATATGGCGCTGCACAAGTCCAATTGGATTAGAGTTATCCTAATAATTCGGAAAAGTACCGATTTGAGGTACGATTATGCCAATTATTTGTCGGGAATTCCTTCATTCAGGAGTAATCACCATGCGCGCTGTAGACATTATTGCCAAAAAACGGGATGGTCTTGCACTGACCAAAGACGAAATCGTCTGGTTTATAGACTCCTATACCCGTAGTGACTTGCCCGACTATCAAGCATCGGCCTTACTTATGGCAATCTATTTGAAAGGCATGACCCGCGAAGAAACGGTAAATCTTACAGTCGCGATGGCCTACTCTGGGGATGTGTTGGATCTTTCCGACCTCATTCCCTATGCTGTTGATAAACATTCTTCCGGCGGTGTAGGTGATAAAACGACGTTGGTTGTGCTGCCTTTGGTCGCATCCTGTGGCGTGCCTGTTGCAAAAATGAGTGGGCGTGGGCTTGGCTTCTCTGGCGGTACACTCGACAAATTAGAATCAATCAAAGGTTACAATGTCGACCTGTCCAATGAAGATTTCCGGCGGCTGATTCGTGAAAATGGCATTGTCCTTTCCGGTCAGTCCAAAGATTTAGCACCCGCGGATGGCAAGATTTATGCCCTGCGTGACGTTACAGCTACCGTTCCCTGTCTCCCGCTCATCGCCAGCAGTATCATGAGCAAGAAAATTGCTGCCGGTGCAAATGGCATCGTCCTTGATGTCAAAGTCGGTCGTGGCGCGTTCATGACCAACCTCGATGATGCCCGTGCGCTGGCACAAATCATGGTTGATATTGGGGTGGATGCCGATCGCGATATGATCGCCGTTCTTTCGGATATGAACCAACCACTGGGTTCGGCGGTTGGCAATGCGCTCGAAATGCGTGAGGCCATTGACTGTTTGCGCGGAGCTGGTCCGGCAGATCTTCGTGAACACTGCTTAGACATGGCTGGTTACATGCTGCGGCTAGCAGGGCGTGGTGAAAAGTGGAACGATGACGCTGCGAATCGCGCCATGCTCTCCGACCAACTGGCCAATGGGCAGGCGCTCGCCAAACTCCGTCAGCTTGTCGTCGGGCAGGGCGGAGATCCCTCTATGGTTGATGACCCCTCGCTGCTTCCTCAAGCCCCCATCAAAGAAACGTTCCTTGCCCAGCGCGATGGCTATGTCACTCAGGTCGCCGCAGAAATAGTTGCTATGGCCTCATTTGATTTAGGTGCAGGCCGTGAGAAAAAAGGCGATTCAATTGATTTTGCGGTTGGTTTGGAAGTGCATGTCAAAGTGGGAGATAAAGTAGAAAAGGGTGCGCCACTCGTTACTATTCATGCCAACACCCAAGCGCAGCTTGAACCTTGCCGCATACGTCTATCAGAAGCAATTACCCTTGGCGAGACTCCCATCGAACCGCTGCCCCTATTTTACGGGACGATCTTTGGACGTTAGTTTACCTTCGCCGTTATAGCCATAATAGTGGATGGGTGCGTCTACCCAGTATCCATCGTTAAATTGTATATTTCCGTTTAATCCGTTGTAATTCATACCTGCTAACGACTCATTTACATCATCCGTTTGTATTGCCTCTATTGCCAGCATCGCCGCGTCATAACTCAACGTCGCCAACAACCCCGGCTCAGGCACATACGCTCCGCTGCTCAAATAGCGCTGCTCGAAATCTGGATTAGCAATATTTGCGCTGCTGGCAATAGTGATAGTGTTCAAACTGTTGCTGAGCATTGGGAATTGCTTGAGCGCGAAGATCTCACCGCCAATAACAGAAGCTTGTATTTTTGCTGCCTCAGTGAGCGAACTTGAGTGATCTCCTGCCGTTAATATGCTTTCAAGTTGGGAACTCGCCAGCATATACACATAGTCTTTAGTTGGCTTCGCCTGCCATTGTCCCACAATGATGAGTGGCAGATTTCCAAATGCTTGCTGCGCCTCTGGTTGCGTCGTGTTGTATCCCAGCGTAATGACCGCCTTAACCAGCGGATCACTGGCTAACGCTTTTGCTCGTGTAATAGCGCTTGATGTGCTTCCCCCATCGTCTATTGCTAGCAACTCAAGTGAGTCGCCGCCACGATCTTGGATTGCTAACCGTACTGCATAATAAGCATCGTAACCGCTTTCGACGTACCGTCCCTCAAACGGAGCAACCAACGCTAGTCGTTTTATTCCGGCACCTTTTCCTGCGCTGCATCCACCTATAGTGAATAGGGCACACAAAACAATGATGACCTTATTAATGAGCTTCAATGATCTGCCCCAAACCCAACCAACATTGCGTGACTTTCGACTAGCCGCAATTTGCCACATGCTCCTCAAACGTTTTTGCAAAGCTATGATACCCGTCTGTGCGGCAGTCAGCGCGAAAGAACAAGAAATCCGATTGCTCAGGGTAGACCACTGCTTGAATCGCCGGAATTCCCGGACTATTAATAGGAG
>JBBSBS010000337.1:0-7425 GCA_038251045.1 Aggregatilineales bacterium | reverse complement strand
GTCCCCCTCCGTGTGCATCATCGCATGCCCAATGAATCGCCATCCACGTTGGCAGGAATCGGCGCAAACGGCGCAGCGTATGAGGACGCCGCCCATCCCCTCGAACAACTCCTCGACGCGCCCAATCCCTACATGAGCCGCTTCGAGTTGATCGAGCAAACACTCGGTATGCTCGAACTCACGGGTGATGCCTACTGGTTTCTCAGTGGTGATGGCTCCGGCGTGCCTACCGAAATCTGGCCGCTGCGACCTGACCGCGTCAGCATCGTGCCCGATCCCACCGAGTACATCAAAGGCTACGTCTATGAACTGGATGGCCTGCGCATCCCACTGATGCCCATCGAGGTCATTCACTTCAAGCGCTGGCATCCTGTCAACGACTACTACGGCCTCTCCGCTTTGGAAGCCGCCCGCCTCGCCGTCACCAGTGACCGCGCCATGTCCGAATGGAATCGCAATACCTTCGGGCAGGATAACGGCGTTCCGGCAGGCATCGTCAGCATCAAGGATGCCGTCAGCGATGCCGACTACGAACGCATCAAACGTGAATGGCGGCAGAGTTACGGCGGCCCCCAGCGCCGTACCGCCTTTCTGCGCGGCGGCAGCATCGAGTGGAAGAACATCGGCCTCAACCACAACGAATTGGATTTCTTGCAGGGGCGCAAAGCCCACCGCGACGAAATTCTGAATATCTTCGGCATCCCCGTTGGCCTCGTCAGCGAAAATGCCACCGAAGCCAACGCCAAAGTAGCCGAGCGCCTCTTTATCGAGCGCACCCTCTGGCCGAAGCTCGTCCGCCTCAGCCAGAAAATCACGCAGGATTTGCTGCCTTTCTGGTCGGGTAATTTCATCGCTGAATTTGAAGACATCCGCCCCACCGATACACAGGCACGCCTCGATGAAATCAAAACCGCCTATCCGGTCATGAGCATCAACGAAATTCGCCAGCGTTATTACCGCCTGCCTGCCACCCTCTGGGGGATGCTGCCTGTCGGCGCACAAAAACAGCTTGCTACCGATGCCGAAGCCCTTGCCGCCAACGACACACCCGCTGAAAATCAACCCGACTTAGCAGCGCATGAAACTGCACCCGCATCGGATGATCCTGCCGCTGCACCCCAACCCTCACCGACCAAATCGGGCAGCGCCGTACTGGGCATTTACGATCTGGAACTTCCCGCGTCCGCCTCGCCACCCGCTGATGATGACTCGGCACTTTCAGAACTCAACCAATGGGAACGCTTCGCCCTCAAACGCTTGGGCAAAACCCGCGCCCGCGCCTTTGAAGTCCGTTACATCCCGTCCGAAGTCGCCTTTGAATTATCCGCCAGCCTGCTCGCCGCCACCACCGCCGCCGAAATTCAGGCCGCCTTCGCCGCCGCCCGCGCGTCCCTCACCACCGAACCAATTCGCTAAAAGTTGTAAGGGCTTGCCGCTGGCAAGCCCCTCACTCCTGCCTTTCCGCTCTCCTTCTCTGCTTTCCCTCTGTATCTCTGTGGTCAATAATCTTTACTTCGCCGCCACATCCGGCAGCTTATCCTTATTAATCTGCAACCACTGTAACCCGATGATCGTCTTGGCATCCATAATCTCGCCGGTAGTGATTTTATCCAGTGCCGCCTGTGTATCCATCACCACCGTCCGCACATCCTCACCCTCGCTGGCGACACCACCCCCCGCCGCAACGTGATCGCTGGGCATAATCGCCGCGTAATACAAATGGATGCGCTCCGATGTACCCCCCGGCGACACAAAAAATGTCGAAATCTTGTGGAAGCGCTGAACGCTGTACCCGATTTCTTCCAGCAGTTCCCGCCGCAGCGTCTTCATCGGATCATCAACCTCGTCCGGCTCAACCGAACCCGCCGGAAGTTCCAGCACCCAACCCTGTCCCTTTGTCTGCGCCGGATACCGGAACTGCTCGGTAAATATCACCGTATCCGTCAGCGCGTCATGCAGCACCACCGCCACGCTGTCCCCCCGATTGAAATTCAACCGCCGCACTTCAGCACTCATCATCCCGTTCTGTCGCTCATACCGTAACTGCGCCGCGTCAATCTTGAACACATCGTCAAAGACCTGCTGGGAACGAATAATCTCAACCCGTTTAGCCATAATCCCGTTATATCCTGTAGAAATGACGTATTCAGTATAAAATGATCATCATGCTTTCAACAATCACCATCCGTCCTATCTTGATCTTGAGACATAAACATTTCGGTTAAATCCCGTGTCCTAATGCCTCTCTCCCTTGAGTTCGGGGGTGAGGGGGTAAGCCTCGCGCCATTGACCCAAACTTACAATCATCGGGTAACACACATCATGCCAACAACCACCAACCAAAAGAACATCAAAGTCTTCATCAGCTACCGCAACATCCCCCTCAGCCAGCAGGAAGGTGACTTCCTCGCCAACGCCCTCAAATCCGAAGCCGGATACGAAGTCTTTATTGATACGCAGGAACTCAAAAACAAAGGTGGGGTCAAATGGGCCGAAACCATCTACGACAACATCCATACCAGTGATGTATTGATCGTCCTGCTCGAACAGGAAACCCACTTTTCCGAATGGGTGCAGCGTGAAATTGATGTCGCCCGCGGCGCACACGTGTCCATTCTGCCCATCGCCATCATTCAAGCGCAGGAAATCGCCAAAGTCCTGCGTGATGTTCAAGAAAAACTCGCCATTTCCGAAATGCAGTTCTTGTTCTTCTCCAGCCAGAAGCCCAACACCGAACCCATCATCGAAAGTATCGAAAGCCTGTCCAAACGCACCCGTGATGCCCAAAAATCGTGGGTAGATAACCTCCGCGAACGCCGTTACGCCCTCAAAGCGTCCATCACCGACCCCGTTTACCGCACTTACCAACTGCTCCCCAACAAAACAATTTGCTTGGCATCCGGTGACATGACCGAGATGCAGGGCTTGGATGTGCTCGTCAACACCGAGAACAACTACATGCAGATGGCGCGCATCTACGAAAGCGGTGTGCTCTCGTCCGTCCTCCGCCGCGAAGGATCGCTCCTTAAAAATGGCAAAATCCTTGAAGACAGTGTGCAGATCGAACTCGACGATCAAATTCTGCATGGCGAAGGACTCGGCAGCCGTCCCATCGAAATCGAGCAGGTCATCCCCACCCATGCCGGTCATCCCCGCAGCACACTCGCTAAAAATGGCGCACGCTTCATTTTCCACGCCTCGACAGTTTATGTGCATCCCCGTAACCGCAGCGTCACCCCCATTAAGACCGATGCCAACATCCATCAAACCGTCCTCAACTGCCTCAACTTATTCCTCGAAGTCCACCAGAATCGCGGCATCATCTCCCCACCGGATTCACCCCGTTACCCTGCTGAACAAAAAGCGGCAGAAACCTATCAACCGCTCAAAAGCATCATCTTTCCGCTGTTCGGCGCAGGGCAGGGCGGTCGCGCCACCATCGAAGTTGCCCCACCCATGATTAAAGCCTTTAAGAGCTTTCTGCTCAAACACAAAAACACGCCGGATTTCCCGCTAGAGTCCATTCACCTCTGCGTCTTTTCCGAAGTCGACATCGCCATCGTCGAATCCATCATGAACGACATCTGCACACCATGAATCGCCACCGTATAGTCTCCTTTCTTCTTCAAAATGTATTATTGTAGGGGAGGATCTGTGTGTCCTCCCTTCTTCCCGTATTCCCGTCCTCCCGCTGTTCCCATCCCATCGCCAATCCCTTCGGGAACCAAACCCCCACCACCAGCGTCTTACCCACAGAATGTAAAACACAACCAGTTCTGGAGGTTCAAAAAAATGAAGCGTTTACCGAAACCCCAATTCATACGCCTGCATCACATCGTCGCCTTACTCTTACTGCTCCTCGTGGGCATCATGCCAGCCGCCGCACAGGAACCCTGTCCGCTGCCGCCACCCTGTCCTGCCGATGCCACCTGTCCTGCCATGCCCCCCTGTGTGATTGTCGATCCGCCCATCCAACCCGGCGTGTTCACCAATCCCGAATGGCTGCGCATTGACCATCATCAGGTTGCCGTCACCATCAAAGACCAGATCGCCACCACCAGCGTCGAAATGGAATTCCGCAACGAAGGACGCGGCATGGCGGAAGGCACATTCCTATTCCCACTTCCCGGCGGCGCATCCGTTGACAAGTTGACCATGACTGTCAACGGCATCGAAGTCGAAGCCAAAATTCTGGCAGCGGATGAAGCCCGCAGCATCTACAACGAAATCGTCCGTCAATATCGTGATCCCGCCCTGCTGGAATATGTCGGTGACAGCGCCATTCAGGCCAACGTCTTCCCCATTCCCCCCGGCGAGACTCGCAAAATCGACATTCGCTATTCGCAGGTCTTGACTGTGGATAACGGCCTGCTGCACTACGTCTATCCATTGAAAATTACCAACCTGCTCTCCAAAAACCCTGTCGATAAGATGAGCATCCGTCTTGAAGTCGATAGCAACGATCCCATCAGCAACATCTACTCGCCCAGTCATCCCATCGCCATCAGCCGCAGCGGAGACAACAAGTTCGTCGCCGGTTACGAATCCGCTGGCAGTATCCCCACCGATGATTTCAGCTTCTACTACGGCATCGCCACCCAGAGCATCAACGCCAACCTGCTGACCTATCGTGCCAGCGCCAACGAAGAGGGCTTCTTCATGCTCTTGGTACAGCCCCCGTTGACCCTGCCCGATAATCAGGCCATCGCCAAAGATGTCATCATCGTCCTCGATCAATCCGGCAGCATGTTCGGTGATAAGTGGGATCAAGCCCGCAACGCCGCTGAATATGTCCTTAAGAAGCTCAACCCAACCGACCGTTTCAATGTGGTTCTGTTCAGCACCGGCATGCGCGTGTTCAGCAACACAATGGAATCGCCAGATCAAGCACAATCCGCGATTGATTGGGTGCGCGGTCAAGAAGCCGTCGGCGGTACGGACATCAACGGCGCGTTGACCACCGCCCTCGATATGGCAGATAAGGAACGTTCAACAACCGTCTTATTCTTGACCGATGGCTTGGCGACCGAAGGCACAACCGAAACAGTTGATATTCTCGCCAACCTCAAAGCCATCGCCCGTCCTAATGTCCGTGTCTTCAGCTTCGGCGTGGGTGATGATGTCGATACCCTTCTGCTCGACTCCATCGTTCGCGATCAGCACGGCACAGGCACATACGTCCGCCCCACCGAACGCATTGACGAAGAAGTCGCCAGCCTCTACAACAAGATCAGCGCCCCGGTGCTGACCAACATCACCCTCGAAACGGGCGGCCTCAACACCTCCGATGTCTATCCCGCCGCACCCTTACCCGACTTATTCGCCGGAACACAGCTGACGTTAGTCGGGCGTTATCGTGGTGATGCCAGCAACCTCAGCTTCACCCTCAAGGGTAAGGTCAATGGTGAAGATCAAACCTTCGTCTACAGCGGCCTGAATTTCCCGGCACGCGCTGGCGGCGAGTCGTATATCGCTCGTCTGTGGGCCACCCGCCGCATCGGTGACTTGCTCAACTCCATCCGCTTGAACGGCGAAAACAAAGAACTGGTGGATAGTGTCGTCAGCCTCAGCGTCCGCTATGGCATCATCACCCCCTACACCAGCTTCCTCATTACCGAGGATGACATTCTGACCGCCGATGGTCGTGACCGCGCCGAAGCCGCCTTTGAGCAGCAGGCACAAACCCTCTCGTCCGAGAAAACAGGGGCCGCCGCCGTCAGTGCTGCCGATGCCAGCGCCGGACTCGCCAATGCTGCCGCCGCACCTGTCGCGCCGCCCGTCACCTTTGCCTCCACGCAAACCGCGCCGCTGGGTGGGCAGGGTGGTGAAAGCAACGTAGATAGTGATGGTTACGTTGCCGAACCTTCCGTCAACCCCATCCAAACCATCAACGACAAAACCTTCCTCCTGCAAAAAGGTGTGTGGACGGATACATCCTTCCAGCCCGATACCATGCAAACCGAGAAGGTCGTTTTCCTCAGTGACGAATATTTCGCCCTGTTGGATGCCACACCCGAACTCTCGCCCTACTTCGCCATCGGTGACAAACTGATCGTCGTCATCAACGACACCGCCTACGAAGTCACCGCGCCCTAACCGCACTTGCTCCCGTAAGGGAGGATCTCGGATCCTCCCTTCCTCTCTGTTACCCATTTCCTCCCGTAGGGGCGCACGGTTGTGCGTCCCTTTTTATTCCCCCTCCCCGCCGCATTCCACCCCCTCTAACCGGAATCCTAAATGATGAACATTGTCTTATGGGTTTATCATATAATCGTACCTGTTTCACTAAGGATGACTCATGAACGCGAATCGGCGGCTGGCATTATTAATTGATGGCGATAACGCTCAGGCAGCACTCCTCGACCAGATGCTGACTGAAATGAGTAAATACGGTATCGTGACCATTCGTCGCGTCTATGGTGACTGGAGCAAACCCCATCTGGCAAGCTGGAAAGAGGTAGTACACGCCTATGCCTTGCAAACGGAGCATCAGTTCAACAACATCCCCGGCAAAAACGCAACCGATTTTGCATTGGTCATTGATGCAATGGATATCCTACATTCGGGGGAAGTGGATGGCTTCTGCATCCTCTCCAGTGATAGTGATTACACCCCTCTGGCGATGCGCATCCGTGAACAAAATTTGTTCGTGATGGGCATTGGGAAAAGCAACACCCCGCCTGCTTTTGTGACTGCCTGTCACATATTTGTTTACACCGAAAATCTAGGCGCACAACCAAAAGTAGAAAAAGCTAAAAAAACTCCTGTGCCTGATGTAAAGACTCCCGTCAAAGCAGCTACAAACAAAGCAGCTACAAAAAGTGTCACCACATCCCCTCCCTTGGAAATATTTTTCCGGAAAGCCTTTGCGGAAACGCCACAGAACGACGGTTGGGTGGGACTAGCGGCAATCGGAAGCACCTTACGAAGGCTCGATCCTACCTTCGATTATGGTACTTATGGATACACGAATCTTTCATCATTGGTTCGGGCTCATCCCAAGATTTTCAAAATGCGTGAAGTACAAACTAATGATGGAACCCAATCAATCTCTATTCGCCTAAATGCAACCAATCAAACTCCGAAATAAATCATCTATTCTTCTCGGAAAATGGAGCAAATCCCACCCCCAATACCCATCTTGTCAGGGCTTGTTATAAGGGGGCTGCCGCTTGTAGGGGCTTGCCGCTGGCACGCCCTTTTTCTCCCCCACATTCCGCTAATATTTTCACCCCGAACCCATGACATCCGGCATCTCTGCACTTCTCCCAATTTAAGCTAAAATCAGTGAATCACGGATTGGGGTGAAACGAACACGGGCACGACCGACGGAGGCGGGTAGAAACGTTCGACGGCGCGAACGAGCAACTTACGAAAGCAGGCGAAACGCAGCAGGGATGGGATGAGTTTGTGGCGACCTTTGCC
>JBBSBS010000336.1:0-7443 GCA_038251045.1 Aggregatilineales bacterium | reverse complement strand
GGTTCTGCGGCAGGTTTTTCGACCCATTTCGCGATAACTTGATCGAGCAAATATTGCCATGTTTCAGGATCACGGAAAAATGATGTGACGTTAATCAGGATGGTGTTGAAGAGCTGCGGAAATTCAGCGGGATGTGCTTCTAAATAATCTTGATAGGCGGTGTAGGTTGCAATCCCGGCTGTACCCATTTGTTTTTTGACACGGCGTATTAAGCTGGCGCGTTTGTAACCAGAAAAATCAAAACCACGATTTTGCTTAACAAATTCAAGTAGATTTTCGAAGGCTTGCGAGTCATTTTCGGATTCATTCATACGGTTTTATCTGTATCAGACTGAAAATGTACTAATTGGTTCAATGCACCCGAAATTTCTTCGAGCGATAATATGAAGTCGACAGTCCCTGTGGCAATAGCGGACTCGGGCATACCGGAAAACTCTGCCGTTTTGTGATCCTGCACGATGACCGTGCCACCCATCTTTTTGATGGCGGTAACACCCATAGCACCATCGCTGCCTGTCCCGCTTAATACGACTGCAATCGAACGGTCTTTATAGCTGGCGGCAACTGACTCGAATAATAGATCCGCCGACGGTCGCACAAAATGGACGAGTTCGGTTTGGGTGAGCGATATTGAACTGTCGGTATTAATGAGTAAATGATGATCGGGTGGAGCGATATAAACATGACCGGATTTGAGTTTATCAGCAGCGATGGCTTGCAAGACTCTTAATTCAGTCCGGCGGCTCAGTATGTCCGCCATCAAACTACGATGGCGACGATCTAGATGTTGTACCACGACAATGGCCGCAGGAAAATCTGCTTTCAATCCCGAAAGAACAACTGATAAAGCAGTCAGCCCGCCAGCAGATGAGGCGATTGCAACAATGTCAAAAGCGGTGTTGGCAAACTGTGGTGGACTCAGCTCATTATTATTTTTCAAGGTTAGGCATTTGCTAAGACCTCAATATACCACATACCACTTCATCTATTGTAACAGAGTATAGCCACTTCGATGAATTGTGACGATGCAAATTCACAAAATTTACAGAGGATTTATATATTGGCGCACGCAAAAAGAAGGCTTTACAGCCTCCTTGTTCGTGTCAAACTTGGGATATAATTGGGATAACTTGGGATTCCGTCAGGTTGAGGGCAAGTGATTTACCTGCCCCTATTGACGAATAGATTAGCCCGCAGCGTTGGGGAACAGCGTCCACTTGACCTGCTGCATACCGACGTTGATTGCCGAGCGCAGCGCACCGATGTTACGCAGCGACTTGAGGTATGTGATGACGGGACCGGGACGGAACATCCATTCGCGCATGGCACGACGGGCTTCACGTTCGAGGTCTTCCGCGCTGAGGTTGCTGTATTGCAGCACCGTCGACTGATCCATATCGACCTGCTCCCAACGAGTGCCGGGTTTGAACCAGTTGTTCTCCATGACCATGAAGAAGAATGGTGTGCCGGGATACGGTGCGGCGATGTGGAAAATCGCCAGATCGAGCGGCAGGGTCTTGCTGAAGTCGATGGTTTCCTGAATGGTTTCTTTGGTTTCACCGGGCAAGCCGACGATGAAGTAACCGAGGTTACGAATGCCTGCTTCGTGCGACCATTTCACGCTCTGAGTCGCGCGGGCAGCGGTTGTACCCTTACGCGCTTTCTTGAGGATGTCTTCGTTGGCGCTTTCGATACCCCATGACAGCACGGTGCAGCCGGCTTTGGCCATCATCTGCAACATTTCTTTGTCGACATAATCAACACGGCTGTTGGCAGTGAAACCAATCTTGATACCACGGTCGATAATCAGCTTGCAGATGCCCATGACCTGATCGCGGTTGGCAGTGAATAGGTCGGCGTACATGTGAATATTCTTCACGCCGAGCCCGACTAACATTTCGATTTCGGCAACCACGTTTTCCGGGCTGCGGAGGCGTAGACCAGCCTGATAGCTGACATGCTTGATGCAGTAGACGCAACCGGCGGTGCAGCCACGGCTGGTAACGATGAACTGGTAGGAACCGTTGAGTACCGCAGTCCGATACTTATCCAGCGGCAGCAGGTGATGCATGGGCAGCGGAAGATCATCCAGATTGGGGATGAAATTGCGATCAATGTTGCGAACGATTTCCGTACCACGCCGCCAGACCAATCCCTTAACATGGGAAAAATCGTAGAAGTCGCTGTTGGGCAGACGTTCGGCTGTCTTGGGTTCCCATTCAGGATCACAGCTCTTGTAAAGCTTGAGGGTTCCTTCATCAAACTCGGTGCGTCCGTTGATGGTGTCGACCACTTCACGCAGGGTCACTTCCGGTTCGCCACGCAACACGAGATCAAGTGAAGGATGTGGGCGCATGGTCTCGACCGCCAAGGGGGTCACATGCGTACCGAAAGCAATGGTGATGGCACCAATCGACTTGGCAAGGAAGCAGCCATAGTTGTCATTGGTCAAGGTCGGCGCGGTCATCTGGGTGACATAGAAACGCGGTTTGTATTCACGCAGCTTCTTTTCGAAGTCCGGCCAGCTCATACGCTCGGCAATTGCGTCAATCACCGCCACTTTATAATCGGGGTGCATGACGGCGGCCATTTGAGCCAGCGACACCTGCCCCCAAATCATGTTTTCACGGCTGCGGCGGCCTACACGATGCTGGCTGCGAATCCAGATGTCACCATCGGGTGAAGGGGGGTTCACAAACAGAATATCCACACCGTACTGGCGATATTCCTCGGTAAACTTTGCCACCACGCCATCGGCATCCGGAAAGCGAACATTGCTCAATTTGGGTACACGGCGTGACCCCAGATTCTCGCGCAGTTCGTCGGGTAAATCACGGCGGCCTGAAATATCACCACCGATAAATGGTTCTGGTGCCTTTGGATAATTTTTTTGATTCTCGTCGTAGTTGATGTCGGACATAACGTCTCACTCCTCATCCGTTTCGGATGTCTCTTCTATCTGTACAATTCAATGTTGATGATGGTTGTTGGCGTTAAACCAACGCCTTATTGATCTCTGAAGTAATTTTGCGCACTTCATTGGTGCGGCGGATGATGACCGCGTTTTCATCATTCACATCGTTAGCGATCAAATCACCTGCCGCCTTGTTTTCGCGTTCGGTCAAGGTTGCGAGGGTTTTGATAATCATCCAAACGGTACCCAACTGAATACCTGTGATAACAAACATGGCGCTTGGAACCAGCAGCACCCATTCAGGATTGCCGCCGCGGCTGGCGATGATGGCGACTACAAACAAAATCGCACCAAAGACAATTAATACCGCGCCGATCGTGCCAAACTTCATTTCTAGCGGTTTGCTGAAAATCGGACGACCAAACAAGCCCTGACGAATGGGACGACGATGAAACAAGCCGACTATCCAGTTAAAGGCGGTTCCCATACTGAATAGATTTACTGCGACGATAATGCCCATCATGGCGATGAAAACCAGATAGGTATAGCCGGAACGATCTTGCACGCCGCTGGTATAAGCAGTGAACCACGGGATCAATGCCAGTAGTGCCAAGGCCATTGCCAGAATTGCCAAGCCACCCAACAAGCGAACCGGATTATAGGTCGCCGCTGTGCCGAGAATGGTAAACAGGAAGCGCAGACCATCACGAACGACACTCAATTTACTTTCGCCTTCGCGTTCTTCATAACGGATAGGCACTTCAATCATCTTGAGTTCTTCATGCAGGGCGCGGGTACTCATGACAGGTGTGAAATTCAACCCATCTGGCAGCGGGTACAACTTTTCCAACACTTCGCGCTTCAAAATACGCTGACCGCTGGCACTATCGGTAATCCGAACATTGCCGATCATGGTTACTAACCCGGCAAAGAGTGTGTTGCCGATGCGACGGGTCAGTGGCATGTCACTTTCGACACCAGCCATACGTGAACCAATCACCAGATCGGCATTTTGCTCCAGCATGGCTTGCACCATGCGTGGGAAGTATTCGGGAGGATAAGTGCCGTCTGCATCCATGAATGCCAGCAAGTTGCCTTTGGCATGATGGAAGCCAGTTTTCAACGCACCCCCGTAATTGCGGTTTTTCTTGTGCTGGATCAGCACTACGCCTCGATCAATGTATCCCTTCACGATTTCGGCGGTGCGGTCTTTGGAGCCATCATCGACGATGATGAGTTCCATGCCGTCCAAGCCAACCTTGCGAAGTTCAGGTTCAATAGCCAGAGTGCGGTCAATCACCGCTGCGACTCCGTCTTCTTCGTTATATGCCGGGACAACAATTGATAATATATTGCTCATGAATGCCTTTAGCCTCTCACATATGCCCTACACGCTACACTTTGCCATGTACGACCTAACGTACTCCTAAAATGAATAATTTTAGGCGCGATCTTTTTTATTACACCAACTATCATTTCAAGCATATCGTACTACCAGCGAAAAATAGGTGGATAAGTTTGCCTGACGACCATCTATAACGAAAAGAGCGCCCGTAAGCGCTCCCAAATCCGTACTGAGGACCAATTTCTAGATACCGGCCTCAAGCGCATCGACAATACGGTCACTGACACCGGGCGCACCGTAAAAATCGGGATGGTCTGCCGGCGGTGGTTGCAACGCTTCGGCAACTGCCGCTTTGAAGGCATCCGGTTCGGTCAGCCGATTCCAGCCGGAATTCACTGTTTCGACCCATTCGGTGGTATCACGGACTGTCACACCGGGGCGCTTCATCATATAGGCTTCTTTTTGCAAGCCACCGCTGTCGGTAATGACAATCGTGCAAGCATCCAGCAAAGCTACCATATCCAGAAAGCCGATTGGCTCAATCGCACGCACGTTGCCGCTGAAGCTCAGGCCAAACTCGTCCATCATTTTACGCAGACGCGGATGCACAGGCAGTACGACCGGCAAATCCAGCGTATTAAATGCACCCACGATGTCGGTTAAGCGTTCTTTGTCATCGGTGTTGGAGGCACGGTGAATGGTCGCCAATGCAAATGGTTCACCGGCTTTGAGCTGTGTTTGCGCGAACAACTCAGCTTGTCGTGGTTTAGCCCGCGGGACGGTATCCAGCACGACATCTACACGTACATCACCGACCAGATGGACACCTTGCGTAATGCCTTCTTTTTTCAGGTTATCGACCGCCACCTGTGTGGGTGGAAATAACAATGTGCTGAGGTGATCGGTCATAACACGGTTGATTTCTTCGGGCATTTTGCGGTCATAACTGCGTAATCCAGCTTCAATGTGGGCAACCGGTATATGAATTTTTGCCGCAGCCAGCGCCGCCGCGATGGTCGAATTGGTATCGCCAAAGACCAGCACCCAATCCGGTTGATGCTCTTGCATGGCCTGTTCCAACTTGATGAGCATCTGCCCGGTCATGCTGGCATGGCTGCCGCCGCCGATTCCGATATTTATTTCGGGTGCAGAAATACCTAAATCACGAAAGAATACCGACGACATATTATCGTCGTAATGCTGTCCGGTGTGGACTAGGATTTCAGTATGGCGTTTACGGATGGCGCGGGTCACGGGCGCGGTCTGAATAAATTCCGGCCTCGCACCGACAATGTTCATAATTTTCATAGTCAATTTCCACTTATTTACAATCGTAGGGGCAAGCCGCTGGCCTGCCCCTGTCTCAACAATACCCCATGTGTCAGTGGGTTTTATGACCTACGGTGCGGATTTAACCTCATCAATCACGACCATCTCTTTGCCGGAGCGGACAAAATCCAACGCGAGGCGAAGGGTTTCAAGACCGTCCTGCCCGCTAACCGTTGGCTGCCGTCCATCACGTACCGCTGCCACAAAATCCGCCAGTTCAGCCGCTAGGGGCTCATGACGTTGAATCTTGATACCAATAACATTACCTTCACTTACGCCGCGCAGGACGCTCAACGCATCCCACTGGCTGGGTGCAGTTTCGTTCTCATAGAAAAACAACTCCTGCGAGATCAGGTTGCAATCAAACATACCGCGTGCGCCTGTAACAGTGAGGCGACGAATCTTGGTAGGAGTCATCCAATTCACGTCCAGCACGCCGACGGTTCCACCGCGAAAACGCATCAACCCGTTGAACATATCTTCACGGTCAGAGTTGATGGTTTGCAAGGTTTCGCCATAAACGCGGGTGATCTCTTCGCCAGTCAGGTAGCGCATGAGGTCAATATCATGCGAGGCCAGATCAATGACCACACCTGCATCCTGAATACGTGAAGGATATGGGCTGAGGCGCTGGGCATGAATTTTATAGACACGACCGGCATAACCTTCTTTCAAACGACGACGCAGTTCCATCACTGCCGGATTGAATCGTTCGATATGCCCAACTGCCAGCATCACGCCTTTCTTCTTGGCTGCCGCGACCAATTCTTCGGCTTGTTCCAATGTGCTGGTAATAGGCTTCTCTACCAACACATGCAGCCCGCGACTGATCATATCCATGCCGACACTAAAATGGAGGCTGGTCGGCACTGAAACCGACACGAGATCAGGCTTCTGCTCTTCCAGCATTTTGTTGACATCACTGTAAAACGGCACATTAAGCCGATTACCTATTTTGGCTGCATTGCCCGCATTGGCATCCGCCACGCCGACTAAATCTGCCCCATCCATCTCGCGATAGACGCGGGCGTGGTTCTGACCAATACTTCCGACACCAATAACAGCCGCTTTTAACATGCTGCGTTGACCTCCTGTACGACATAAGCGCGTTCTTCTTCTGTGAGGGTTGGGTATACCGGCAGGCTGAATACCTGTTTGGTGAGCTTTTCGGTCACCGGTAAATTCGTGAGGTCGGTGTATCCACCCATCTTCTGGAACACCGGCTGCTGGTGAATCGGCAGTGGATAATAGACACGCACGCCGATTCCTTTTTCGTTCAACTGTTTTACAACAGCATCGCGGTCGACACCATCCTGCACCCGTACCGTGTACTGGTGATACACATGGGTGTAATCCTCAGGGACAGTGGGAGTTATGACACTTTCAAGATGTTCATTGTAGTAATTGCCGTTGCCGACACGAGAGCAGGTCCACTCTGGTAAGCGCCCAAGCTGTACCATTCCAATGGCGGCTGCCATATCCGTCAGACGGAAGTTGTAGCCGACCACTTCATGATAATACTGGGTATTCATACCTTGAGCGCGTATCATCCGCAGCTTGCGGGCGATTTCGTCATCATTGGTTAAGACCATGCCGCCTTCGGTAGTGGTCATGTTCTTGGTGGGATAGAAGCTAAACGAAGCCGTTCCCCATGTGCCAACACGGCGCTTGCCGATGGCTGCGCCATGTGCCTGTGCCGCGTCTTCTAAGAGGACAAGCCCATGCTTCTGGCAGATGGCTTCAAAGGCTGCCATATTTGCCGGAAGACCATATAGATGAACGGGCATAATGGCTTTGGTCTTGGGGGTGATTACCGCCTCAACTGCTTCAGGCGACATACAAAAAGTATCGGCAT
>JBBSBS010000335.1:0-7459 GCA_038251045.1 Aggregatilineales bacterium | reverse complement strand
TCCCTTGTGGTAGTACTTGTATACACAGGGCAATTCGTGTGGCATAATTTCTTTTGTAACGGGGTAACAATTTGATTTGACAATTGGAATGTGAGTAACATGCAGCAAATTGCTGAGTGGAATAAGCGAATAAACTGGAATGATGTTGGGAGGCAAACGAATTGGATTGTAGATCAAAGTATCGCTATCCAGCAGATTCCTGCCCCAACTTTTGCCGAAGAAGATCGAGCAAAATATGTAGCAGAACAATTCAGGCACCTTGGGCTTAAGAACATCCAAATTGATGGGCTAAACAATGTCATAGGTTTGATGGAAGGCGAGCAACAACAGCAGCTGGGAATAATGATCTCTGCACATACGGACACTGTATTTGCTCTAGATACAGATTTAAGCATTCACAGGCAGAATGATGTGATTTTGGGGCCGGGTCTGGGTGATAACAGCGTAGGCGTAGGTGGAATGCTTGGACTAGCAGCCATACTAAACAATCTACAACTCCAACCAAAATGCGATTTGTGGTTTGTAGCCAATACCCGCGAAGAAGGATTAGGGGATTTGGGAGGTATGAAAGCCGCCTTTCAACAATTGCAGCCAAAAATAAAATGTGTCATAAATCTCGAGGGGATGGCATTTGGGCATGTCTATCATGCAGGAATTGCTGTTAGACGACTGCATATCACCGCTAAAGGAGAAGGTGGACATAGCTGGCTGAATTTCGGGCGAACAAGTGCCATTCACGGGATCATGGATTTAGGCGCGAAGTTGACCCAACTACGTCCGCCGGAATCACCAAGAACAACTTATAATATTGGTATGATCGAAGGTGGTCAGAGTATCAACACAATTGCCACTGAAGCAGGATTATGGCTCGATCTCCGATCAGAAAAAGCCTCTACCCTCGCCCATTTTGAGCAAGAGGTACGTAACGTCATTGCATCAGCTTCAAAACCCAATCTTGCCTTTGACATCGAAGTCGTAGGAGATCGTCCGGCTGGCTCGATTTCACCCAATCACGAACTTGTACAAAATGCACTTGCCGCATTGGCGCAAACAGGGGTAAAGGGCACGCTCGAAAACGGAAGTACTGATGCAAATGTAGCATTGGCAGCTGAATGTCCGGCTGTCACAATTGGAATCACACGCGGTGGAAATGCACACCGCCTTGATGAATACATTGAGGTTTCGCCCATCGCAAGTGGAATGCGCCAGTTAGTGCTGCTCACATTAGCTACCAGTAACACATGACCGTTGTGAATTTCCCAAGGAAATATATGTATGACTTTGATTGAGGTTTTAGTCGCTGTCCGACGTGAATTGGCCAGTCAGTATCACAAAGGTCTTTCTTCGCAAACTGGAATTCGTGTTGAGATTGTGTCAGCAGTCCAGGATGTTATTGATGTACTTGCCAACGGCGACAAGCGGGTTGATGTGCTGGTACTCGATTACGGAATGGGTTCGATTCACGACTTAATTGAAGATGTACGACATACACATCCACGTCTGATCATTATTTTGGTAGATCAAGAGGCAGATTTTGGTACTCCCGGTCAAGCAGATGAATTTACAACTGATCCCTTTACAAATGATGATCTGAGCAAACGAATCACACGCTTAATGTCTGACCGAAAACTTGAAACCCTGCGCGCAGACAGCCTGCCCGCAGTCCGCCAATTTGCAAAAGAATTACGCAATGCAACGGGCGAATTAGGCAAGCTTCAAACTGCCGTTACGGCATGTAAGCAGTTAGGTTACGACTATGTTGCCTTTTATCGACTCGAAAACCATGAGACATTGAACATGCATCTGCGCGCCCAAGACGGCCCAAACCCAATTCAATCGATTGCGCCCAAAAATTCGACAGCGGACGACTTGATGTCATGGACACTCACACATGGTCAAAGCCGCATCGCATCGCCGCAGGACTCTATTAATCATCCACTGGTTGCAAAAGGCCGATTAGGAGCTGTTGCAAGTGTCCCTGTTCTGATAAGCGGACAACAATATGGCGTAATTGTTGCCTTTCGTGATGAACCGGGAACTATAAATCAAGAACAAATCATGTTACTTGAATTGATTGCAGCCCAGCTGGGCTCGGCATTAACCAAAGACCTCAATGGCTAAATAACTACTTCTCAACCGAGCAATCTCATCACCATTTCGAAACGATCAATTTCATCGTGCGTGTTATAGTGAGAAAGTCCCACGCGTACCATACCATTTTTGCTTCGCCCTAACCTATCCATGATTTCTACGGCATAGTAATTGCCATCCCAGACATAAATCGAGTGACTGGCAAGATGTTCAGCAATCTGTTCAGGGGTATGATGCTGCATTGCGAACGCGACAGTCGGTACACGATCATAATATCGAGCAGCATCAGTAATACCGGCGATATAAGCAGCCGGCAAGTTTTGAATAACATCGATTAAATGGGTGACAAGTTCGCGCTCATAAGTGCTGGCAGCAACCATTCCAGTTTTCAGTTCTAATTTGCGACCGGAAAATTGTGCGTATTGGGTGGCAAAGTCACCGCCATTATTTCGCCCTACCCCGGCAATATAATCAATACATGCACCTACACCCGCAATAGTTTCAAAACTGGCAGTGCCTGTTTCCCAGCGATATGGTGGCTTATCTTTCGATGGGCGAACTTTATATACAGGTAATGATGCCAGCAAATCATAACGTCCCCACATGATACCAATGTGTGGTCCGAAAAACTTATATGCAGAACATAAGAGGAAATCGCAACCGATTTCCTGTACATCAATAGGCACATGAGGAGCGCTCTGCACCGCATCCACGATAAAGAGCGCGTTTGCAGCATGAGCCATTTGGCCAATCTGTGCAACTGGATTGATGGTGCCGACCGCATTTGAAGCATGTACAGCTGCGACAATCTTCGTCCGGTCGGTGAGTGCAGCTTCTAAAGAATCTAAATCCAGAGTGCAGTCTTCAATATGAATATCAACCCAACGCACAACCAAGTCGTAATCTTCGGCAATGCGCAACCATGGGGCAACGTTCCCGTCATGATCCATACGAGTTAAAACAATCTCATCCCCCGCCTTCAGTGTTTTGGCGAGTGCGCGGCTCAAGCTAAAATTAAGCGTCGTCATATTTGCACCAAATACGATTTCAGATGGATTAGGCGCATTCAAAAAATCAGCTGCCTTTTCCCGCGCAGTATGAACCATAGCATCTGTTCGTTGACTAGATGAAAACCTACCGCCAGAATTAGCATTCATATTTAAATAGTAATCGGATACAGCATCAATAACCTGCGTTGGAACCTGTGTACCAGCCGGATTATCAAAGAATACCGTTTGATCTTTACCAATCATAGGAAACTGAGCACGAATGCTCGTTATATCAAAAACCATAGTAACCCCTTTGCAAATCCAGTAAAGTTCAATCATAACGAGTATTTTAAAAAGCGGCGAAAACCAATATTTGCTACGAATTCTCGGCTGACATCTGGTTCCGCAACCTGTAAACATGCAGTATACTCGTTGTACACATGCCGTAGTTTGCATTCACAATTATAAAGATAAACGAGTTCAACTGTGCAAAACGACCTCCAAAGCCTCATTATTCAAAACCGCGTTCTCACCGACGAAGTCAAACGTCGGATAGATCAGCTTGGTGCTATAAATGCCGTAGCAGCGACTGTTAGCCAATCACTCGATTTAAGTAAAACGCTTCAAACTGCTTTGCAGGCTGTACTGGGCGTGGTAAATGCTGAAGCTGGAGGCATCAGCCTAATTGATGAAAGAGCTAACGAGGTCGTATTACGGGCACAACAGGGATGGCCCGACAATTTTACCAATCCTCCTATGCGAATTCCCATGGGTCAAGGTATGTCCGGTAAGGTCATCAGTAGTAACGATATTATGGTTGATAATGACTTTACTGAAGCCGATCAATTGGCTGTCCCGCGATTTCACGATGAGAAGTTTCGCTCAATTGTAATGGCTCCGATGCACGCACGCGGTAAAATCATCGGGATTTTGAGTTTGATGAGTAACGAACCCAACAGTTTTAGCGAAGAAATAATAAATGTGCTGCGCGCGGTTGCTGATACCGTAGGTGTAGCAATTGACAATGCACATCTTTATGAGACGACTTCGGAGCATGAAACCCAACTGAACGCTGTTTTGCAATCAACAACTGACGGCATGATTGCAACAGATCAAGCTGGATGCATTAGCATGATTAATCAGGCGGCGGAAGCACTTTTTGATGTCGATGCTCGAAAACTAATAGGTACACCTGTACGTGACGCACCTATTCACGCAAAAATACGTGAATCACTCCTCTACGCACTATCGTCCCACACCACCGAGAATAAATCATTTCAGACAGTGCTCGAAAATGGGCGGGTACTTTCAAGTATCGTTTCGCCAGTTTATATTGAAAGCCAAGTTGAGCAAAACCGCCAACATGACGGATGGGTAATTGTGTTGCGGGACGTTTCACATCTACGCGAGTCGGAAATTAGACGGGCAGAGTTCATGCGGGCAGCAGCCCATGACATGAAAAATCCACTCGGCGTAGCATTAAGCGCAATGCATATGTTACAGGATTACTTCGCGAATATTGATCCTACCGCGATGGAGATTATCCGGTTAGCCCTTAATGGCATTAATAGGTTGCAGTCGTTGATTAACGACTTGTTGAACCTTGAACAAATCGAAAGTGGATTGGGAATCACAAAGGCAGATTTCAACCTCGATGAGCTCATCCGTGAAATATTTGATGACATGATACCCATTTTTACCGAAAAAAAGCTCACCTACACACTCGATGTTGCGAAAG
The DNA here is from genome assembly GCA_038251045.1 of Aggregatilineales bacterium. GTDB lineage: Bacteria > Chloroflexota > Anaerolineae > Aggregatilineales > Phototrophicaceae > CFX2. Next base: position 2,641 of record JBBSBS010000335.1, on the reverse strand, counting down.
ATATTCCAGATATTCCGGGCGACCGAAAGTGGTTAAAGCGTGCAATCCTTAATTATGTCGATAATGCGGCGAAATACACCAATAATGGGGGTGAAATTAAAGCGCACGTCTTCATGGTAGATAAATTGGTGCATATCGAAGTTGTTGACAATGGACCGGGTATCGCCGTCGAATTTCAACCGCGATTGTTTGAACGCTTTTACAGGGCAACATCAGACAAAATACAGGGCACAGGTCTGGGGTTGGCTATCGTTAAATCGGTGGCGGAGTTACATGGTGGCAGTGTTTATGTTCGCAGCCAGACTGGTAAAGGCAGTACTTTCGGTTTGACGCTATCGACAAAGGGACTCGAAGCCTAACCCCACTAAGCAAGTTGGATTGCCGAACGAATTTGCGCCGCCAACCTGCCAAACTCTTCTCGGTAAGAATCCTCAATACGCCGCGGACGGGGTAACAAAACGGGAATATCCGCTACAATCTGTCCGGGTCGTGGGCTAAAGATAATCACTCGATCTGCCATCAAGATCGCTTCAGCAATGTTGTGGGTGACCATTACCACGGTCTGATGACGTGAGGACCACATTTTCAACAAATCCAGACTAATCTGTTCACGCGTAAATGAATCTAACGCACCAAAAGGCTCATCTAAAAGCAGAGCATCGGGATGCTGAATAAGTACACGCCCCAACGCCACACGCTGTGCCATCCCGCCGGATAATTCACCGGGGTAAGCATCAGCGAATTCAGCATCGAGACCAAGTCCGGGGAGCATCAACCGAGCAACCTCTAACCGTTCCTGTTTTTTAACCGAAGCCAGTTCTAACGGAAGTGAAATATTTTCGATCACAGTTCGCCAAGGCATTAGATTGGCTTCCTGAAACATAATACCCACACGGGCAGAAGGCTCTGATAATGTCTCCTCATCTAGAAGTACAGTGCCAATAGTAGGCGGTTGTAAGCCCGCCAATATCCGAATTAAAGTGCTCTTTCCACACCCACTTGGCCCTAGAAGGCAAACAAACGAGCCGGGTTGAAATTGAATTGAAATAGGGCCGAGCGCCGGCAACACTCCCCCATCCGGCGCTCGATATTCGACAACCAAATCCTGAACAGTTAAGCTTGCACCCATATCACTTGGTTTCAACAGGCAAAAATGCGTTACTGAATGCCTTTTCGACATCAATTGGCGTTGTGACAAACTTCATATCTGTGAGAACTTTCTGTGTAGCTTCCCACGATGCTTTGTCACTGAGCCCCAAATGATCCGCATCCCACAAATCTATGGTATTTAGGAGAACCTGAAACTGGACAAGTGTCGCTGGCTCAAACTCAGCCGATAGTGTCCGAAGCAACGCTGCACGACTATTCGCTACCGCCTGACGATCTGGTTTCTCTGCAAGGAACTTATCCTGTACAGCCGAAGCCTCACCTAAAGCTGCTTTGAAAGAATCGCTAACAGGCAGATTGTCCACGTACTTAAGACTTATCAAATAAGCTCCGGCAGGATTGTTGATGGCAGAACGAACACCCTGATCAAAAGCTTCTGTCATAGCCGTTACCAGCTGGGGATAATCAGCAATAGTTTGTTCATTGGTCATCAAACCATTCGACACCATATCAATGGCATCCGAAACAGGGAACACATTGAGCGATTCAATACCATTGCATTCACCTGCATCTGCACGCTGCTGAATTTGCAATGGTTCGTTATTAATGTAGACGACGGCTGCGTCTACCGCACCCACACAGAACACATCAGGCGCATTGTATCCTATGACCTGCAAATCAATATCACTTTCAGTCATATCGTTTGCGGTAAGCAGCGCCGTCAATCCGTTGTAGCTCGCGCCAAAGCGTCCCGGAATACCAACTTTCCGGCCTTTCAAGTCCTTGATGGACTCGATGCCGCTGACATCAGAAGCGACAATTCCAACAGGATATTTCTGGAACCACTCATACACTTGAACTACTGGACGTTCATTGGCTCGTGCTTTAATGACCTCTTCGGCACTTATTAATCCGAATTGACGTTGGTTAGTCGCAATTAGATCGACCCCAAGCGTTTCATCGCCATGTTCAATCGTAAGGTCAATGTTTGCGGCCTCAAAATCACCGTGTTCCAGAGCCACATAAACCGGAGCAAATTGGACATTGGGCACAAACGTAAGGAAAAACGTTACCTTTGTTGGTTCGCCTTGTGCATGTACGCTAACAGCAGCAAACATCAGCACAAAGACAACTAGAAAACCTTTAGCGCGGCGCATAATAAATGCCTCCTCTTATAACATTGTAAAATGCGAAGAATTAAGTGAACAAATCATGATGAACGGTTAATACGCGTCTGCCATTTCAACACAAAACGTTCCAACAAAGAAACCAAACTATAAAGCAAACGGGCAATCAGGGTCAGTGTGATCACAGAAATAAGTACTAAAGAGGTGTCATACTGACTACGAGCCAAATTAATTAGGAAGCCGAGACCCGCATTCGCGCTTATGAACTCACCCACGACAGCGCCAATTACAGCTAATGTAGCACTGATTTTGAGGCCGCTTATCAGCACAGGCATAGCCGATGGCACTTCTAACTTTACGAACATTTGCCAAGGGGTGACTTTCATGGAGCGCATCAGGTCATGAAG
>JBBSBS010000334.1:0-7459 GCA_038251045.1 Aggregatilineales bacterium | reverse complement strand
CCCGTGAACAGCCTGTATTTCCGAATCAAGAATTACATTTCACGAACTAAATGAATCAATTTAATCACGCATCATCAAAAATGCCCGCCGCCATACAAAGTCCAGATTTGTATTGACTTTAACTGCCGACTTGATGGGCTAATTCGCATATCCCACTAAGAAAATCCGTATTTGCGGCCCAAACAGTAGCATCAGTGCTGTCCCTGCCACAATATATGGCCCATACGGCAGCGCCGCGATCATACTTGAGTTGCGACCCGCCAGCCGTTGCCCTACCAGATATAATAGTGCCCCAACCGCTCCCAGAATGACGGTCAAAAACATGGCAAACAACATATCGCCCAGTCCTAAAATGAGGCCGCTGAGCAGCGCCATCATCACATCGCCGTAGCCAAATGCCACTTCGCTGATGTTTCTCCCTTGCACCTGATTAGCGATATACACATAAGCAATTCCACCGAGATACAGGACAAAAAAAGTTCCAAAACCCAAAGCGCCGCCCAGAAGCGAACGTTCCAAATTCGGTGCAGCACTGGTGGTCGCCGCATCCAAAATTGCCAGCAGAGATGAGGGAATAATCACCACAAACAAGATTAGTTTGTGTTCCAGATCAATCACTGTTATCAGCACGAAAATTGCCATATAAATCAGCCAGTAAACCAATTGCAGCGTGTCAACTTTTGGTTCTTCGACTTTAATGATATAGGTCAAAATCATGGCAGCTACAGTCGCGATTTCAACCAATGGATAGCGCCATGTCAGCTTTGACCCGCTGGCTGATGTACGCTTCCCGAGTATAAACGCGCTAATCCCTAACCATGCTGAAACGGGCCGCGTCGTACCATCGGGATAATGAGGCAGCTTTGGACGATTTTCAGTGGGAAGCTCATCTGCCAGAACATTGACGATACCACCAAGGATGAGTCCTGCAATCGCGATAATGATAAGTGAAACGGTCATAGGGAAACAGCAACTTTCTGTGATTAATGAATCGGAATAATCGGCGCAGGAGGCAATAATGAAAGGGAGAGTACCAGCATAAAAATAAACGCAATAATTGCCGATGCAATAATCGCTCTTTTTTGAACGATAGTTAGCGATGCCGCTTCTTGGGGCGGCTTTTCCCGCGAAACAATCAGCTCAATTGCCGTTACGCGGTGCTGCTGAATCGACCATGCCGACAATCGCGCTTCTCCGCCGCGTAAACTTGCAATGACATAAGCAGCATCAGGATACGTCGCTAGGTGAACATCGGTTTGCGAGGGCACAGGGTCAGTCTTTGGGTGAGAATGATAAAAACCGACAATATCTAGATTTTGGCGTTGGGTTTGAAACAGCACTTCCAACAACGCTTTGTCATCTATGTGGTAGTTGTGTTCTGGGTCAACTGCAATGTTGGGTAATGGCACAACGCTCTCCGCTGTGTCACCCACGCCTATAATCACGCCACAACATTCATGGGGCAGCGTTTTGCGCGCATGTTCAATGATTGCAGTTGCCAACTCTGGCTTGAGCCATAATTGCATTTACACACCCTTCAATTCGAGGTCGCCAGATTTGCGTCGGGAATAACAAACGGCTGCGTTTTCTGATCCTGCGGCGGGTTGCGTGTTTGATAAAATAAATCGACTGTCAACACATATTCACCTGCGGGTTCTTTGACATTGCGAATATGCAGCGTAAATTCCATATCGGCATGCATCGTTTCGATGATGTTCAGTTCACTGACAATCACATTGTCCTTATTCCGCGCAACCAGCAGTAGATTAGGACGCTCCAGAAACGGTGTCACCCTCACTCGGATATGGACCCGAAAGCGATCCGGGTACGGCGTAATATCAATCTGTTCGATGCGTATTTCATCCGCTGGGCGGGGGATTTGATCAGTTGGGAAAAGTGGAATATCCATATATATTTGTGTGTCGAGTTCCGTACTTAAGTTGCTTAGAGACCGGATTGTAACTTTTGCAGCGCCCGCATGGCAATATCGAACTGTTCCGTGGGCACAAGTATATGATCACGCGAGAATGCGGCAATCGGTAATATGGAGACTTTTGCATTCGCCAATGTTTGGCTGATCACAGCCATGAATCCAACAAGATTAAAGTCCAATTCAATATCGAACGTTATCAGCCGATAAGCAGTTGGTGCTGTTGTGTGGCTCTTTAATCGGCTGGCAAACATGTCTATTGCCTCGGCTGGAATCACCAGACTGACCTCATCTTTATCTGCAACTAGCACGCAAAAAGCCTCACCGATTTCCGCCACAATACCCGCGGCGACAGTGATGGCCCGCGCCGGTAGTTTAACAACCACATAATCAATCCCATCGCTGTACAAGCTGGTTTGCTTAAGTGCCGACAAAACCTCATGATTCATAGCAAACGACTTTCTTATTCATCAAATAAATAGCTGGACTCAGCATAATATCGTATTTGTCGGGTCGCTAGTTTATCCTGTATCCATACACGAAGTTGCTCATTTTTTTCGCTTAAACTGGTTGTTTCGTCCCGTAAAAGCGAGAGCGGGTAATTTACTTTCAATGCCCTGCCTTGAATAATGTGTCGGCTGATACCCGGTGGAATATATGCATTGTAGCGTGCTGCCGCGATGATATCGGCAGGTTGATAATGTGGGAACTCAACTATTGCGATAGCCGTTGGGTGCAGCAGCCATATGTCCGACGGTTCAGCGAGCGCCGTCCGTTGTAATGTGGCGTTTTGTTGGTAAATACTCACGACTTGCCGTAGCGCTGCATTTCGTTCATGCGTGTTTTCAATTGGGGAAACCAACCCAAGAATAGTATTATCAGGAAAAATCAGATGAGCAATCGCTGAACTATGCTGTCCCTCAATGATTTGAATATCACTTAATTGCTTGATATGCTCGATAAACGTATCGGCATGCCAATCACATACAAGATGGCGCCATGTCTTCAACTCAACATAACCACTTTCGTACGGTGCAACCTGAACCAATATATGTGGATAGCCCAGATGAGAAAAGGCATGGAAACGGTTGGCTCCGTCCAAAACGAGATATTGGCTAGCGCCCATGGGTGCGACGATTGGCGGGTTAATGACGACTGTTTCACTCGCGAGTCTTTCCATAAGCGGGCGCGAACGTTGTGAGTCATGTTCTTCATGGGGATGGAGTGTTTCTGTGAGAACAATTCTCAAATCCGGCTGTGGAGCGTCTGATTGGTTAGGTGACATGTAACGACATTTCAGTTAGGGCAGGTTAAGTCTATATATAAGTTAGATTAGCATGAAGACCTGTCTTTAGACAATAAAATAACCCAAAGGATACTTGGATATGGGTGCAAACCAGCAGGGTGCAGATGCAACTCAAAACCGATGGCTGACTATTCCGCGCACATTATGTTTTGTCTTAAACGGCACCGATGTCTTGTTGATGAAACGCGCCCCGCACAAAAGGGTGTTTCCAAATCAATATAACGGCGTAGGGGGGCATATCGAGCGCGACGAAGACCCTCTAAGCAGCGCCCGCCGTGAAATTCTGGAGGAAACTGGCTTAACCGTAAAAAATGTTCGGCTCCGCACCATCCATAACATTGATGCCAAAGCCGCTACTGGAATCATCTTGTTCGTATTCACGGCTGAGAGTGATAGTCGTATAGTCACCGCAAATGACGAAGGTACACTTCACTGGATACCGCAGAACAAGGTGGCACAGGTGGATTTGGTTGAGGATTTGCCCATCATCCTACCGCGTATTCTAAGCATGGGAATCGGTGATGCTCCTTTCTTTGTTCATGTCAGTTATGATCACGAAGATCACATCCAAATGCGGTTTACCAATGAGTAAACTTCACAACGACAGGGCAAAATCAGGACTCACCTCAAGACTGATTAACTACCTGCCTTTTAGCGGCAGAGCATTCACTGAAGTTCTAAATGATACCGATGCCTCAGCCGTAGGTGTTCAAGACTTGCCGGCACAATTGCTGCAAATGATGAGGACTCTTCGAAGCGAAGCCTTTGATGCTCTTACCAACAAAGTGGATTATGCCGCGATTGCTAATAGTGAGCGCTTTCAGGAATATTTGCGACTTGCTGCTGGGTTGCGTAGTTATGATTTGCGCCAGCTTGAGACTGATAATTCACGAAGATCATTTTGGATAAATCTCTATAATGCCTTGATTATCCACTCGGTTGTTGCCTATAAACCACGTCGTTCGATAAATGAACATGGTGATGCTTTTGAACGGGCGGCCTATCTTGTAGGAGATGTCCGATATAGTGCCAATGACATTGAGCATGGTATTTTGCGAGTTAATGCCGGACACCCTCTTTCACTTAGGTCACGGTTTCGTAAAAGTGATCCTCGCTACAGATTCATTATAGGGTCGTTCGATGTACGTATTCACTTTGCCTTGAATTGTGCAGCGCAATCTTGCCCTCCAATTAATTTCTATGCCGCGTCAAATGTGGATGTGCAGCTTGATCTTGCCGCCCGTAATTTCATCAATAATGGTGGACTGGTTATCCGTCCGGAGGACAATACGCTATACTTATCGCGGATTTTCTCATGGTATGCGGCTGATTTTGATGCGGCGTGGTTTGGCTATCGGAAGCAAACATATCTGGCTAAATTTGCGACACAATACCTTGAATCAGAAACGGATCGCTTATTCTTAGCCCAAAATCTAAATTCCCTAAAAGTTCGGTTTTTGCCTTACGATTGGTCACTCAATGTCAGACGCTGAACACATTCTCGACCCATCTCCTATACTTCCAACGCCTAAGCGTCGCAGTTTACTTCGGCGCTTAGGATGCGGGATTGGCCTATTAATTTGGGCCATCCTGCTGCTTTTGCCGTGTATTGCCATCCTTTTGATTTCGCAGGGTGAAATAGCTGTGCAGCTAGGCAGCCTGCCCGATCAAAGTCTGCGAGTCTGGTTGATACAAGATGCAGCCGAACGGGGTATTGGAATTGCCTATCCAAGTGTACATAGTGGTGAAGACTCAACTACTTGCCTACAAACTGACACGAATTTTATGCTGTGGATGGGAAAAGGTGAGACATCGAGTTATTGCGAATGTTTCGTCCCTGACGGAGATAATTGGAAATCTGTGAGGACGACACAGGCATCATGTAATCCGTAGTAACATGGATACTGCTCTTATACTTTAGCTGATATAGGTTCGGTTTTGATATGGCTTTTTTGCAAAATGTGGAACCGGGAACGTTACTGTTACTAAGTGTTGGTTGTGTTGTTTTATGCGTTGTTGGGCTGCTGTTATTCTTTGGATTGCAAATATTGGGAACAACGTTACACACCGTCGTCGGACTGTTTGAGTTGTTGGGTGGAATTGTCAACGGCGGTCCAATTGCATGGTGTGGTTGTTTGGCAGTTATCTTTGTTTGTGCCGGTATCGTGGGCGGTGCTTTATTATTCGCCAACTGTAAAGCCAATCCCGCTTCGATGAACTTTTGTTTGTTCTTTCGCTGAGTAAATTGTCTAATGAACGCTGTACAACAATTGAACGATACCATTAAACGCGAAGCAAGTGCTTTTTTAGAAGTCGCCAAAGAAACCAATCGGGTGATTGTCGGTCAAGACCGTTTGATTAATCGTCTGCTGATTGGTCTGCTTTGCAGCGGGCATATCCTTATTGAAGGTGTTCCCGGTTTGGCGAAGACCCTAGCCGTTCGCACCCTTGCCAGCACGGTGCAGGCTAAGTTCCAACGTGTACAGTTCACACCGGATTTGCTGCCTTCCGATCTCATCGGCACACAAATTTATAACCCGCGCACCGGCGAATTTGTGCCGCGATTGGGACCCATCTTCGCCAATATCGTGTTGGCTGACGAGATTAACCGTGCGCCCGCAAAGGTACAGTCTGCTTTGCTTGAAGCAATGGAAGAACGGCAGGTTACGGTTGGCGACCAAACGCATCCACTTCCTACCCCGTTTATGGTACTCGCAACCCAAAATCCAATTGAGCAGGAAGGTACTTATCTTTTACCCGAAGCGCAGCTTGATCGTTTCATGCTTAAGGTCGTCGTAGGTTATCCAACACGCGCTGAGGAACGGATTATTGTTGAGCGAATGGCAAGCGGAGATGAACCGGTTTCTCAATCGGTGATAGATTTGAATGGTGTTCAGCAAGCACGTGTGATCGTAAACGGGATATACGTCGATGAAAAAATTCACGACTATGTTCTCAATATTATCTTTATGACACGGGATCCGTCTGGCAGCGGTGCAAAAGAATTACGGAACTTAATTGAGTACGGTGCATCTCCTCGTGCAACTATCGCCTTGCTCAAAGCGGCAAAGGCATTCGCGTTTTTACGAGGGCGGGGTTATGTAACCCCTGATGATGTCAAGCAGGTTGCTCCCGATGTACTGCGTCATCGGATATTAGTCACGTTTGAGGCACAGGCCGAGGATGTCACGAGTGAGCAAATTATCGATCAAATCTTGAGTCGAGTACCCGTACCGTGATAATTGCATCTGACACTTTTCGAAAAATCCGCTTAATTGATCTACAGACGCGCAAACTGGTGAATGATTCGCTGGCAGGTGCATACCATTCTGCCTTTAAGGGTCGCGGCATTGAATTCGATTCGATTCGTCCCTACGAACCCGGTGATGATGTGCGACTCATCGATTGGAAAGTAACGGCCCGTACCGGAGATGCTTTTGTACGTCAGTATGTTGAAGAGCGCGAACTTACGGTCATGCTGCTGCTTGATACCAGTGCTTCATGCTTATTCGGTAGCACCGGGCGGCAAAAACGCGATCTAGCGGCTGAACTTGGCGCGGTTTTAGCCTATTCCGCAATTCGCAATAACGATAAAGTGGGTCTATCCCTGTTTAGCACACACAATGAGTTGTATGTGCCTCCACGTAACGGCAGAAATCATATTTTGCGGTTGATTCGTGATTTATTGACTGCTAAACCCACCCACAGCGGAACCGATATTGCTGCTGCGTTACGAATGGCAAATCGTTCTCTTAAACGGCGTTCAATCGTGTTTTTGCTATCAGATTTTCTTGCGCCTGCGGATTCCTATGCTAACGAGTTGTCATTTTTAGCGCATCGGCATGACGTTGTTGCTCTCGTTTTGAGCGATCTATTGGAACGAAGTTGGCCGAAAGTAGGCTTAACAAGAGTACAGGATTCTGAAACGGGGCAGGGGATGTTAATTGATACCAATGCTCCCGGTTGGCAACAGGAATTCGCGAAACACTCAATACGCCTACAAGATCGAGTTACGTCCGTTTTAACGAAAGCGAACGTTGATTTTGTGCGGCTCGATACCAACAAAGATTATATTGCACCATTAACGGCACTATTGCAGCGCCGGGTAGCTATTCGCCGGTAATGTAGTCTATGAACAAGCGCTTATGGATTGTGCTTCTCACACTGTTCACTTTCATAATGCTGTCTGTAAATGATGTTCTGGCGTTTGACGAGGCTTTTTT
>JBBSBS010000333.1:0-7465 GCA_038251045.1 Aggregatilineales bacterium | reverse complement strand
GCTTACCCTTACCTGCCCGCCACACATCGACCAGTTGAAACAGGAATAACAAGCCAATCCACAAGGCCGCATCAATCCGTGTCAGAAAACCCAACCCCGCCAGCACACCGATCAACACCAGCCGTCGGTTGAACTTTGCATCTGAACTCGGCGGCAGCAGCACATAAGCAGCCGTCGCGCTCACCATCCACAAAATATTGACGCTGGTTTCCATCCCCCCCACTGCGAATGTCACGCTGGCGGGGGAAATCGCCCACAATAAACCCGGTGCGGCACTCAACCAATCGTTTCCTGTCAGGCGGCGTGCCAGCAAATACAGCAGCACGGCGGTGATGGCATCCGCCAACGCGCTGACGATAATCGCGTACCATTGGAAATCTTGCTGTCAGGTGATTGCGCTGATCGCTGCCATCAGCAGCGTGTATAACGGCGTGGTCGTCCCCAATGACGGTGCGCCGATGTTATAAACAAAGCCCTGACCCTCGACAATATTGCGACTATAGCGAAAGGTGATAAAGGCATCATCAATCGTGCGTGGGCCGGGCAGCATCCGTGCCACAATTGCCACCGCGATTAGCACCAATGCAATTAACAGAACACGTCGGGGATATGTTGTACTCTCAAACGGAGATGTCGAACGAACAGAAGATGTCATACGGATACTTTCGTTGTGGTCAATTACTCCATGTGAGCTAGCGCCGGTTGAACTTCGCACAATACGCCCCTCGACCTGTGACCAATCGCAAACTTTGGTGTTTTAGCGAGAAACGCGTAACGCTAAACTTCAAGCGTGTTTCCTCAAATGGATATTGATGACTTGCCTGCTTTAGACAAAAAATGATCTGAATATGGGCAGATGTTCTGGATCGCATCGATTTTAGAACTTATTATAGGGTATGTTCTGGGTAGGCTACCCTTGTGTTCTGCGCTAAAATCAGCATTCAATCAATATTCGATCTCTATATTGGGTTGCCGAGCAGGCAATCCCGTTTAGCTCAATAGGACAGTCAGATGGCATTGAAACTTTTTAATGTATTGGGTCGTGAAAAGCAGGAGTTCCATCCGCTGGTTCCCGGTAAAGTCAGTATGTATGTCTGCGGCCCGACCGTGTATTCCGACTCGCACATCGGTCACGCCAAAACTTATGTCAACTTTGATATGGTCGTGCGCTATCTGCGTTACAGCGGCTTACAGGTGCTGTACGTGCAAAACATCACCGATGTCGGGCATATGCTCGATTCCGGCGAAGACCGTATTATCAAGAAAGCCCAGCAGTTACATGCTGGCCCCATGCAAATCGTGGAAACCTATACCCGCAGCTTCTATGCCGATATGGACGCACTCGGTGTCACCCGTGCCGATATTTCCCCGCGTGCCAGCGGTCACATTCCCGAACAGATCAAGATGATAGAAGTGCTGATTGAAAAAGGTCATGCTTATGAGGCCGACGGCAGCGTCTATTTTGATGTCACCTCCGACCCGAATTACGGCAAACTCTCTAACCGCCGTATTGCCGAGTCAGAAGCCGGAGCACGCGAAGTCGTCCGTGATGAAAAACGCCATCCCGAAGACTTCGCCCTATGGAAGCGCGCCGAACCCGAGCACATCCTCCGTTGGGACAGCCCTTGGAGTGAAGGTTTCCCCGGTTGGCATATTGAGTGCTCGGCGATGGCTAAGAAATATCTCGGTGAAACATTTGACATTCATGGCGGCGGTGTTGATAACATTTTCCCTCACAACGAATGTGAAATCGCCCAGAGTGAATGCGCCAATGATGCCGATTTTGCCCGCTACTGGATGCTCACCGGCAGCCTGACCGTTGATGGCATAAAGATGTCCAAAAGTCTCGGCAATGTCGTCAATATCAAAAAAGCGCTGGAAAACTACCGCCCGGAAGTCATCCGCTTGTTTATGCTCAGTGCCCACTACAGCAATCCGGTGGATTACAGTGATGGCGCTCTGGATGGGGCAAGCGCCGGTTGGGATCGCTTGTACGGTGCGGTACGTTTGACCCGCAGCACACTAAACAGCGCACCCACCAGCGACGATGGCAACAGCTTCACCGAACGGTTAGCAACAGCCAGAGCCAGCTTTAACGAAGTCATGGATGATGACTTCAATGCGCCCAAAGCCATCGCCATCCTGCAAGAACTCACCCGCGATGTGAACACCTTACTCAACAGCGGCACAACCGTCGGCAAATCGACACTTGAGGCCATCAACACCACTTATAATGACCTCGGCGGTGATGTACTGGGCATCATTCCGGCAGTCGATAGTGCCGGAGCCAGCAATGGCAAACGTGAAGCCGGGCTGGTTCAACTCTTGATCGATCTGCGTAATCAGGCACGTAAAAGCAAAAACTTTGCCGAAAGTGACCGCATCCGCGACGAACTGGCAAAGGTTGGTGTGACGCTGGAAGATCGTGCTGACGGTACAATCTGGCGAGCGGACTAATATTCAAAGGTCATCCCATTATGGAAGATCGGCTGCCGCGCAAAGAAATTTTGCAACGCTTGGAAGTGGAACACCAACGGCTGATAACCTCGCTTGCCCGACTCTCGCCGGAACAAACGACAGCGCCGGATGTGTTGGGCGTGTGGTCAGTCAAGGATATCGTGGCCCATCTCGTTTATTGGAATCGCTATCCGGTGCAGGAACTTCAGGCGGCAGTCAGCGGCAGCACCTTCGAACATCCACACGGCTCGGATGATGAACTCAATGCGCAGGCAGTCGCATCGTTTACAGGCTGGTCATATGACCAGATCTTCAACGCCTTCGAATATTCGTATGCCGAGTTGGTAACCTGTGTCGAAAACTTACCGAATAGTGCCTTTGAGGCCAGCAGTCTCATAGAGCAAACTCTCGATGAAACGGTGCATGGCACTTTAGCCAACAACACCTATGAGCATTGGCCGGTTCACGAAGCACAAATCCGCACGTGGATTGAATCGTGAATATAGTTTAAGGGATTGCCGTGGGCAGTCCCATGCAGATGTTTGGAGAAGATATGGCAGAATTCATTTATGGTCATTGGGCAGTGATAGAATCGCTGCGTGCAGGGCGACGTAAAATTGAGCAGCTCCTTCTAACCGAAACGGTTGAAGAAAAAGGCATGGTTGCTGATATTGTCACCGTCGCCCGCGAAAAGAATGTGAAGATACAACGGGTTCACCGGCGAATCATGGACGACTTAGCCAACGGCGGCAATCACCAGAATACCGCCCTGCGCGTGAGTAACTATCCGTATGCCGATGTCGAAGACATTCTTGGCTTGGCGCAGCAGCGCGGCGAGAAGCCGTTTATCCTGATACTCGATTTGTTGAAAGACCCGCAAAATGTCGGTGTACTGCTGCGTGTTGCCGAATCAGTCGGCGTACATGGCATCCTCATTCAAGAACGGCGCAGCGTCGAAGTTACACCCGCTGTCGTCAATGCATCATCCGGCGCTGTCGAGTTCATGCAGGTGGCGCAGGTCAACAATCTGGTCAACGCCATGAAAGACCTCAAAGAACAGGATGTGTGGATGATCGGGCTTGAAGCCGGGCCGGACATCGTGCCCATAGACAAGACCGACCTTAACATTTCGCTCGGTTTGGTATTGGGCAGCGAGGGCGAGGGTATGCGCCGTCTGGTGCGCGACACCTGTGATATGCTCGTGACTCTGCCCATGCGCGGCAATCTTGCCAGCTTGAATGTGGCTACAGCCGGTTCAGTCGCCCTCTATGCCGCATGGCAAGCACGCGGTTGGCAAGGCTGGAAGGCGTAGCCGGATACTCGGCACTATACTTAGTGTTTATCTAAGGGAGACATAACCATGATTAATGACATCATCACTGAAGCCAAAACTAAAATGAAATCCACTTTGAGTGTGTTTGAGGATGATTTACAGGGTATTCGCGGTGGACGTGCCAGCACGTCGCTGGTTGACCGCCTCATCGTAAATTATTACGAGCAGGACACTGAACTCCGTCAACTCGCTAGCATCTCGACCCCCGAACCCATGCAAATCCTCATTCGCCCCTTCGACAAAACAGCGCTTAAATCCATCGAGAAAGCCATCCGCGAATCGGATCTTGGCCTTAACCCCAATACCGACTCGGATGTCATTCGCTTGAATATGCCGCCCCTGACCCGCGAACGTCGTCAGGATTTGGTGAAGTTTCTGCACAAACGCATGGAAGAAGGCCGTATCGCCATCCGCAACATTCGGCGCAGCGCCAATGATGATCTGAAAGATTTCGAGAAGGAAAAGCTCATTTCTGAAGATGATCTAAAACGCGGTGAAGTCGAAGTGCAAAAACTCACCGACCAATTTATCAGCAATATTGAAGATGCTGGAAAGGCCAAAGAAGAGGACATCATGAAACTGTAAGCCATCTGTCCTAAGGAATTGCTGTCAATCTGGAGTACTATAACCAAGACTTCAGCTAAATAGTAAACAACAGGTTCGTGATAACCTGAGAGGTAAATTTGCTATGGTAGCTGCATTAAAAGCCGGGGAACAAATCCTGCCTCCGACGCTTGAACATATACCAAAACATATTGCTATCATCATGGATGGAAATGGACGCTGGGCAAAGGCGCGTGGTCTGCCGCGTGCCGAAGGTCACCGTCAAGGGACGGAAAACCTTCGCCGTATCATCCGCGCCTGCGTCGAATTTGGTGTCGAAGTCCTAACGATCTATGCCTTCTCCACCGAGAATTGGCGCAGGCCGCCGCTTGAAGTGCGCCTATTGATGACGATTTTGCAAACCGTTATCCAGCGCGAACTGAACGAACTCAATGACAATGGGGTTCAAATCCGGCATATTGGTCAGCTTGACCGCATCGCACCATCCCTCCAAAAAGAAATCCTCCATGCCTGCGACTTCACCAAAAATAACCACAGGCTTATCTTGAATGTGGCCTTCAATTATGGCGGGCGTGACGAAATCGTTCATGCTGTCCAGCGCATCGTCGCCGATGGCATTCCCGCCGATCAAATTAATGAAGACCTGCTCAACCGTTATATGTATACCGGTGATTTACCCGATCCTGACTTAGTCATCCGTACCAGTGGTGAACTGCGCCTGAGCAATTTTCTCATCTGGCAAGCGGCCTATGCTGAATATTACTTTACCGAAACCTTTTGGCCGGATTTCGACAAAGACGAATTATATAAAGCGATTCAGGAGTATGCCCGGCGCACCCGCCGCTTTGGCAAGACCGACGAACAGGTTCAAGACGAAGAAGAATAATCGCCTCATCCAGATTGAATGGCTAACAACCATCATATACATTTCAATGGAGCCGCTGCATGCGACGCATTTTGATCACCGGCTCAAATCGTGGCATCGGGCTTGAACTGGTTGAACGTTATCTCCAACAGCATGACACATTCATTTTTGCCACCTGTCGTCATCCGGCACGCGCAATTGAGCTAAACACGTTAGTCCAACATTATCCGGCGCGGGTAAAGCTCCTTCAACTGGACGTGACCAACCAGCAGTCAATTGACAAATTAGCACAGCAAATTGTCGGCGAAGTGGATGGGCTTGAAATGCTCATCAATAATGCCGGAGTATTGCCCGGTGGTGTCGCAGCTATGGAAGCCAGTACTTCCAAATTCGGCTTTCTTGAAGCGGATGCCATGCAAGAAGTACTTCGCGTCAATACGGTTGCGCCCGTCATGATTGCGCAGGCTTTTAGCGGTTTGCTGCGTAAGGGTACAAATCCCCGCCTGATAAACATCTCCTCAGACGCGGGTTCAATAACCTTACGCGACTCAGGATCAAATTATAGTTATATGGCAAGCAAAGCCGCGCTGAATATGATGACCCGTTGTCTCGCCAATGATTTTCGGGCGGACGGCGTAATTGTGATTTCGATTCACCCCGGCTGGATACAAACCGAAATGGGAGGGCCGAACGCCACCCGCACCCCGGCAGAAACCCTCCCCGGCATGATGAAGGTCATTGATGATTTGACCCTCAACGACACCAGCGCATTTTTTAACTGGGATGGCAGCAAAGTGCCGTGGTAATAACCAACTCTGGCGCTTCTAGTCATCCAGTGCCGTAGTTCATGTATCATATTCGTTCTCGCGAACATCGTCGATCTACAAATCCTTTAAGGCGCATTTTAGGTTATGCTTATACACTGAAAGCAGTCAATCGCACTTATCTGAGGAGCATCATTCATGAAAGTACTGGTTACTGGCGGTGCTGGCTATATTGGCAGCCACGTCACCGATTTGCTTGTCGAACGAGGTTATGATGTCGTTGTATTCGATAATCTTTATACCGGGCATGTGGAAGCCGTTCACCCCAAGGCCACCTTTATAAAAGGGGATTTGCTCGACAAACCGGCAGTCGATGCCATGTTCGCCCAGCACAAATTCGATGGCATTTTACACTTCGCCTCACACACGCTGGTCGGCGAAAGCATGGAAAAACCGTGGCTCTACCTGCGTGATAACGCCGTCGCTGGCAGCAACTTGCTGGAAGCCGCCACCACTCAGGGCGTAAAACGCTTTATTTTATCCTCCACCGCGAACCTGTTTGACGATCCCGCCGTCATCCCCATTGTTGCCGAAGAACGCATCGTCCCCGGCAGTCCCTACGGCGAAAGCAAATACTTCATCGAGCGCTACCTGCACTGGATGGAACGTATCTACGGCATGGCCTACTGCTGCCTGCGCTACTTCAACGCCAGCGGCGCACACCCCAACGGACACATCGGTGAAGATCACACTCCCGAATTCCACCTGATTCCCATCATCTTACAGGTGGCATTGGGACAGCGTGAGAAGCTGACCATTTTCGGTGAAGACTACCCGACGATTGATGGAACGTGCATCCGCGATTACATCCATGTCATTGATCTGGCGGAAGCTCACATTCTGGCATTAGAAGCCTTGGCGGATGGCAAAAGCCGCAAGTACAACCTCGGCAACGGCAAAGGTTATTCGATCATGCAGGTGCTGAACGCCGCCCGCGAGATTACCGGTCAGCCTATCCCTGCCACCCACACCTCGCGCCGCGCTGGCGATCCCGCTACGTTAATTGCCGACAGCACCCGCATCCGTGAAGAACTCGGCTGGCAGCCCGAATTTGGCGACCTGCGCCAGATTATCCAAACGGCTTGGAACTGGCATCAAAGCCATCCCAATGGCTACGCCACCCCGAAATAGATCATAGGACTATCAAACAAGAGGCACATTCATAACTGGATGTGCCTTTTTTGTTGTCCTTACATGCAGCTTCCCGTAACGGGAGAGTCAAGCGGGGAAAATAAAACAGAGGACGTAGTGTCCTCTGTTCATCAATCAATATCGTTTGAAAATTACGCCGGTGGTGCGATTGGTGCCGGGCTATCATTGTTTGGCTGCACGATGGTGCTGGCAACCGGCGCTGTCCCGCGCATCACTTCTTCAAAGCCCACCCGATCCAGTGTTTCCTGCTCAAGCAGAACCTTAATCAGG
>JBBSBS010000332.1:0-7492 GCA_038251045.1 Aggregatilineales bacterium | reverse complement strand
CTGGTCGATACCGCGACCAACGAAGCATTAGTAATCGATCCGGTAGATAATGCACCGCTTATCTTTAAGACGGCTCAAGACGCGGGTTGGACAATCAAGCTTATTTTAGCAACGCATGCACACTTCGATCATGTCTTGGCAAGTAAGGAACTCAAAGAAGTTACGGGCGCGCCGTTCTATATCCATGCTGAGTCAATTCCATTGCTCAAGAGTTTACCAGATCAAGGAATTCGATTTACGGGTCAATCTTTCCCGGAGGCAGCCGAGCCTGACAGGCTGTTAACCAGCGAAACCGAGATTATTGAATTCGGCGACATGAAGTTCGAAACATTGTACACACCCGGTCACGCACCGGGGCACATTGCCTTCTATATGAGGGAATCTGGTATCGTCTTTGGTGGCGACTGTTTATTCGCAGGTAGTGTTGGGCGCACCGATTTGCCGGGGGGGAATCACGATCTACTGATGCGCTCAATATTTGCCAAATTCCTGTCCTTAGATGATGACGTAAGGATACTATCCGGACACATGGACTTAACGACTATCGGTAAGGAACGAGCAACTAACCCCTTCATACTAGAGTACGCCAAGATGATTTCGAGAAAATAATGATCTCGCAGATGTATTCTTGATTCTTGACAGCCTACGTATTATCTTCGTGGCTTATACGCCGATCAGAAAATCACAAATATGCACATTTTGATGCTCTTTTTAGATGGCATTGGTCTGGGGGACGACGATCCAGAAACCAATCCATTTGCAATTGCCCACATGCCAACCTTAACCGGGTTAACCAACGGCAACCGATGGCTTCGCTCTACCGGTCGGCAAGAAAGCCCTTCTGCCCTATTTATTCCTACTGACCCGCGGTTGGGCGTGCCGGGGCGCCCCCAAAGTGGAACGGGGCAAGCCGCTATACTCACGGGACTTAATGTGCCACAAATGATTGGCGAACATTATGGCCCCAAGCCCAATCTGGCAACACGCGAATTGATAGCGAAAGATAATTTTTTCAAACAGGTGAGGCGCGCCGGTAAAAAAACTGCCCTGCTCGATGCCTATCCGGATGGCTTACATTACGATATTGCTCGCGGCAAGACACTGCGCTCCAGCATTCAACAAGCCGCCTACGAAGCTGGACAAGAACTCTTTGGCATGAACGAATTGAAGAATAGACAAGCGCTTACGCCGGAATGGACAGGCGAATCATGGCACAGTTATCTTAAACTCTATGACACGCCCGTTTATACCCCACGCGAGGCCGGTCACTTACTGGTCGAATTATCACGCAATTATGATTTTGCCTTTCACTCGCACTGGATGACGGATCATGTTGGTCATCGCGGGCCATTGTCTCGCGGAGTTGAACTATTAGAATTATTTGATGGGGTGATGACAGGAGTGATTGAGGCATGGGATAATGCAGAAGGGCTGATCATCATTACCAGCGATCACGGCAATATGGAACGCATTGGTAACCGAAATCATACCGAAAACGATATTCCTACGTTGGTCATCGGCAATGCAAAAATGGCATTTGCAGATGATTTCCATGACTTAACCGGTTATGTTCCCCGACTTGCGCAGTTGCTCGGTGTGTAAATTAATCACCAGTTCGATACAATCTGATCTTGATCTTACACTTCAGTTATATTGTTGTTTACATTCCACAAGAAGTGAGTTTTTGCATGAGTGTTGATGCTGACAGTTTGAAGCAGACTATGCGACGCTGGGCGAGTGGCGTTACAGTTGTGACCAGCAGTCACGGACAAGAGCGAGCGGGGGTGACAGCAAGTTCGTTTACGTCGATTTCCGTTGATCCTCCTCTCATTCTAATGTCGCTACAATCATTTACGCCCACGCTCAAACTGATTGAGCGCAGTGGTATTTTTGCCGTGTCCATTTTGACGAGCCAACAAGCTAATCTTTCAGTGCAATTCGCTGGATTTGGTAAGCTTCCAGAGGGCGCGGACAAATTTTACGGGGTGGAATTAACAACGGCAGAAACGGGTGCGCCGATCATCGAACACGCAGCAGGTTGGCTCGATTGTAAACTGACTTCGATTTATGAAGCTGGTCTTAGCCGCATCGTTATCGGAGAAGTTATGGCAACGGGGCAAGGCGAGAATTTGCCGCCACTGATATATATGAATCGCAATTACTATGACCTTATTAAACAAGAGTAATCGGGCGGCGCAAGCTCATTCATACCTTGACGCATCACACTCGCTCAACTAAAATCAAATGTTCCAGAACAGAGGCAATTTAAGGCATGTTTGAAAATTTAAGTGATCGTCTACAGGGCATTTTTGACAACCTCGGACGCAGCGGCAAGTTAACAGAAAAAGATGTTGACACCGTGATGCGTGAGGTGCGTATGGCGCTGCTTGAAGCCGATGTTGCGCTGCCTGTCGTCAAGGACTTTGTCAAGCGTGTCAAAGAACGTGCGATTGGTGCCGAAGTCGCCAGATCCTTGAAGCCCGGACAAATGGTTGTCAAGATTGTCCATGAAGAACTCATTGAAACGCTAGGTGAGTCTGAAAAACTCAACTTCTCCGGCAGTACCAAGCCATATGTCATCATGCTGGTCGGGTTGCAAGGTGCAGGTAAAACAACAACAGCCGCCAAGCTTGCCGTATTCTTACGGAAAGATGGGCGTACTCCCTACATGGTAGCGGCGGACACGCAGCGTCCAGCAGCGGTTGAGCAGTTAAAAACACTAGGCAAGCAAATTAGTGTTCCCGTTTACGATGAAGGCACAGGCTCACGTCCGGCTGACATCTGCATAAATGGATTAAAGGCAGCCAAAGAGGCCAACGCCGCTGTCGTCATTCTGGATACCGCCGGTCGATTGCAAATTGACGACCGCTTGATGAGCGAGTTGGAAGAGATTAAACGTCGCACCAACCCTGCGGAAATCCTGCTGGTAGCGGACTCGATGACAGGTCAGGAAGCGGTCAACATCGCACAGGGATTTAATGAACGTGTGGGAATCACGGGACTTATCCTGACGAAGGTCGATGGTGATGCGCGTGGTGGTGCTGCCATCTCGATGCGTGCTGTCACCCATGTGCCGATTAAGTTTCTTGCCACGGGTGAAAAGATTGATGGCTTTGAAGTCTTCTATCCAGACCGCTTAGCATCACGAATTCTAGGCATGGGCGATATGCTCAGCCTGATCGAAAAGGCCGAAGAAGCCTTTGATGAAAAGGAAGCCCTTAAATTACAGCAGAAACTGATGGAAAATCAGTTCACGCTGCAAGACTTTCTGGAGCAGCTTCAGAAAATTAAAAAGATGGGACCCGTCAGCCAACTCTTGGGTATGATACCCGGCATGGATAAAATGCGCGGGCAGATTGACCAAGACGATGCTGAAAAGCGAATGAAACGCGTTGAAGCCATCATTAATTCGATGACGATGAAAGAGCGCAATAATCCTAAAGTATTAAACGCCAGCCGCCGTCAGCGCATTGCGCAAGGTAGTGGTGTACAAGTGCGGGACGTTAATGAAGTTTTGAAACAGTTCCGCGATATGCAATCCTTGATGAGTCAGCTACGCAAGGGGAAGTTTCCGAATATTCCGGGATTATCCGGATTGCGCTAGGGCGAACTGCCCTACCGTTACTGGCAGCCCTGCTTAGCATTCATAATTCGCCAGTGGCTCTCCTCTCATATCGAGTGCTTGGGAGCGTACAAATAGGAGTTTGAGTAACATGGTTCGTATTCGTTTGCGTCGTATGGGTCTGAAGAAACAACCGAGCTATCGTATTGTCGTTGCCGATCAACGCAGTGCGCGTACCGGTGGTTTTATTGAAATCGTCGGTTCATATAACCCTCGTACCCAGCCTATCACAGAGATTGTAGAAGAAGATCGCGTTTTATATTGGCTAAGTGTTGGGGCACAACCTAGTGAAGCGGTCGAAAGCATATTCAAGCGTACCGGTACCCTTGAGCGTTTTGCACGGCTAAAGAGTGGCGAAAGCATCGAGACACTGGCAGCAGAAGCGACTGCGGCTCGTGCAGCGGCTGCGCCCGTTAGCCCGAAGACTCGTCGTCCGGCACCTGAAGCTGGTCAGTCAGCAAAGAAGGCCAAAGCAGCAGCGGCAGCCGCTGAACCCGTCACTAATTCATAATCTCGCGCCAGCGATGCAGGGGTTGTAACTCCTGCATCGCCGTCCATTATTATTACTTATCAAAGGGATCAATCATGGAGAATTTAATCGGTTATATTGCCAAAAGTTTGGTTGATGATCCCGCACAAGTTAAAGTTTTGCGCCGGACTGCCAGTGGAACGACTATCATTGAGCTTCATGTCGCACAGGAAGATACGGGTCGTGTCATCGGCAAAGGTGGTCATGTTGCCAATGCGATGCGCGCATTATTGCGAGCATCGGCTGACAACAAGAATAACCGGGTCATCCTGAAAATTATTTAGGTATGTCCACCGCGCAAGATCCACAATATCTACTGATCGGGGAGATTTTGCGTCCGCACGGCGTAATTGGCGAAGTGCGCATGAAGGTAATTACGCATTATCCTGAACGACTTCCACAGTTAAAAACAGTTTATCTTGCCCCTGCCCCCACCGCTAGCAATGTAGCACCCTATGTGCTTGAACGTATGCGAATGCATCAGGGTTATGCACTCATGAAGTTCAAAGGCATCGATGATCGTAATCAAGCCGATCTACTGCGCCAGTTGGTAGTAATGGTGGCGATTGACGATGCGGTTCCGTTGGACGAAGGCGAGGTTTACCTGTATCAACTTCTGGGATTGACCGTCGATACTGAAGAGGGTGAAACCTTAGGAAAATTGACCGATGTGCTGGAAACCGGCGCAAACGATGTCTATATTGTGGATAGTCCTAAATATGGTGAAGTGTTGATCCCCGCGACTAATGAAACCATTCGTTCAATTGATATTGTGAGCGGCAAAATGATTGTGTGCCTGCCGAATGGTCTGTTACCCGCTGTTTAAATGCCGCTTGACAAGCCGATAAAACGCTTGCTATGCTGTAAATCAAGTTACCCAATTACCCAATGAGATATTTTGAGCAACCATAAATACTGGCTGGGCTTTAGTCTAGTACCAGAAATTGGAGTTAAGCGGCTATCGCTGCTCCATAGCTGGTTTGGCGAACTTGAGGGCGCCTGGGCAGCGACCGAGAACCAACTCGCGCAAGCAGGTCTGGACCAACAGGCTATCGCAAATTTAGTGCGAACACGCAAAACCCTTGATTTAGATGCCGAGATGGAAAAGGTTGACAAGGTTGGCGCTTGGCTGGTAACGTTGACAGATGAAGGTTACCCGGCACAACTGAAAAAATTACCAGATGCTCCACCTGTGCTGTATGTCAGGGGAACCCTTATTTCTGACGACGAACGTGCCCTGAGCATTGTTGGCACGCGTAAAGCTACGACGTATGGACGAGATGCGGCACATTACTTTGCAAAGGCGCTTGCTGGCAATTCCGTCACAGTAGTCAGCGGGTTGGCCCAAGGTATTGACGCAGCGGCTCACCGGGGTGCATTGGATGGTGGCGGTCGCACATTCGGCATCTTGGGCAGTGGGATTGACAGAATTTACCCACGTGAACATCAGAAATTGGCACAAGAAATTTCTCATCACGGGGCAATTATCAGCGAGTTTCCAATTGGTACTCCGCCGGAAGCACGTAATTTTCCACGTCGTAACCGCATCATAAGTGGGCTAGCTCTTGGTGTATTGGTCGTTGAGGCTCCAGAAAAAAGCGGTGCCATGATCACGGCGAGTGTTGCTGCCGAGCAAGGGCGAGATGTATTTGCTTTACCGGGAAACATCTTTAGCGCCAGTAGTCGCGGAACGAACCGCTTAATCCAAGACGGCGCAAAGCTGGTAATGGATGTGACGGATATTTTGGATGAGTTTAATATCGTTCACAACAATGTTCAGACCCGTGTTGTGACGGAACAGATTGCACCGGCCAACGCAAGTGAAATGAAGGTGCTCGATTATCTGAGTGCTGATCCAATCCACGTTGATGATTTAGTGCGATTATCAGGGTTAGCAGTTCCTGTCGTCAGCAGCACGCTTACGATACTTGAGCTAAAAGGACTTGCACGTTCGGTCGGATACATGCAATACTGCCTTATACAAAATACACACTAAATATCCAAAAGAGGATACGATGGAACATTATTATGCATTGATTATGGCTGGCGGTGGCGGAACGCGACTCTGGCCATTAAGTAGACAAGACACGCCAAAGCAACTCCTGTCATTGATTGATGAAACTTCTATGTTCGCTTCCAGTGTGGAACGGCTTTCACCGTTGTTCGAGCCGGAGCAAATTTATGTAGTGACGGGGCGAAAATATCTGACTGCCCTTCGCGAACATGCACCACAAATTCCGGAACGCAATTTCATTATTGAACCCTATGGTAAGGAAAGTGGCCCGGCTGCTGCGCTTGGTGTGACTGTTATCCAGAAGCGCGATCCACAGGCTACAATTGCCGTCCTTACGGCAGATCACCATATCACTAAAAAAGAGGCTTTTCGTGACGTGTTGAAGGCTGCCTATGAATTGGCACAAAAAGGTTACATTGCAACACTGGGCATATCGCCATCTTACCCTGCTACTGGATTCGGTTATATACAGCAGGGAACCCTAATCAGCAATATCGACGGCTATGACTGCTTTGTAGCATTGGCTTTCACCGAGAAACCAAATGCGGTCACTGCTACTTCTTTCCTTGCATCCGGCGAATATACGTGGAATTCTGGCATGTTTATCTGGAAAGCTGAACAGGCTATGAATGAATTTAAACGTCAGCAGCCCAAGATGTATGACCAATTTTTGAAACTTGCACCTGCCGTTGATACCCATGAGTATGATCATACTCTCGAAGAAATCTGGGAGAATGTCGAGAAAATATCGCTCGATTATGCCGTCATG
Organism: Aggregatilineales bacterium; assembly: GCA_038251045.1. GTDB lineage: Bacteria > Chloroflexota > Anaerolineae > Aggregatilineales > Phototrophicaceae > CFX2. The sequence goes on along the minus strand of JBBSBS010000332.1, from coordinate 558 downwards.
GAGGGTGCTGAAATGATGGCTGTAATCCCGGCGGATTTTGGCTGGAATGATGTTGGAAGCTGGGCATCCATGTATGATGTACTAAAGCTTGACAAGGCGGGAAATGGGGTTAAAGGCAGCCAGGCGGAACGTGTTCTCCTAGACACCAAGAATACATTGGTCTATAGTGATAAACTTGTGGTGACAATTGGTGTGCAAGACATTATCGTCATTGAAACAGATGATTCGCTGTTGATTTGCCACAAAGACCGCACACAAGATGTCAAAGAAGTGGTAAATCATTTACTACGAACGAAAAACTATAAGTTCCTCTAATTGACTCTGAATGATTAAATTTATCGTTTGCGCAGGCGATTGCCTCAAATGGAAACGAATTAGCAGCCTATAGGTTGCAACAAGGTGGACAAAAAGCTTAATGACTGAACAATTCACGGCCTATTGTGTCAAATGCAAGACCAAGCGAAACATGCTAAACGCCGAAGCGGTGTTTACTAAAACAGGCACTCCCGGCACGCAGGGAACTTGTGAGGTATGTGGCACCAAATTGTTTCGCATGGG
>JBBSBS010000331.1:0-7499 GCA_038251045.1 Aggregatilineales bacterium | reverse complement strand
GGAACTGGATGTAGCGGTGATTGGTCTGCCGCTGGATGCAGGCAGTACGCCATCCGGTCAAATCCTGCTGCTCATCCGCGACAACAGTCAGGAAAAGCGCCTGCAAGCCCAGAAGAACACCTTCGTCACCAACGCCTCGCATGAACTCCGCACACCGCTGGCGAATATTAAGACACGCCTTTATCTACTGCGCAAGCAGCCGGAAAAGATCGAGGAGCATGTACAGGTCATGGATGAAATGGCCGCGCACATGCAGCAGTTGCTCGAAGAAATGCTGGACATCGGGCGCTTCGAACGCGGCTTGGTCATGCTCGACCGCGACAACGCCGTTTTGCAAGATTTGGTGAATGAAGCCGTAACCAGTTATCAACCCCGCGCTGCCCGTCGCTCGGTTACACTGCAATCCGACCTTTCCGAACAACCGATTAAAGTACTGGTAGACCACAAGCGCATCATTCAAGTCGTCACCAATTTGATTTCCAACGCGGTCAACCACACGCCGCAGGATGGGCATGTGGATGTGCGCGTGAGCATTGACCCCAGTTCCAACGGGCGCAAACTGGCGCGTGTGCAGGTGCAGGATAACGGCATGGCAATTTCCGAGGATATGCTTGCACAAATCTTCCAGCCCTTCACCAACGCCAGCATGGGCTTAGTGAGTGGAACGGTGCTGGGGTTGAGCTTGACCAAAGAAATCGTAGAACTGCACGGCGGTGACATCAAGGTTGAAAGTGACGGCGAAAAGGGAACACTCTACACCGTCCACCTGCCCACGTTGGATAGCTAAAATGCGTCTGTATTTGAATACAACAAATGCACCTTTCCCTGCCCTCATGAGCACTGCATGAGCAACCGCAGAATCCAGCCAAATGACCTATCCCAAACACGCTGATGAGCCTATGATTTTAAGCACGATTTAACATATCATTCGATTGCAACGTTTGAATAAACTTGATACGTTGACTCGCTATTGAACACTACTATAATCGTTTCTAGTGTTATGTGTAATCGGCGCAAAATCGGACAGATGATTTTGCCTCTGGAGGTCGTGAAACTAAAATGACAATTCGCGCTGTGCAAGTCACTGTAGCGAACCCGACTCAGGAGTATGTCAGCCTCGCTGACGAAGAAACCGGGTCACTGAACGGGGATGAGCCTCCCTCTATCGACGAGGAGCCTCCCCACACCACGCCGTTTACCAAACCGGTTCTCCCCACCCTAAGCCCACGCCCTGACATCTGGGCAGCCATCCCTGACGCACAATGGGATGATTGGCGCTGGCAGCTCGCCCACCGCCTTAACAGCGTTGAGGAACTGTCCCAATTTATTCATCTAACCGACGAAGAACTGCAAGGTCTAAACGCCGACGATAAGTTTCGCGTGGACATCACGCCCTATTTCGCCAGCCTGATTGACCCCGACGATCCGTTATGCCCGGTGCGGCGGCAGGTGATCCCATTGGGACGTGAATTGGAAGCCTTCGAGGGCATGATGGAGGATAGTCTAGCGGAGGATGCCCACAGCCCTGTACCCGGTCTTGTCCACCGCTACCCCGACCGTGTGCTGATGCTCATCACCACCCAATGCGCCAGCTACTGCCGCTATTGCACGCGCAGCCGCATCGTCGGCAGCCCGCACGAGAACTTCAGCAAAGCCGATTTCGAAGCGCAGTTGGATTATCTACGCCGGACACCGCAGGTACGCGATGTGCTGATTAGCGGTGGCGATCCGCTGACCCTCGCGCCCAAGACGTTAGATTATATCCTCAGCAATCTACGAGCGATTGAGCACATCGAAATCATCCGCATCGGCAGCCGTGTGCCGGTTTTCCTGCCGCAGCGCATCACCGACGACTTCTGTGCTATGCTGCGCCAATATCACCCGCTGTGGATGAATATCCACATCAACCATCCCAAAGAGATCACGCCGGAACTAAGCCTCGCACTGGCGAAGTTAGCCGATGCCGGTATCCCGCTGGGCAACCAGAGTGTGCTGCTGGCAGGCATCAATGACAGTGTGAATATTCAGCGCGAACTGGTGCATAAGCTGGTACGCAACCGCGTCCGGCCTTATTACCTGTACCAGTGTGATCTGGTCAAGGGCGCGGGACACTTCCGCACCACCGTTGCCAAAGGCATCGAGATTATCGAAGGCTTGCGCGGGCATACCAGCGGCTACGCTGTGCCGACCTATGTGGTCGATGCACCGGGCGGCGGCGGCAAAATTCCCGTTATGCCGCAGTACCTCATCAGCCAGGCACCGGGACGGGTTGTGCTGCGTAACTATGAAGGTTATATCGCCACCTACGAAGAACCGACCGACTACGACGCAGGCATGATCGAGCATCTCGACCGGCAGGTAACGCGCCGTGTTGAAGTCGGGCAAAGTGGTATATCCGGCTTGCTGGCAGGCGATGCGCTGGCGATCAAGCCGCAGGGTTTCGACACCCTGCACAAACGCGGCGGCACAACTCACCGTTTGAATACCGACGAGGCCAAGTGGCAGCCGTATCACGCGGATAAAGCAACCATCCAACAACAAAACGGGACAGCGCCCGACAAATCTTAATCAATCGTCACCCACCCGCCTCACAAATACCTATATGCGGGTATTGGTCTATTTAATCGTGTATGAAGGATAAGCATCATGCGTATAGCAGTTTTAGCCAATTTGAAATTGAACGCCCCGCAATATGAGGGAATGCCTGCTGACCGTTGGGATGATCTGGACAGCCCGCGCGCGACCGATGCCATTGTCAACGTGCTGCGCGGATTAGGCCACGAATCGACCTTCTTTGAGGCCAGTATTTTGCCACCCTTTAACCTGATTGACCGCCTGCTGGAGTTCAAGCCTGGCCTGTGTTTCAACATCGCTGAAAGTCACTTTGGCGATGCCCGCGAGTCGCAAATTCCGGCGGTGTTAGAGATGCTGCAAATCCCCTACACCGGCAGCCGCATGTTGGGGTTGGCGCTGGCGCTCGACAAAGCCATGACCAAGCGTGTGCTTAAGAGCTACGGGCTGCCCACGCCCGAATTCCAACTATTTGAATCCGCCAATGCGCCCATCAACCGCGAACTGCTGAATGAGGATGGTGAACTTCGCTATCCGCTTTTTGTTAAACCCAACGCCGAAGGCACAAGCATGGGGGCGAATGCGGACAGCATCGTGCGAAGTGTCACCGAACTCCGTGAACGCGTAGCCGGGCATCTCACACGTTACAACCAGCCGATTCTGGTCGAGCGTTACATCGCAGGTCGTGAAGTGATGGTCGGCCTGATCGGCAACATGCCCGACGTGACCTTTATGCCAATCCTCGAACTTGACCACGCTGCTTACGGCGAAGATCATTCCGGTGTATACACCAACGAAATGAAGACCATTGCCGGTTTGGATGAATACCGCTATCACTGTCCCGCGCCGCTGAGTGAGGCACAAGTTCACGAACTACAACAGCTTGCCGCCGCCACCTTCCGCGCCACCGACTGCCGCGATGTCTCGCGTGTAGACTTCCGCTTGGATGCCGCCGACCACGACAAGCCCTATATTCTGGAAATCAACCCGCTTCCCGGTCTGAACCCCGGTTACAGCGACTTGTGTCTGCAAGCCTTAGCCGCCGGTTGGGAGCATGACCGTTTGGTAGGGTCAATTCTGGAAGCCGCGCTCGTCCGGCATGGGCTACGGGAAACTGTTCGCGTATAAAATACTTGAAGTGTTTGTGAAGGGCGTGGCTTGTTCACGCCCTTATATAGTTCAAAGTAATTTCTTTACCCCGAATTGCGCCATCTTCGGAACATAATTACACTAACGGTATAAACATCATTGCATTTTGGGCTGAAGACCTTTGGCTTTGGCGGAAAGTAGACGGTGAGCATGAAATCAGGCTCTATCGGTAACGATATTACCCAAGTAGTAGGTATCGGGTTGGTGCTAACAGTAGTGCTGACCGTCATCGGCATTGTTGTCTCACTGGCGATAGGTATCCCCGGCTCTAACACCACCGATGGCACGCCGGGAATGGTCAATCTGGCGGCTATCATCCCCACCTCGCCGCCGCCGACCGCTACCCCTACCGAAATTCCCTGCACCGCTCAGGAATGGTGGGATAGCAACGGCAGCGCCATGGGTGAGGTGTTCAGTAACGCCCGCGCCACCAACATCTCCACCAAAGTGCCCGATGTACAAAAGGCGCAATTAGCGTTGAAACAGTGGCAAATTACATTCGATACCATAGTCACCCCCCCCTGTGCGCAGTCCCTCAAAGACGCGGTGATGGCTGCCGCCAAAACAGGTGATGATCTTTATGGGTTCTATGTAAGCCCCACGACCGAAGAACAACGGGCACAGCAAAGTATTCAACTGGCGGACAAACTTTTAGTAGTATATGACCAGCTTGATAAACTGAAAGTGAACATCACTGATCCGTGGCTAATCGAAGCGCGGGATTATACGCGTATTGATTGTCCGGTTGCCCGCTGGTATACCGAGAACTTCATTGGCAAAGGCTACAACGCATTTATTAAAGCAAATCCCAAGTTGGATATTGCCAAGCTGTCGACCACCCAGATGAATGACTTGCTTCGCCAATTCAAAACTTTGGAAAGCAGCCTTAACACCGATAAAGCGAATTTCCCGGTCTGTATGGGGCCAGCAACCGATTACCTTATCACCTATTTCAAAGCAGGTGGGGATGCCCTCAACGCGGCGCTGAATAATGACCTCACCAGCGTACAAGGTTCACTGACCCTCATGCCCACCGCCCTCAACAGTTTCTATGCCACCATCAAAACCCTTGATCCCACACTCGTGACCTCATAGAACGTTGACGATCCGGCTCTATAAAACGACTTATGCCCAACAGTGGATAAGTCGTTTTTGTTTTCTCTATTCGCAGCCTTCAAATGGCACATGCTTCGGTGACAACACGCCAGCGAGGTTCATGCCCAACCCCGAAAGTGCTTGATCTGTGGTATAATGAACATAGATGAGCACGTTCTTTCTCATCCGGTTTTGATTGTCGCAGTGACGCGACCGTGCCACTTATTACCTCTAATTTGCGCTCAGTTGCAACCGCACATCACCACCATCGAAGCTGCCCACACCAAAATGTGTCCGGCAGTATGGGAAAACCTTAGGCGGTTCTCAATCGTCTTTCTTTCAGATAAAGTATGAGTGATTGGACATATATAACGATGACTAAAAAAGCGGATACACTTCACATCAGACCGCTGGACGAAAATGCCCTCCCACCTACTGAAACAGCTTCAAGTACACAGAAGTCTGACCCGCGTGTGGCGGCCTTTCTCGAACGTCTGCGAACAAAAGCCGATGAACTGGAAACAACCCAGCGCGAAAATCACGTTACCGCCAAAGAACCCCGTCGCCGACCCATTACCGAAAAACCGGCTAATCCCGATTGGTATCAGGCAGTACCGGCTAAAAAAGCTGCTGCGCCTGTCTCTATGGTGAAGCGTTTTGTGAGTGGAAAATCATATCCGGGTCGCAAACCCAAAGCGACCTAACACGTAGTCAACAACCTTAATGTCGTTGATAGCACGTCAACGCACATAAAGAGCATTACTTCGAATCAAAAGAGGTGTCCACGTGGACACCTCTTTTTCCTGCAAATCAAACAATTACTTGGCGATTGGGTACTTCAGTTTTTCCCAATCCGCTGCACCGACGAACTTGGTCAGGTTACGACCATCTTCGGTCTTGCCCTTGATGGCATAACGTGGACCACTCTTGGTGTCCATCTTGACCTTGGTTATCTGCTTGTCGTCGATCTTGACCTTGGCGCGAGTCTTAACATCGTAAAATTCAACTGAGGCCATTTTTACTGTCTCCTTTTGCTTTGTATATGCATAATGCATCCACGCTAAAAAGCATTTTATCATGCCTTAACAAAATATACTTGAGAATTCGCTCAGAAGATAGTACTTCTGTGCTAAGTATACGAGAGAGCGGAGGGAAAACGTCAGGAAAAGGCGTTTTTGCGGTCTACGGGAGGCCAAAACCTTAACCTTTTTCATACATTCTCTAACCAACTGATCAGAAAAAATCGCTAAAATAGAGTGATAGGGACGGGCAAATCACTGGTTTATTGACCACTTTCCCATTTTCAATACTAATGACCCCGGGTGCAAATGTTCATTTTGATCTCACACCCCCTTTTTTCGATACTTCTTTTTTAACTTTCCGGCATCCAATCTGTGTCATCGAGACGCATAATCTCGCGCCACTAATTAATTTGCCGTCCATTTTCAACCGTTCGTATGGAGTCTGACATGACAGTCGCGGAACAATTCTGGCGCACGTATCCCGAATGGCGCGGCAATCTCCATCATACGGTCACCGGTGAAATGCGTGTGCTGCCCCGGTTATGGAGTCCGCAGCTCAATAACCAGCGGGACATCTTCGTGCTGCTGCCACCGGGCTATCACAAGACCGACCGCCGTTATCCGGTCATCTACATGCATGACGGTCAAAATCTGTTTGACAAAGGGATAGGTTTTGCCGGTAATGAATGGGAAGTCGACGAAACGATGAGTCGTTTGGCTTCAGAGAATATCGAAGCCATTATCGTCGGCCTCGCCAATACCGAACAGCGCTTTCAGGAATACAACCCCTTCCCGCAAGTGTGGAACGGCAACGGAGACGACTATCTAGCGTTCATTATCACAACCCTCAAGCCGATTATCGATCGTGACTTTCGCACTCTGACCGACCGCCAGCACACCGGCATCATGGGGTCTTCACTCGGCGGCCTTATCAGCCTATACGGCTTCTTCCAGCGCCCGGATGTATTTGGCTTTGCCGGGGTCATGAGCCCCGCTTTTTGGATCGGCAGTGGCGCAATTTACCCTTACATCCAGCAGCGCCCATTTGTCGAAGGTAAAATCTACCTCGACAACGGCACGCGTGAACAGAGCGCCCGCCGGATGAAGCAGACGCTCATTGATAAGGGCTATCGCCTCAAGCATGATTTACTGCACATCGTAGAAACCGATGGCGAGCATAACGAAGCTGCTTGGGCACGCCGCCTGCCGGATGCCCTGCGCTTCCTGTTAAATCCCTAACTGCGAACTTTTTATGGCAACCCGTCTAATTATTGCCAACGTAATAAATGGCATTCCCTGTAAAGCTGGAGATATACAACCCGCCATCAGGGGAATTGACGACTGCCGACGGCCCTAATAACCCGCTGATAAATGGACGCGCTGAACCGGTGTAATGTTGATCGTCAATCTTATAAAGCGTGATGGAAACGACTTCATTACGCAGCCACATCGAGACAATCAAGCGCCCTAAATATTTCTGTGGCAGCTTATCGCCGTTATACAACTCAATTCCTGTTGGCGCGGAATGATCGGGCAAGGTCACAAGTGGCGGCACGGTACCCGATTCTTGCGGCGGTAGGCCAAAGTAATGCGGAAATCCATAATCGCCGCCTTCATAGATGTAATTCACTTCCTCAGGCACATCTACAGGGTCACTGCAAT
>JBBSBS010000330.1:0-7501 GCA_038251045.1 Aggregatilineales bacterium | reverse complement strand
GGTCAACGATGCCCCGATAGCCGTCATTCTGACACCAACAGCCGGAACGATTACGGCTGGAACGAATGGGCTTGCGCCAGTCGTCCTCAACTCCAGTGGCACATCAGATGTCGAAGACAGCATCGCACAACTCAGCTTCGACTGGAGTTGGACAGAGAACGGCAATCCAGTCACGGTCACGGCGGCGGGTACGGTCTATAACTTCCCGGTTGGAATCTACACCATCACCTTAACCGTCACCGACAGCGGCGGACTTATCGACAGCAAGACAGTTAGCATCACGGTGGTCGAGTCGCCCAACCAAGCGCCGACTGTGGATGCCGGTTCGGATGCCGTCATCACGCTGCCGACAAATAGTGTCCAGCTCAATGGTTTAGCCAGCGACGATGGTTTGCCAATTGGCTCAAGCCTGACCACTACATGGAGCGGCCCGTCCGGTGTGACCTTTGATGATGCCAATGCCTTATCGACGATGGCAACCTTCCCGTCAGCAGCAGACAGCTACGTCCTCACGCTGACGGTTTCCGACGGTGCGGCGATTGTAAGCGATACCGTTACGGTCACCGTCAATGCGGCAGCAAATGTGTCACCCACAGCGATGGCGGGCGACGACCAGACCGTTACGGATACGGACAATAATGGCTCAGAACTCATTACCCTCAACGGAGGTGGCAGTACCGATAGCGATGGGGCGATCGCAAGCTACGATTGGTATGAAAATGGCGACCTCATCGCCAGTGGCCTCAATCCGCAGGTGACCTTCAGCATCGGGGTTCACACCATCACACTTGTGGTCACCGATAATGGCGGCGCACAGGGTATCGATCAGGTACTTATCACGGTGTCGGCGGCTGCCAACATTCCGCCCATCGCCAACGCAGGCGCTGACCAGACAGTGACGGATGCCGACAACAACGGTTCGGAAGCGGTCATGCTGAATGGCGCGGGCAGCAGTGATCCGGATGGGACTGCTTTGACCTATCTGTGGCAGGAAAACGGCTCAACCATCGCCACCACAGCCACACCAACGGTCATGCTGACCGTCGGGGCACATCTGATCACGCTGACCGTCACCGATATCAGCGGTGCATCCAACAGTGATAGTGTATCCATCACCGTCATCTCGCCGATTTCCTCAATGGCGACCATCACGGCACGCGTCAACGGTTCTTCGGATGATGTGAATCAGGATGGACAAACACTGAATACCACTGCCACCACGCTATGGGTCGGTACAGCCGGCAATGCTGCCAACGCCTTTACCGGCATCCGTTTCAATGCCATCAGCATTCCAAACGGATCGGTCATCAACAGCGCCCGGCTTGAGGTCTATACTCCGAGCGGCGGCTGGATCAGTGTCAACATCAACATTGCGGCAGAGGCGACCGATAACAGTGCGACCTTCACCACCGCTACCCGTCCATCAACCCGTCCATTGACAACTACCCGCGTGACCAGCAGCACCAACAGTCAATGGCTGCCCAATACATGGAACAACTATGAGGGTCTAGCAGCGTTGGTTCAGGAAGTCATCAGCCGACCCGGTTGGCAGACGGGGAACAGTCTCTCGCTCATTCTGAAAGGATCAGGCGGCATATATGCCCGCAAATTCCTGACGAGTTTTGACGGCAATCCGGCCTTCGCCCCGCGCCTCGTCATCGCCTTCACAGCACCCGGTGTGATTGACCCCAATCAGTCACCCACAGCCAATGCCGGTTTGGATCAGACGCTGACCGACATCAATAACGATGGAAGTGAAGCCGTCACCCTCAACGGTACGGGCAGCTCCGATCCGGATGGCAACCTGATTAGCTACGTGTGGCGGGAAAATGGTGTGATCGTTGCTACCGGAATGACACCCACCATCCAACTGACTGTTGGCATCCATCAACTGACGCTGACCGTCACCGATAATCGGAATGCGCAAAGCTCGGATGATGTGGTCATCAGCGTTGTCGCACCCGCGCCAGCTACCGGAACCATCACACCACAGGTCAATACATCCTCCGATGATGTCAATGAGGACGGCAGCGCCTTCAACAGCGATGCCACCTCAGTCTGGGTGGGCAACGGCAGCAGCGCGGCGGCATCCTTTACCGGAATGCGCTTCAATAACATCAACATCCCGCAAGGCGCAACCATCAACTCGGCACGGCTGGAAGTTTACGCAGCGGCCAATACGTGGATCAGCGTCAACCTGAGCATCAAAGCAGAAGCAGCCGATAACAGTGCGACCTTCTTGCCCAGCAGCCGTCCATCAGCACGAGCGCTCACCACGGCGCAGTTGATCAGCAATACCAATGCCCAGTGGCAAGCCAACACCGCCTACAGCTACGATGGACTAGCACCGGTCATTCAGGAAGTCATTAATCGGGGCGGCTGGCAGGCCAACAACAGTCTCTCGCTCATCCTGAAGGGTACGGGCGGCTCGTATGGGCGGAAGTTTGCGACGAGTTTTGAGGGTAATCCGGCATTCGCGCCGCGCCTGATCATCACCTACACGGCTGCGGATGCCCCGCCACCTGTCAACGCTCCGGTCATTCCACCTGAGCAGCCGCCGGTTGTGGCCTTCACCAGCAGTAACATCGCTGGTGATGCACCGCTCACGGTTCAATTCACCAACCAATCGACAGGTACTAACGTCAGTTACAACTGGAACTTTGGTGATGGCATGAGCAGTGCCGAAACCAGCCCAAGCCATATCTTCACAACCCCCGGTGTTTATACGGTGATCCTGACCGCATCCAATACGGCGGGCAGCCCGACGACCCAAGCGGTCATCACAGTGACCGCACCTGTTCAACCACCGGTGGCGATCTTCAGCAGTGATGTGATAAATGGCACTGCCCCATTGGCTGTCCTGTTCACCAACCAATCGACGGGCAGCGGCATCACTTACAGTTGGAACTTTGGTGATGGTTCAAGCAGTACCGATGTGAATCCGGCGCACACGTTCACTACGGCGGGTAACTACACCGTTATCCTAACCGTGAGCAACAGCGCAGGATCAGCAACAGCGCAGGCGATCATCACCGTTAATCCAGCACCGCAGCCACCAGTCGCGGCCTTTACGAGTGACCTATCGGCTGGTAATGCACCATTGAGTGTACAGTTCACCAGCCAATCCACAGGCGATGGCATCACTTACAGTTGGAACTTTGGTGACGGTTCAACCAGTACCGATGTGAATCCGACACACACGTTCAATACAATGGGTAGCTACACCATCACGTTGACTGTTTCAAACAGTGGCGGGACTTCGACCAGTCAAATCACCATCCAAGTTAGTGAACCATCACCGCCACCGGAGGAGACAGCGAGTCCGGGCGGCTAATTCAAAAGAGATAGACGGGAATGAACCGTCTATCTCTTTCTTATTGACTTCCAGTGATGTTTGGTCAAATGCTATTTATCTTCGCCTTTTGCCTTTAGCATTTCTTCAATACGCCCTTCCATCTTTCCGATCTCACGCTCAAGCCGCCGAAGTTCAGATTGTGCGAGTTCATTATCTCTTTTTCGCCCTGCCCTTTCCTCTTCAAGCCGGCTTGAAAGTTCAGCAGCGCGCTCTAAAGCAGAGTCACGTTCCTGAAGCACCTGAGCAAGCTGAGTAGCCTGTTCAGCCATGGGGACAGGGATGACACGCGTATCTGTAATCAGCGCATTCTTAGGAAATTCCAGATTCCGAAACCCATTAGCAAGCAATTGGCCAATTTCCTGCCAATCGTTGGTTCCATTGGAACGAAGTTCCCGTATACTATTCAGTATTATTGCGTCTTCTTCTGTATAAACACGTTGAACAGAACCAGCCGAGCCAAGTGCTTCCCGGCTAAAGTACGAGTTTACTTCAGGCTGTTTCATCCAATTCAACAGTGTTTGGTCAGCTACCCCAAGTAGTTTTGCCAATTCCCCAGATCGCATTTGCCAAATCCTTTCCATACTTGGTGGTATTTATTGCGTATTGATCCATTAGATACTATAATGCCAATTGGCAATAAAAACAACCAAAATCACACCTAGGTGCGACACACATTAGAGCGACACCATTCGGAGGGCATGATGGCAGCCAAGAAAAAGTCCCAAACAAAGCGTAAACCCGTTCCTCGCCACACGCGGAAGTATCAATTCCGCAATGACCACCCAACCGATCAGCATGTGGAGGATATCCTCAACTTCTGGAAAACCGGAAAACAGGAAATCACCAATCTGCGCAAAGCCGTCGCTCTCTATTATGCATTGGAGCAGGGCGATTTGCCGATTCTGTTTGAGGTCTTCCCTCAATACAAAGCCCAGTTCGCGCCCAATACCGCCGAGGCGCTGGAACAATTCATGCAAATCTTGCAACAACAGCAGCAGGTGATACAACCCAAACAGGAATCACAATCAGCGGGGCAGGGTGGTCCCAAACAAATCGCCGCGCCAAATTTTGCTATGCCGGTCTTTGAAGACGATGATGAACCGACTGTGCTTATTCGAGCCAGCACGAACACCGATAGCTCCATGAACTTTGTTGCTGCGCTGAGGAACATACAATAAAAGAGCCATCATGAATCCCATTCCAGATCTGTTCGTGAGTTACTCACAGGTAGATGGTGGACAGCCCGTCTTGCGATTGGTCAAAGATCGGGAATTATATGGCGGTAGGAACAGTCCTGTGGCTGGGCAATCCTGAAACCAAGATTATCGACGTATACCTTCCGTGGCAGCCCGTTAAGCGTTTGCGAGCAGGGGAGTTAAGGATGGCGCTAGTGAGGTTAAACGCCAAGAAATGAACCATTACTATGTGGTTTTAAACTCTGATGACGAAGGCAATCTTCTAGTCAATCCGACAGAGAGAAGTCTCTCGCTGGAACTTTTTGCCGAGAAGGGCACATTCCCAGCATGGGACATCATAGGCGAGGATTACATCGTCACCATCTATGGTGGTGCCTTAGAGAATATTCCGGTCGGCGAAAATAAAGAGGAAATCGAATCGTTGGTCTTAACTAAACTGGGGTTAATGCAGCACAACACCCGCTTAGAGATCAACCTTGTTATCACCCAATCCCCCAATGTGGATGAATTCCGTGATTCAGTGGGTGTTGATTTGGTCATATCGGCCACCGGGATCGCCATCTGTGGCATTTTCGTCTGGGCCAGACATCAGGCAGATCTCAAAATCTATGAAACATCGCTGTTGAGGGTCAATGTAGGGTTATATATCGAGGTTTTCAAAACGGCGGCTGAGTTGGCGAATCGGTTAGCAGAAAGCGGTGTGCAGACGCTTGATGAGGTCAAGAACGTGCTGCTGGAAGCCGTTAAAACCTTTGATCAGGTTAATTTAATCGTGCAATAATATAGCGTTTGTGATTTTGAGTCAGGATTCGGTTGCGCGAGTCGCTTGGTAGGGTTATACTCAATCTTAACAATACCCCAAACAAAAAGACGAGTTTGCCGCTCGCCTTTTTGCCGAAGCCCGCCTTAGGGTTTCAAGGGATTGCCGAACTCATTACCCGAGTCCGACGATGTACCTGATTATAACACAAAATCTGGTACAAACACCTGAGTTATCCAACAAAGGAGCGTCACTCTCAAAACATGAGGGAGGACGCTTTTTTATTTGTCTTGATGGAGTGATATGAACTAACGGGGATCGTGTCCTAAGAAGAGGAGGGACACCACAGGTGTGAGAACACCACAACTTACCCTATAAAAGCAAATGCCTTCCGAGCCGTGACAAGTTCTAGAAGGCATTCAACCAACCGCCGGGGCGGCTGAAGAATGCGCCCGGACATTGGAGATATCATGAAACATGATAACGAAAATGTTCGGCGCACGCAAGTCATTTCGGCATGGAATGGCTTAAATTTGCATTTTTCTAATAATTTTCAAACCTTATTTTTAACTTCTGGAGTGCGATATTCCGGCTGGTTTCTTATTTGCCTGCCGGATGATTGTTATAATCTTCATTCTGCCACCAGCCTCCAACTCAAAAGAATATCTATTTATCGTCACTCTCAAGTGCCAAAAACCCTAACCGCTCCCTTTCTCTACAAGGAACAAGTGTAGAGATGGCGATGGTTACTCCCGTGGATCCCAAAGCGATTGTAGATCTCTGGCATGACCTCGCCGGGAATCCACGCAACCGCGCGTTGGTTATAGCCCGTATCGTTGCCAATCATGGGGACGATGCCCTGAAAGCCTGCTACGCTAAACGTATTCAATTTGAAACCTTTCCCTGTGTTGAACGCGAAGAAGCGCTCCGCATCCTTGCTCCATCAGCCTCTTGTGCTTGGCTGTCCTCAGTTATCGAGACCACTGCATCCCCAAAAGTGGTTTACAAACCGCTGCGGATGGATGTTGAAATTGGTCGGCTTTGTATTGCCCTCGGTCGCGCCGCCGAATTCCGTTTGTGGGTTGTTGGTCGTGAACTGGTGCGTCAAGACTCGGGTGCAGGGAAAATCCTTCGGAACGCATTTTATGAAGCGCTGGAAGGATTTGGTGTGATCATCACCCGTGATCACTTCAATCGTCTTATCCGCAGTGGGGTAGGGGTATTCTGGGATGTAGATCGCTATCAAGAGACGCTGTACATTCGCTCTCCCCGCTTTGTTGCGCCTCGCCTCGCAGAAGCAGCACTCCGACAAAGTCCGGCGCTGATCACCACCAATTCACCCGGCATCCGTGATATGTACATCAGTATTTCGGATAGTCATGAGGCATTTGAAGCTGCGCTTTACGCAGGGTGGATGGCGCACCGTGAAGCGCCTACTATTTCCAAAAAAGTGCTGGTCTCTTTGTTTGGCCGCGGGGAAGATACCCTCCGCCGCTGGGAACAAACGCAGCTTAGCGACACCCTGACGGTTCGGGCAAACTATGCTCAATATCATGTTGAACCGAACCAATGGTCAGCGGTGATTCCTGATCATGCACAACCCTATTTAGCTCATATCATCAAGGATGGTAAACACACCCAAATCACCGCTTATCGGTGGCGTATATCAAACACGTATATCCCTCATGGCATCAAACAGCATCCTTATTTCGGACAAGCCAGAAAAGTTTATCGGAATGTTCAAGCAGTGATCGAGCGGTTTTGTTGCGGGTCGCCCGCGCTGGAGTCATCCAGCCAGCCTGCTTATTTACAAAAGCCCTTGAAGCTATACTTTGAGAATCCCAAACGACTGAAACGCTATGTCCAAAAAATAGGTTGTGATGAGCGCTACTTATGGCGGGGCCTGGATCGCAATGGGGCAGGGATATTTGAACCCACCATCAGCTACGGTCAAACGCACGCTGCGGAAAGGGCGAAGCCCAAAGATGAATACCGCTTCTTCAAAAAACAATATGAAGCACGGTGCAACTATCTTGCAACCCGCGTTGCTTGAGGGAAACGACATCTTTGCGTGATACAAAAAGCAAAGCTTTTTAATTTAAAGAAGATTATGATGCCTTTTGCGAATGGCATTGATGCCGCTTTAAACGCTTATACACTTATTGGTTTGTATTCAACATTAATGTAGGC
>JBBSBS010000329.1:0-7544 GCA_038251045.1 Aggregatilineales bacterium | reverse complement strand
AGCTCAATCAACTATGTGAACCAGTGGCCCTAACTTTCGCCCACCAATCAAGTGGATGTGCAGGTGGGGTACTTCTTGCCCTGAATCGCTGCCATTGTTCACAATCAGCCTGTAACCACTGTCCGCAACACCCAGCTCCTTGGCAACTTGCTTGGCTACAGTAAAAAGATGACCCAACATTTTCTCGTCTTCAGCTATTACATCGTTGGTCGAGGCGATCTCTTTATTCGGTACAATCAGGATATGTATCGGCGCTACCGGATTGATGTCCTTAAAGGCCGTCACCAGTTCATCCTGATACACAATACTTGAAGGTATTTCTTTTGCGATAATCTTTGAAAAAATAGTGGGCATGGTGTATTCCTTTTCTACATTGCCATTCCGCCATCCACCACTAGCACATGCCCCGTGATGTATGCAGCTTCATCAGAGGCGAGAAACGCGGTTGAGTAGGCCACATCCTCAATTGCGCCCCAACGCCCAAGCGGTATATTTTCGTTTAACTTATCGGTCATTTCAGAAGGTAAATCTTTGGTCAGGTCTGTTAGTACGAAACCCGGTGCGACCGCGTTCACGGTAATGTTCCGTGATGAAACTTCGCGTGCCAGTGACTTTGTCAAACCGATTATACCAGCCTTACTGGCGCTGTAATTAGATTGCCCACCGTTGCCGGCGATACCACTGATGCTGGTAATATTGATGATCCGTCCATAACGTTTACGCATCATGCTCTTAACCGCTGCTTTTGAACACAACCAAGTGCTGCGCAAATTCGTTTGAATAACCGTATCAAAGTCTTCTGTTTTCATCAACATAATCAAGTTATCACGGGTCGTTCCGGCGTTGTTGACCAGAATATCCAACTTGCCGTAGGCATCAATTGCCGCTTTTATCAGGGCATTTGCGCCTTCTTCTTCGCCCACATCTGCCTTAAAAGCCATCGCTTGCCCGCCGTTGCTAGTGATTTTCTCGAGCACTTCATTGGCGGCATCGGCATTACTGTTGTAATTAACCACAACTGTCGCGCCGCGTTTTGCGAGTTCAAGGGCAATTCCGCGCCCGATGCCCCGGCTGCCCCCTGTAACAATCGCAATCTTATCTGTCAATTGAGTCATATTCATTCCCTTTCGCCAATGGTCATAAATTGGCAAAAACCAATAGCTAGAATCGATCTTTTGCTAGAACTATACCGTTTCGGCTGTTTCTCAGCCAAGCTTATTGCCCACCAACCCAGCCGATCAAGTTGATTGTTCCTTTAAGCGCACCGGTCATATTGAGCGTGCCTGTTCCGTTAGGATTGGCTACCAACACATCAACGCGTCCATCGACGCGGGGATTTACTCCGGTAAAAGCGATCCATGCCCCATCTGGTGAATACACGGGGTTACACATACCGGGTGGTGGATTGCCCCGCGTAACGAAATTGAATGCCGAATCAAGAACGCGCGCCCCATACTGGCACTGACCGTTTACACCGCCAATTGCAATCCTTGACCCATCTCTGACCCATGACGCACTCATGCCGAAACGTGGGAAGCTGAGTTCGTTCGTCCGTCCAATGAGTGTACCATTTCGGCGCACAGCAATAACTTCCGAACCTGTATTGGTCACGCTCTGGTAAACCACAGCGCTGCCATCTGCCGCCCATGCTTCTGATAGTCGAATGCTGCCATCACTCCCGTCAGCTAATTTAACTTCCTGGGTAGTGCCACTGTTAACATCTGCAATCCACAGACGGCGTGCGGGTGGATCACCTAATGTTGGGTCTCCTGTAGCAAAAGTGATCGTTGTGTTGTTCAACCATCGCGGAGCTTCGCTTACCTTCTCATTCGTCACTTTACGCGTTTCTCCACTGTTGATGTCTAATATATAAATGCTGCCGACAACATCGCCTTCAACTGGAGCGGCGGTTAACGATGGATCGCAGGCATTCGTGTCACCCGGAATCCAACTTGGACACGTATCACGATCGGATACAAACATAAGTGAATTACCATCCGGTGACCAGGAAGGCCAGACTTCGTAAGAGCCAGTATTGGTCTGATTCTTTAAGTTCGCCCCATCACTACCAATGGTAAAAATATCAATGTCATATCCGGTAGCTACTGCCATCGCCAACCTTGAACCATCCCGCGTCCAAACGGGATCGCTGAAAAATCCACGCTGCACCAATGAGTTGATTGGCAAAATGCGCCCACTAATCCGGTTATCCAGATTAAGCATATATAACCCACCAGCTTCGGTCGTGTTGGTTGCACGTCCGTCTTTGAAGTACGCTACCGAATGCCCATTCGCGGAAATATAAATCTGGTTATTCGTGCTGGATGCCAGTTGCATCACCGGAATGCGACTCCCTGAATTGGTGGGTGAGGCATAGTAAAGGGTTTCCAACCCCGTTGCTGGTTGCGGGGTTCCCTGATTCGAAATGGCATCTTTGTCATTCTGGTTGATGAAGGCCACAAGTGGCGTGTTCAAGCTTATGAGGACATCTTTGGAGACGGTCAGTAGTTCCCAATTATCAAATATGAATCCTACGGTTGCTTGCGGAAGTGGGTAAGGGGTTGGTGTGATACTTGCTGTTGGGGTTATGGTCGGTGACTCAGTTGCTGTGCTTGTGCTCGTGGCCGTTTCAGTGGGTGAAATCTCAGTTGCTGCTATTGGAGTCAGTGTTGCTACCACGGTAGCGGATGGTACTACTTGGGCCACAGCAGTTGGCGTTGGTGCAGCCGCAGGACTGCATGCTGCGCTGACAAACAGCATTACCAAAATGAGATAACGAATCTTCATCATAAAACCCCTGCCTAGACGGTCACCAAGCAGCGTAGCATACCACGCCCCACTTGCTCACACTATTGTAGAAAGCTGACGATTGCACTACGAATATCACTATTGAGGGGATTGTGGCTCGGTTGTCGCTTGTGGCACCACAACCAGAACACGCACTGAATACGGCACTTGTTTACCATCTTCATAAACCAATAACAGTGTGTACGTTGTATCGACCCGCGGGCAAACCTGCTGGCTGTTTGTTTTGACAGGCTGCCCTTGGAAGTAGACTTGACTCACATTCGTTACATCCCAGCGGATAGTTGTGCAATCGCCTTGTTGTAATTGCGTGCTATCAGCTCGCAAATTGGGATTAATCGCGGTTGGAGCAAGCGTGTTCGTGGGTTGTATAGTTGTTTGTGGTGATGCAGTCGGTATTGGCCTCGGTACACGCAGCAGCTGCCCAACTTGGATTTGATTTGCATCCGTGATGCAGTTTGCTTGTTGCAGTTCGCTTACACTCACACCAAATACCTGTGCAATTTTGAACAGGGTATCCCCGGTCTGTATCGTATAGCTAAAGTTCCAATCCGCCCGCGCCGCACAGCTTGTGGACACGACTGGGATGCTGGTATTTGTTGGACGGGCGGCAGGCGCAATAGGTTGAGGAAGCTGTACTACACGTTCCAATAGGGGTAGCGGCGCTTGCCCCACTTCTTGCAGGTCAAATGGTTCTGGTTCTGATGGCGGCCCACTGACCAGAAGACCATCACCCAGCGGCAGACGCACTTGCGCCCCCGGTTGTACTACACGTGTGATGTTGAATGAACTAACCACTGCCGAACCTTCAATAGTTGCAACGGTGAGTTCTGCATTTTCTTCCGCCGTCAAATAGGCTGTTGAACCAAGTGAAATACTTGCTCCATTAATGGTCATCGTTGCCTGAGTCCCTTCAGGCGCTTGTAACAGTAATGCCGATTTAGGTGCTTCGCTGCACGATGTTGCTCCACCCACGCCCGTTTTCAGCACAACCGCCTTCATTTGAGGTGTGATGTTGTCCAATACAGCGTTTCCAAAAAGGAGGAAAGTAACATTTTGCCCCGGCAGCGTATCCGGCAGATTTGCCTGTATCTTCATGATAGCAATGCCCCACACCTGTTTTGTCGTGTCTAAGGGGGCGGTTGTAAGCCGACGGATTAAATCCACATTTACAATGTCGCCTTCTTTGCTGAAGGTGGTCGTGGCATTTGCCTGCAATTCGGCATCAATCAGGTTGTTACCATAACATGCTTGATTGCGTCCTAGTGTTGTGCAAACCTTATTTGCCCGATTGAGTGCGGTTGTGACCAGATCATCACAATTGAGGGTCGTTGCTGTGGTTACTGTTGAGGTTGGAACCGAGGCGATTGGTGTAGGCTCGTCTGTTTGGCTCAGATTGCATCCTGCCAGAACGAGCATCGCCAACCATATGATGACGCGGATACGTGCCATGTTTATTTGCTCTCAACTAATTCCGGTGTAAAGACGTAATATGATCCGCGCTTTTGCCCCATTTTTCGGAGAATGTTCTTGGTGACTAAGTCGGCTAGATCACGCCGTATTGTCTCTGGATGAACATCCGGGCAAAGGGATTGTAAGTCGCTGTTGGTGATACGTTTATTTCCGGCTTCACGGTTCAGAAATAGTATCGCTTCTTCCTGTCGGGGATTAATTTCTACACCGCGATATGACCCATTGAGTTGTGCGACAGGATTGAGAATCGGAGCCTGTAGTTTTGGCTTGGTGTTGGCGTTTCGAAGAATGACACGAAATCCACCAGCCGTTTCTTCAAATTCTGGAGCACTTAACTGTTGTTGTTGCATCAGGTCAATGACACGATCAACCCCATATCCCAATCGTTCAATGAATCCCATGTCCGAAAGCACTTGCACAATCGCCGGATTGCGCGAAAAGCGTTCATCTTTGATGTTTGCAATAGTGACCGGCCCCGGTAATCGACCCGGACTGGTAACTTCCATTCGGTTGCTGAAAATAAAAAGTCGCACGCCATCACCGTTAATGCGGTAGTCGCGGTGAGCGACCGAGTTCACAACCAATTCACGGGCTGCTTCCATCGGATACTCAAATGTCTCTGCCCGTGCCATCGTTGAACCAAGCTGGATACCTTTTCGGAGGTGATCGACCAGAAACGTTTCTGCTCGACGTATTTGGTCAGGTAGCGTGCCGCTCATATCTTGCCTTGTGAAAGTATCGCTCATCGTCTCGGTGGCGAAGCGCGCGGCTGTAATATCCGCGCCGCGAATAAACCGATGAGGATCTTTTCCAAAGAGTAGCATTCCTGCGTAGGTCACCTTTAATGTGCCGTTGTGGTCCGTTAGGCATCCCCGCTTGATCAGGATTTGTTCGGGGGTATTTTCACCCACACCGCTGAGGCTGGTGGCATAGGTTTTTACTTTTTCCCAATCCAAATCACTGATGCTTGCGTCAGGGACAATTTCAGTTTCAAAACTGGCTTCACCGCGCTCGACCACTAATCGCCGCAATTCAGGTGGGTTAAGCGGGGTATTATCGATACCCTGACGCTGTAAGTAGCGGCCCCTAAGCCCATAAACGTGAGGCATTCCGGTAGGTATTTGAACAATGACGATTGATTTCCCGCTGAGTCGGACAACTTGGGGCAGTGGCACAATCAGATGAGGTTCAATGGCTAGCGCAGCCTGCAATATGGTATCAACCGCTTCGGCGGGGTCACGCACCCCAACAATATTGCCGTTATGACCGGTCACACCAAGCAATACGGTGCCGCCAACGCTGTTTGCCATCGCAACCAATGTTTCGCCCAACATATCTGGGGCTGATTGCTCGCTAAACCATTCAGTTCGGTGGTTGCGCCCACTTTTAATAAGTTGCCATAGATCATCTATTGATGTGCTCATGTTTGCATTGCCGTTTCTGAGGGTTCGTCTTTTTCCTCTTCTTGGCGATCCTTATCCCGTTTCCGACCATCAGGGGGGGGGAGCCAGCAATACCTTGTCAATAACCTGCTGCATATCGCTTACGAATGAGATGTGTAGTTCATCCAGCGCTTCTTTAGGGATATCAATCAAATCCTTCTTGTTCTCGGCTGGCAAAATGACGTGCGTAATTCCTGCCCGTCGCGCAGCCAAAACTTTTTCTTTGACTCCGCCAACAGCTAGCACTTTTCCCCGTAGTGTAACTTCCCCTGTCATAGCGTAATTGCTTCTCACCTTGCGCTCGGTAAAAGCCGAGAGAATGGCAATAGCTAATGTGATTCCGGCTGATGGACCCTCTTTTGGAATTGCACCCTCAGGTAAGTGCAAATGCACATCGTAGCTCTCAAAATCATCACTTGGTAAATCAAAGTCAGTCGCTCGTGATCGCACGTAGCTCAGCGCAGTTTGCACTGATTCTTGCATGACTTCGCCGAGCTGCCCCGTCATAAGCAAACTGCCTTTGCCCGGTAGAACGGATACTTCAATAACGGTAATGTCTCCACCGTCATAAGTCCAAACCAATCCTGTGACCAACCCAACGCTGTCCTCATTATGTGCCCGACGATTGGTAAACAGAGGCGGCCCCAGCAGTTCAACAACTTTCTGACGGCTGATTTTCGCTGAGTACGGCTTTTCTTCTGCCAACAACCTAGCGATTTTTCTGCAAACGTTGGCAATTTCACGGTTCAGGTTACGAACCCCGCCTTCATAAGTGTACTCACGAATCAGCGCTCGAATTGCTCTCGGATCAAAACTGATTTGCGCATCTTGCAACCCATGTGCTTCCAATTGCGTTGGGATTAGAAATTTGCGACTGATCGCTAGTTTTTCTTCTTCGGTATACCCGCTGAATTCGATGACTTCCAAACGGTCAAGGAGTGCGTCTGGAATCGGGTCCAGGTCATTGGCAGTCGTGATAAACAGGACTTTTGAGAGATCATATGGCATTTCTAGGTAGTGATCGGAGAACGTGTTGTTCTGCTCAGGGTCAAGCACCTCTAGTAATGCTGATGCTGGGTCGCCCCGGAAATCCATACCCAACTTGTCGATTTCATCCAGTATGAATACCGGGTTTATGGTTCCTGCCCGCCGCATAGTTTGAAGAATCCGACCCGGCAGCGCACCGATGTAAGTACGTCGATGACCGCGGATTTCCGCTTCGTCGCGTACCCCACCTAGACTCACACGAATGAATTCTCTCCCTAGTGCCCGTGCGATGCTTTTCCCAAGTGATGTTTTACCTACCCCCGGTGGGCCAACAAAACACAATATGGGGCTTTTCATTTTGTTGCTTGCTAACTTGCGTACCGCGATGTATTCAAGAATCCGGTCTTTTACCTTAGGCAGACCGTAGTGATCTTCATCAAGAACCTTCTGAGCATTTTTGATGTTGAGGTTGTCATCACTGGATTTTGACCACGGCAGTCCCACAAGCCAGTCAATATAGGTGCGGATAATGCCGACTTCAGGAGCCATCGGCGGCATCATCATCAAGCGCGAAAGTTCTTTCAGTGCTTTTTCCTGTATATCTGCAGGTAAATTCGCGTTCACGATTTGGTCGCGAACCTCATTAATCTCCTGCTGGAAAATATCACCTTCGCCTAATTCACTCTGGATGACACGCATTTGTTCACGTAGATATATTTCGCGTTGGCTGCGATCCATTTCTTGCTGTACCTGATTATTGATTTCATCCCGTAGCTCCAGCACACTGATTTCTTGACTCAAGAGCAGGGCAATTTGTTGCAACCGTTCTTCAAGTGT
>JBBSBS010000328.1:0-7549 GCA_038251045.1 Aggregatilineales bacterium | reverse complement strand
GTATATCACGCAATAATTCCTGTGCGATTTTTACGCCCTCATTCGCCGCGTTCTCGCCCGCTTTGTCCATGCGCTCCATCAGCACATCAGGTATGCTCACACCCGGAATCTCGTTGTGTAAAAACCGCGCATGTTTTGAACTGTATAACGGCATCAACCCCATCAACACCGGCAGCTTGAAATCCTCGCCCGTAATCTCACGATAGCGCTTGTGAAACAACTCAATCCGGTGTGGCTCGAACACCGCCTGTCCCAGCGCGAAGTCGGCTCCGTTTTCCAGCTTCTTGATGAGCGTGCCGATTTCGCGGTCAATGTCACTTGCGAACATATTCAACGCACATCCCACCGTGAAGGTCGTCGGTTGCCCGATGCTGTTCCCCGCCTGATCCGTTCCGGTATTCATCTTCTGTTTGATGATCCCAATCAGTGCCGATGGGGCTACATCAAAGCTATCCATCGCCTCTGGATAATCACCGATTTTGGTCGGGTCGCCCATCACCACGAATAAATTCCGCAGTCCCATCGCATGTGCCGCCAACAAATCCCCCTGCACCCGCAGCAGATTGCGTCCCCGCGTCGGGAAGTGTAGCACCGTTTCCATATGTACCGTCGTCTGCAAAAAGTGGCACAGTGCCCACGGACTCATCCGCATCCGTGCCGTTGGGCTGTCTGCCACGTTCACCATATCGGCTCCCGCTTCTTTCAACAGTTGCGCCGCCGCCAGCAGCTTTTGTGGCACAAAGCTCCGTAATGGAGCCATCTCGACCGTGATGACAAACTGTCCGATCCCTAATTTACGCGCCAATTCGGTCGGGCGTTCGGGAACTGCCAACAAATCATCACCATGCGCTTCATAGACCTGAATCTGGGGCAGGGGCAGGTTGGGGTTATCCAACGCCTGCCGCATCGCCTTAATGTGCGCCGGAGTCGTCCCGCAGCATCCCGCGATCATCTTCGCGCCAATCGCCTTGAAGGTCAGGGCATAATCAGCAAAATATTCTTCGGTCGCCGGATACATCATCCGTTCCCCCACCGACTCCGGAAAGCCTGCGTTCGGCATAGCGGAAACCACCGCTTCCGGTACAGCCTGCCGCATCGCCTGAAGGATACGTGAAAGCTGCTGTGGCCCCCCGCCGCAATTCACGCCAATCACATCAGCTCCGCCGTTATACAGGTCACGTGCCACCTGTGCCGGTAAATCACCTAACACAGTGCGGTCATCCTGCCCGTAGGTCATGTGGCAGATAACCGGCATATCCGGCGCGATTTCTCGTGCTGCCGCCAGTCCTTCCAGTACTTCCATACGGTCGCTGAAGGTTTCCATCAAGATCACATCCACTCCGGCCTCGACCAGCGCCGTGATCTGTTCGCTGAAAGCCGCCCGTGCCTCATCTGCCTTCACCCGCCCGAATGGTTTCAACCGCACACCCAACGGCCCGACCGACCCCGCCAGATAGGCATCGCGCCCGCTCTCCACGATCACCCGTTTTGCCAGTTCCACCGCCGCCCGATTGATTTCCGCGACCTGATTTTCCAATCCGTGCTTCGCCAGCTTGTAACGGTTCGCGCCAAACGTATTGGTTTCGATCAGTTCTGACCCCGCCTCCAGATACTCGCGGTGGATGCGCTCCACCTGTTCGGGATGCGTCAAATTCAACGCGTCAAAACAGGTGCTAATCGGTACGCCGTGCTGGTGCAGCAGCGTCCCCATCGCCCCATCACCAAGGATGGGCTGCTGCTGTTTTAGCCGTTCGCGGAAAGAGATGTGTGTCATATGCCGTTTGTTACTCACTCTAAATTTCTTGTCTTAGCCTTGCGAACTCGCGCTTAAATTCAGCTTCCATATCAGCCTTCTCCCCATCCGGCAGTCGGCTCGCCCGCACTCCGTTGATGACCAACCCTGTTAGTGCCTCCACATCCATCCCAAACACCTGCGCCGCAACCACATATTCATTTGTCAGCGTGGTATTGAACATCGGTGGATCATCCGAATTGAGTGTCACATACAACCCCTCGGCGATCAGCTTCGGTAACGGATGGGACTCCATATTGGGGAACACCCGCAAGCAAATATTGCTGGTTGGGTTAACCTCCAGTGGAATCTGCGTCTCGCGCAAATAATCCACCAGTTTCGGGTCTTCCATACACCGGACACCGTGCCCGATGCGTACTGTTCCCTGCTCAATCGCACCCCAGACGCTTGCTGGCCCTTCGGTTTCCCCTGCGTGCAGGATGCAGGCCAATCCAGCCTCGTGCGCCTTCTTGAATGAAATAGCATGTTTCTCTGGTGGATGACCCACTTCCGGGCCGCCTAACCCCAGCGCCACCACACCCTCGTTCATCCCGCTGATCGCCAGATCCGTTGTCCACAAACCCTCTTCAGCCGTCACATTCCGCGAAATATCGAGGATGAAGCCGCAGTCAATATCGTGTATTTCCTTCGCCCATTTTCGCGCACGGTTCAGCGCGTCCAGTTGTGTTCGTCCATCCAACCCTGCAATCTTGTAGTGCAGGTGCGGCGTATACGTTATCTCGGTATATTGAATGTTCTGTGCCGCTTGCCCGCGCAGGAATTCCCGCGCCATAAATTCCACATCATCGGCTGTTCGCACGGTTGAACACACCGCCATATAAATCTGGATGAAGTGTGGGAAATCAGTAAACACAAACCATTCGTGCATACCTTCAATCGTATCCGCTGGCAGCTTCACGCTATTTCGCCGCGCCAATTCAAGCCATGTTTCCGGCTGCGTCGCGCCCTGTAGATGAACATGCAGTTCAACCTTTGGTATCGCTGTTATGAAATCAGTTAAGGTCATTTGCTATCCTCTTACGTGGCGACAATCAATAGATACATTTCATTACATGGCGCATTGGGAATACAGGGCAATGTCGCTGCCCGTACCGTCGCTCGCCCTTTCTACCTGCCATTTCACCTTGCCGAAAGTTCCCGCTGATCCGCGCTTCCGCAGCACATCCGAAATCGTCACCGCGTACCAGCTGCGCACCTTCTCCGGGTCATCCTCCGAATGCAAAACAATACCTGTTTCACCCATGCCAAAGTCTTGGAAAAAGGTATGGTTTCTGCTGATGACAGTCGCCCCCGGATAAATAACCATGCGCGGGCCGACATCCGCCACGCACGCCCCATCCAAACCCAATGTCGTGCCACCGACGCACAGGATGATTGCGCCAATGATGCCCAGCACACTCAACAAACTACGTTTGCAACCCCGTGGTTGTCTCTCACTCATAATGTTTTTGCGATTTCTGATTTGCTAATCTTGGTTGAACGGTTTGTTATATACCGTTTTGATGAATACAACGTTCATAAGTCATGCCTCTTTAAGCATCGCCTCAACCATCTTCACGGCTTCCCGCGTACTCGGAAAGGTGTCCTGCCAAAAAATGCTTACAGCGATTTTTAGTTTAGGCAGAACATAAGACGTATAAATGCCGACAATGGGAAGTCTGCTCTGAAACAAGCCATCGTCTCCTCGCACATAAAACAGGGCTTCCTTATGGATGCGGTCAACAATCCAATACTCTTGTACGCCGCCCTGTTCATATTCTTCAAACTTGTCGCCTCGGTCACGTTTCATGCTTTCTGGCGATACAATTTCGACAACCAGATTAGCCGCGCCCGCTACCTCGGTTGGCTTTAAGAGATGCATCCGGTCAGGTAGTAATACTTGTAAATCTGGCTGACGACCCGGTAAGCTGGGCGATGTTTTCATCACCATCGGATCTTGCAATACGCGTCCACCACCCGTCAGTTCGAGGTAAGTGTCGAATAGGGCAGATGAGAATCGGGACAATGCATCGTGCGACTCTTCAATCGGTGACATCTCAATCACAACTCCATTAATCCATTCCGCATGGATACCGTATTCACCGCTCAGGTAATCTTCGTATGTCACGTTTTCAGCCACGATTTTGCCACCGTACAGGCGTTCTCTTTCGCTCCATTCAACAGGCGTAATGTTCCTTGCCATCGTTACACCTCACCTATAACTACCTTATTGGGTTTACCCCTCGCCCAAAATCTGTGCCGTCCGGTCGAGGCTGCCCACGCTGAAGTACTTGGCATCCGGATGATGAATGACAATCGCCGCTGTACTTTGTTCCGGCACAAGCTGGAAACTTTCCGTCAAGCTCACGCCGATGTCGGTCGCAATCTGTGGCATCAACTGCCATACCAGCGTGTGGTCATTCAGATCAGGGCAGGCCGGATAACCCCACGAATAACGCTTGCCTTGATTGTTGGGGATGCCCATCTGCTGGTTCACCACCACACGGTTGACATAGTTAGCCGTTGCTTCTGCCGTCTGTACCGCCAACCCGTGGAAGAAATAGGCTTCGCTGTAATTGTCGACGGATTGCAGCTTCTCGAACGCTTCGTTAGCGGCTTCGCCCACCGTCACTACCTGCAAAGCGACTGTATCCACCACACCGCTGTCAATCGGCGCGAAATAATCCGCGAGGCACAAATACTCGCCGTTGTTCTGTCGTGGGAACGAGAAGCGTGCCACTTCCCGCTTTTCTGGCGGTTGTCCGTTGGCCTTCGCAAACGGTTCCCAATCCCAGATCACCAGATCATCACCATCGCGGTTGCCGGGGAAGTACCCATACACCGCCTGAGGACGCAGCGTCTTATTACGCAGCGCTTCCTGCTGCATCTTTGCCAGCCGCGCTTCAAATTCCTTTTCCAACTTCGTCCAATCATCACCATGCGTATTGGTTGCCCCCCACGACAACCGGAATAACTCCGGCTTATGCAGGTACTTGAACACAATCTCCAACGGCATCTCAAGAATAGACTTCGCGCCCCAGAATGGCGGTTTCGGGATACTCAGTGCGGCCTTCACATCACTCGTCTTATTGGATCGTTCTCGCTTGGCAGGGCGCACCTTACCGATTTCCTCATAAGCCTCACTGATGACTTCCTGTAAAAAGCCGTCGTGTTCCGTACCCACCAGCTTATCCATCACCGATAAACCCTCGAATGCATCCTTGCAGTAGAACACCCCCGGCTCATACGGCAGTTTGCTCTCGTCCAGAAACAGGATGCGCCGCCCGAAGCGTCGGTTGATTGCCGCCCCACCAATGATGACCGGATACTTCAGCCCGCGCCGCGCCAGCTCATTGATGATGATCGGCATCTGCTTGGATGTGCTCACCAGCAGCGCGCTCAAACCAATCGCATCCGCCTTAAGTTCCTGCGCCTTCTCGATGATGGTGTTCGCTGGAACTTGCTTACCCAGATCATGCACCGTATAACCGTTGTTACTCAATATCGTCTTGACCAGATTCTTGCCGATGTCATGCACATCGCCGTACACTGTCGCCAGCACAATCGTGCCTTTGGTCGAGCCTTCCACCTTGTCCATGAACTGCTCAAGATACGCCACCGATTTCTTCATCGTTTCGGCGCTTTGCAGCACGAACGGCAAAATTAATTCGCCCGAACCGAACTTATCGCCCACTTCTTTCATCGCTGGCAGCAGCACATTATTCAGCACACCCACCGCGTCCTGCCGTGTCAAGCAGTCATCAATCAGCGCCTCAACGCCTTCCTTCTTGCGGTGGACAATCTGCCAGTGAACCGCTTCCTCGCTGGTCATTCCAGCCGTCGGATTTTCGACTTCCTTAGCCGAACTCTGCACCGAATTTTGTTCAAAATATTGGATGAATCGCGGCAGCGCGTCTTGATCAGTGTTGTAAATCACGTCATTAGCGATTTTGCGCTGGTCATCCGGAATTTCGGCGTATGGTGTAATATGCGCCGGATTGACAATCGCCATATCCAAACCCGCCTGCACCGCGTGAAACAGGAACACACTGTTTAGCACACCGCGTGCCGCTGGGGTCACACCGAAGCTGACGTTGCTTACGCCCAGCGCCGTCATCACACCGGGGATGTTCTGCTTTATCAGCCGGATGCCTTCAATCGTCTCCACCGCATCATTCCGCAAATCCTCTTGTCCGGTTGTCAGCGGGAAGGTCAGTGCGTCATAAATCAAATCTTCCGGCTTAAGCCCGTATTCGTTGACGGCGATTTCCGTGATGCGCTTGGCGATGGCATATTTCTTATCGCGGGTGTGCGCCATCCCTTCTTCGTCAATCGTCATGCTCAGCACCGCCGCACCGTACTTCTTGACAATCGGCAGCACCTTATCAATCCGGTCACGCCCGTTTTCCAGATTGTTACCGTTCACGATGCCCCGTCCCGGATACAGCGCCAGCGCGGCTTCCGCCACATCAATTTCGGTCGTGTCGATAATCAACGGCACAGTCACCGCCATCGACAGCTTCTTGACGACCTTTTCCATCTGTTCTTTTTCATCTGCCCGCTCGGTCAGCGCCACGCAGATGTCCAGCATGTGCGCCCCGCTGTTGACCTGATCAACTGCGATCTGCACCAGACTCTCGTAATCGTCCGTCAGCAGCAGTTGCTTGACCTTCCGGCTGCCTTGGCTGTTGACCCGCTCACCGATCAGCGTCGGGCCGGGGTTCTGCACCATCGGCGTAACCGTCATCCCGCTGGATGCCACCGCCTCATGTTGAATTTCGCGTTCCTTCGACTTAACCTTTTCCACCAGCTTATCCAGCTTGCTCGTATCCGGCGGCGTGGATGTTCCCCCGTTATGCAGCGTCAGCGGAGGCAGCGGCGATTTGTGTTGTTCCAGATATTCCTGATACGAATGTCCATGAACCTCGCGGTATATGTGGTCGATGTGTTCGGTTGTCGATCCGCAGCATCCACCGACCACGCTCACACCCCATCGCGTGAATTCCGCGATCATTTGGCTGAACGGCGCGGGTTCCATCGGATATACCGCCTCACCATCCACGTTGATCGGCAAACCCGCGTTCGGCAGCACACTGATCGGCAGGCTGCTGTGTTCGATCAAATACTGAATCGGCTCACGCATATACTCCGGGCCGGTCGAGCAGTTGATACCGATGATATCTATTGGCAGCGCTTCCAAAGTCGCCAACGCCGCCGCGATGTCCGTACCGAACAACATCCGCCCGCTGACATCCAGCGTCACTTGGCACTGCACCGGAATCCGCGTATTGCTGTCCGCGAAGTATCGGTTGATGCCCACCACCGCCGCCTTGACTTCCAAAATATCTTGGCTGGTCTCGATCAGCAGCACATCCGCGCCGCCCTCCACCAAACCCTGCGCCTGCTGGTAGAAAATCGAAGCCAATTCCTCGAAGCTGATGTTGCTCAAATCAGGATCGTTACCGCTGGGCAGTTTACCCGTCGGCCCCATGCTCCCCGCCACAAAACGCGGGATGCCAGTTTCCTTCTCGAATTTGTCAGCCACTCGCCGTGCGATCTGCGCCGCCGTCTGATTGATTTCGATGGTCTTATCCGCCAAACCGAACTCGTTCAGCGTCAGGCGATTGCCGCGAAAAGTACAGGTTTCCACCACCTCGCTGCCTACTGCGAAGAACGAGGCGTGCAGGTTCTCGATCACTTCCGGCTTGGTCAATACCAGATGCTCATTCAGGCCGTTATACTTTTCCCCGCCGAAAT